>JBJEOJ010000177.1:0-32766 GCA_051880655.1 Acutalibacteraceae bacterium | reverse complement strand
TATAGTTGAAACGATGTCTGTATCCATATCAAGAACGCCGCCCTTTGCACGCTCCTGTTTCTGAAGATCTTTCAGAACGTCCCAAAGCTTGTTGGTCGCTTCGGTCGGTCCTTCAAGAAACGATTCGTCACCGTCATAGGGTTTATAGTTATTCTGAATAAAATCACGAAGATTGATTTCTTCTTTCCAAAGGCGGCCTTTAAAGCCTTGCCACTGCTCTTGCTGTTGCATCTTTCATTTCCTTTCTTTTTATGGCTTATATTATTATTAAGCGAACGAGCTGATAATTTCTATGCAAATTTTTCATCTTAAAAAAGCATAAAAAAACCGTCCTATCCAAGCAACTGCCCAGACGGTCGGCAAAAAGGCTTATACTCCATGTGGTCAATTCCACTTCCGTCAGTCATACAAGCCTGAAAATATATTTTTGGCAGAATCCGAAAACGCTTTTCATTTATCTGTCAAGCCTATGATAACATATAACTTTGAAAAGTCAAGCGATTTTTCCGCAATTTGTCATAGCCTATAATCCGCTGTTATTTTGTCTTAATTTTTCTATATAATTTGACCATATCCACAAAAATGTCAATTTTTAAAAGTTCAAAAAACAAACTTGAAACCGCCTTTTCAGTGTGATAAAATCAATTTATAAAAAGCCGAAAAACATTGCGTTTCGGGAAGTGAAAAAATTATGCAGACAATTGAACAGGCTCTTGACAAGCTTGAAAAATCAAAATTCCGCTCGTCTTTTCGGCTGAGCGAAAAAGATATAAAATATATCGGCGAAAAGGGGCTGCAAACGATAAGAAATCATGCACGCGATTTTGTCAGAATCCGCCTTGCTCCGGCAGAAATTCCGAACGACGGAAAGCAGACTCCCATGCGCGGACACCCTGTTTTTGTAGCGCAGCATGCCTGCGCCTGCTGTTGCCGCGGGTGTCTTAACAAATGGTATCATGTGAAAAAAGGAACAGAGCTTACCCCTCTTCAACAGGAAAAAATCGTCAATCTTCTCATGGCGTGGATTGAGCGGAATATGCAGAAAGTGTCTGTTCAAAGCGAAGAAAACGCCGGACAGACTGAGCACCCAAAAAAACTTTAAGCGGCACAAAACATGCCGCTTAAAAGTCTATTTATATCAGAATAAATTTTTAAAGAATCTGACAATAACTTCAAACCAATTGTTTAAATGCGCAAAAATGAAATCTATGATTCCGTAATCTTTGAAGCTTTCGCTGACAACCGGCTGAGGCTGCGTTTTTTCGCTTTTAATCAGAAAAGCCTGTGTGTAAAGAATTCCGCCCTCGCCGAAAACTTCGGCTCTGACATAATTGCCGAGCTTTTCCGAAACAGTCGAAAGGTCAAGAACAGAATTTCCGCCCTTGGTGGTTGCAATCAGCTTTCCGCCTGAAATCCATCGAACAAGAAGTGCGTTTTCTGCGTTCAGACTGATTGTTCCGTTCAAGCTGTTTGTGCTGATTGAAGTGATTTGCGGATGTGTTTTAGCAGTGCAGAAGCCGTCCTCATCAAGCACGCTGTAGGTTATGCCGATTGAGGAATCTGCTTTAAGCTTTCCGCTTTCAATGCTTTCAACCTTTTCTTTGATTTGTGTTGCCGCATCGTTAACCTTAACATATGTTTCATCGTTTTCGCCGTAATATTCTTTCAGTGACGCCGCAATCTGTGCAAGCTCGTCATAGTTTCCGATGCAGTGGCTTGCGGCAAAAAATCTGCCTTCAGACAAAGCCTCTTTTACCTGAGCTGAGGTCTGCTCCTGCATCAGCAAAACGGTGTAGCCCGTGTCAATTTTTTCAAGCTGATGGGCGTCGCTTGAGGCAATTGCATAAACATTTTTGCCGTTTGAAGAAAATCTTTCAAGAAGCTTATCCCATAAAATCCTGTCATAAAGCGTTCTTGTGTCACCTTTTGAATTGATGTCGATTCCGATGCAGGCAGAATAATTTTCAATCAAAGAGGCATATTTGTCGGTATAATATTTATAAGCGGTATTGTTCTGATTATAAGCGTCACTGCTGTGAAGCTCATATCTTGCCTTGGTATATTCGCCCGGGTGGTTAATCACGCAAAGTCCGCCGAGACTGTCAACTCCCTTAACCGCATCTTCATAGGTGGTTATTGTATTGTCATGATAATCAACAAACCAGCTGTTGACATGGGCATTGACCGAAATGGCGTTATTTTCAATTCCGTAAGGAATACGAAGAATCTTTTTGCCCGAAACGTTCAGATAATCGTCGCCGTTCTCAGATGAATATGTATAGGCTTCGCCGTTTTCAAATGTTCCCGACTGACCTAAATATTCAAGCTTACCCTCGCTTTTTCCAAGTGCGGAAAACAAGGTGTGTATGAACATATTTTTACTGTCTTTGCTCCAGGTATAATCAACCGTTCCGTGATCTGTGATTGACACAATATCAAAATCTGACTGTGCATGACGCTCCAACGACTGCTTTAAGGTCTGGTCTCCGTCGCTTGCGTTTGTGTGTGAATGAAGAGCGGTTTTATAGGCTGTTGTTTTGCTCCAGTCAACACCGTCATAAGGACTTGTGATTTTATATTCCTGCACGGCAAAAGCCGGAACGGTTAAAAACGAACACAGAACCAGGCACAGCAAAACCGCTGTTATTTTTTTGAATTTTGTCATATGAATGATTCTCCCTTTCTTATTAAGCATACTATAAATAATATCATAAATTTTCTAAAATTCAATACCGTTTTTCTTGACAAAATAAACAAAGGGATATAATCTTATATAATATAATTCAGTTTTCTTTAAAGAGGTGAGCAAAATGAAAAGTATGAAACTGAAAAGAGAAGTTTTTGCTTCTTCACTCATCATTTTTTTCTGCGCTTTTTTGCTTATTTTACTGAGCAAGCCTTTAAGCAGTATAACAAAAACAGTCAGCACGGACAAGCTTGACTGCTTAGGCTCGCTTCAATTTGAAAAAGCGGTTTTTACAAATCCTCTTATGAGCACATTTTACAGCGATGAAGAACTTTCTCAAAAAGCTTTGAAATTAACCGTTACCGACAAACTTTTTTCAGATGAACTTCACGGCATAAGAATCGAAAAGCCTGTCTATAAATTTTTTGACGGAGCATTCGAGGTCAAAAATGCGAAAACCTATGCGGTTCTTGACACGGCTCAAAGAGAGAACCCGAATGAATCAAACAGTGTGGATTTTTCGTCTTATCACACAAGATATGCGTTTTGCGTTTATGACAAAAACGGACAAAACAGCGGTGATGTCATATATTGTTGTTATGACAAACTCGGAGACGCTGATATTTATCTTGCACATTTTTCACAAAGTAATTCAGAAAATCAAAATGAAAGCATATATGCCGATTATCTTTTTAAGCTTTCAAAAAATCCTGCCGGAAGCAAAAAAGCTTTTGAACTTTCAATTGACGGAAAATACAAGGTAAAAGAAACCGTTTATACCTGTCCGTTGAAAAAAGAGGAAAACGAAAAGACTTATGAAAACAGCGAGCTTATCATTTCAGACGCACTGTTTTCTTTTGACACAAGCACAATCAATAATCCTTCTTTTAAGCCGAAAGAAAATGCTTTTGAAAAGCAGGGCAAAAAAGATGTTGCCATTATGTATTATGTCGGGGATAAGTGGGACAGCTTCAACAGCGTAACATTAAACGGGTATAAAGAAAAATCGGCTTTCAGTGTACTTGACGAAAACGGAAAAGACAGCGGCTTTGTGATTTATGTTTTAAAAAACGAAAGCGGCAAAAACGAATTTTTTGTTGCACAATTTATGCCGTCAAGCAATTATCCGCCGTTTTCTCAGTATTTTTTAAAGCTTGAAAAGGCTTAAAGTATTTCTTGAAAATCGATATATAATTTAATTTAAGGTGGTGATTTCGGTGAACAAAGGCAAAAGGCTTCTTTCGTTATTTCTTTCATTTGTTCTGATGCTTTCTCTTTCAGGCTCTGCTTTCGGAACAAACGGTTTTATCACAACAAAACCGGCTCCCGCACTCACCGAAAAAGAGAAAACAAGTGCTTCTCAAAAACCTGACATCGGAAAAGTCGAACAGCTTGAAGCATATCAGACAACCGAAACTTCAATTTCAATCCATTGGAAAGCGGTCAAAGATGCCGAAAATTACGGTGTTTATATATATAATGAAAAAAGCGGCGACTATGAACTGACCGCCGCCGAAACAAAAAACAGTGCACAAATCAAATCGCTTAAACCCGGAAAGGTCTATCGTTTTAAGGTTCAGGGCTTTTCCGAATATAACGGTGAAACCGTTCTCGGTCAGATGAGTGATGAACTCATCGCTGTAACAGCCTGCAAAAAAGTCAGCGGAATTGTTACAACGAACATTGAAAAAAGCTCAATCAGGCTTTCATGGTCGAAAGTCAGCGGTGCAACCTCTTATGAAGTCTGGATTTACGACAGAGAAAACCGGCGATTTTCTCTTAACATAATTACGCAGACAAATACCGCCGAAATCAAAAATCTTTCAAAAAACACAATTTATTCTTTCAAGGTTCGTGCCGTAAAAGAAGCGCAGTCAGCTGTTTCATACGGAAAGTTCAGCGGAATTTACAGCGAATTTACCGACACTTCAGGTCTGCCCTGCACAAAAGCTCAGGCAGCAAAGCTTTATAATAAAACCGTCAACAATGCAAAAAAAGAAAAGAATGTCAAAGTTGCCTATACAAAGCAAATCGACACAAAAACTGTTTCCTGCTCAAAGAATTCTTTGCTTCGAACTGTTAAAAACATCATGAACCTGTTCAGCGGAAAAATCAGTCCGACTTATAATTTTTCTTCCGGCAAAAGCGCAGGCGTCAGCCTCAATTCCATTCTTGAACCTTACGGCAAAAACGCTTCGATAAGAGGAAACGACATCAAAAGCTTTTCGGCAAAAAAAGAAAACGGTAAAACCGTTCTCAAAATTACTCTCAAAGCCGACAAATCATCATATGACGGCACAACAACTTCGCAGCCGCCGAAAAACGGACGAGCAGTTAAAGTGCCCTCTCTTGAAACACTCAAAACTTCGCCGATCAAAGTAAAAAGTGCCACGCAGTCTTTTAAAGGTGCTGTTCTCAGCGCAAAAATTTCAAAAAACGGTAAGCTTGAAAATTTAAGCATTTCATGTCAGGCTGAAATTGCGGCTTCCTGCCGCGTCGCAACGGTAAATTTCAAAACCGTTGTAGGCTATACACTGAAAGAACAATATAAAATGACTTATTAAAAAGGTGAACAGATATGAAAACTCTTGCAAATATATTCTGGATGATTTTCGGCGGACTTATTAACTGCCTGATGTGGTGCGTTCTCGGCGTTTTGTGGTGCATCACAATTGTCGGCATTCCGCTCGGCAAACAATGTTTCAAATTTGCTTCTTTAACTCTTGCGCCGTTCGGCAAAGAAGTGAAATATAACGGCGGAACCGTCAGCACTGTTGCCAATGTTTTCTGGATAATCTTCACCGGCTTTCCCATGGCGGCGGAAAACTTTCTGACCGGTGCTATTTTATGCTGCACAATTATCGCAATTCCTCTCGGCAAGCAGTATTTTAAAATCGCAAAGCTTTCTCTTGCACCGTTCGGAGCGGAAATCAGCTGAAATCGGGCTTTGCGCAAAAAAAGAAATAAAGCCTATCACATCTTGTCAAAAACAATGATAAGTGATATAATATAAAGGTTATAAATTTAAAGATTGGGTGAACAAAATGGAAGTTAGAAATGATGTCAGAAATGTTGCAATCATTGCACACGTTGACCACGGCAAAACAACACTTGTTGATGAGCTGCTCAAGCAAAGCGGCACTTTCCGCCAGAACGAACAAGTGTCCGAAAGAGTTATGGACTCGAATGACCTTGAAAAAGAAAGAGGTATCACAATTCTTTCAAAAAATACCTCCGTACATTATAAAGGAACAAAAATCAATATCGTTGACACTCCGGGTCATGCCGATTTCGGCGGCGAGGTTGAACGCATTATGCTGATGGTTGACGGCGTTTTGCTTTTGGTTGACGCTTTTGAAGGCTGTATGCCGCAGACAAGATTTGTTCTAAAAAAAGCTCTCGGTCTTAAAAAGAAAGTCATTGTTGTTGTCAACAAAATCGACCGTCCCGGTGCAAGACCCGAAGAGGTTATTGACGAAGTTCTTGACCTTTTCATTGAGCTTGGCGCAGAAGAAGACCAGCTTGATTTTCCTGTTGTTTATGCAAGTGCGAAAGACGGTTATTCTTCACTTGACAGCAATGTCCGCGAGGGTGATATGAGACCGCTTTTTGATTCAATTCTTGAAAACATCGACCCGCCGGAAGGCGACATCAACGGTCCACTTCAGATTCGTTTTTCAAGCCTTGATTATGACGATTATATCGGCAGAATCGGCGTTGGCAGAGTGGAAAGAGGTTCTGTCAAGCGAGGTCAGCAGGTCACACTCTGCAAAGCTGACGGAACGCAGGAAAATGTCCGAATTGCAAAGCTTTATCAGTTTGAGGGACTCAAAAGAGTTGAAGTTGACAGCGCTTCTTTGGGCGACCTTATCTGTGTTTCGGGAATTGCAGACCTCAACATCGGCGAAACCGCCTGCGACCCCGAACATATTGAACCGCTTCCGTTTGTTAAGATTGACGAACCGACAATTTCAATGAACTTCATTGTCAACAACAGCCCCTTTGCCGGACGCGAGGGTAAGTTTGTCACATCAAGAAATATCCGTGACAGACTTTTCAAGGAAGTTGAAACAAACGTCAGCATGCGTGTTGAAGAAACCGACAGCACAGACACCTTTAAAGTCAGCGGCAGAGGTGAGCTTCATCTTTCAATTCTGATTGAGACCATGCGCAGAGAGGGCTATGAATTTCAGGTTTCACGCCCGAAGGTTATCATGAAAAAAGAAAACGGTGTTCTGCTTGAACCCATGGAGCTTCTTATTGTTGAAGTCCCGGAATCCTATGTCGGCGCCGTTATGGAAAAGCTCGGTTCAAGAAAAGGCGAGCTTGAAAACATGGGAACAAGAAACGGCGGCGCAACCCACCTTGAATTTAAGATTCCGTCAAGGGGGCTTATCGGCTACCGAAGCGAATTTATGACCGACACCAACGGAAACGGCATCATGAATCAGCTTTTTGCAGGCTATGAACCGTATAAAGGTGACATTCAGACAAGAGAAAGAGGTTCGATTATCGTTCACGAAACCGGCGAAACAACCGGCTACGGACTTTTCAACACGCAAGACAGAGGCAGACTTTTCATCGGTCCGGGCGTTCCCGTTTATGAGGGAATGATTGTCGGTGAATGTGCAAAAAGCGAAGATGTAACCTGCAATGTCTGCAAACAAAAGCATCTGACAAACACCCGTGCTTCGGGCTCGGATGATGCGCTTCGTCTTGTTCCGCCGACTGTTCTCAGTCTTGAACAGTGCATGGAATTCATCAAGGACGATGAGCTTCTTGAGGTTACACCTGTTTCTCTCAGACTCAGAAAAGTCATTCTTTCAAAAGAACAGAGAATGAAACAGCAGTTCAGAAAATAATCAGTTTGTTTCAAAAGATATTTTCAAAATGAGGTAAATAACAATGAGGGTTGCCATTGTCGGCTCACGCAGTCTTGATTTTGAAATTCCCGAAAACTGCATACCGCTCGGCGCAACACAAATCATTTCCGGCGGTGCAAAGGGAATTGATCTTCGGGCAAGACAATATGCAAAAAAGCACAAAATTCAGATTCTTGAAATTGTTCCCGATTATGATTTATACGGCAAAAGTGCGCCTCTCAAAAGAGATGAACTCATCGTTGAGCTTGCTGACATTGTTGTTGCCTTCTGGGACACAAAAAGCCACGGAACAAAATATGTTATAGACAAATGCAAAGAGACTTTAACCCCGGTTTATATTTATTATTCAGACAGTATGGGAATTAAAGGCTTTGAGTTGGGGGTAAATCCATGCTCGAAAAATTAAACTATAAACACAACAGTCAGATTGCTTTGCCCGATGATTTCATAAACGGTCAGGGCAAAGGCGAAGTGAGCAAAATGAAATACGGCATTTGCACAATGGCATGGAACGGCTGTGAAATGATTGCAATTTATAATGCGATGCGCTTTTTGAAAAGAGAAGCAAATCTTGCCGATATATGCCTTGAAATGTATCCTAAGTCATCGGTGCTTTGCGGCTTTTTCGGCTCAAACGTTTATGTTCTTGACAAATACTTTAAAGCACACGGCGTTCCTTACACAAAAGTTTTTCAGTATAATAACTTTTTTAATGAGCTTGCCGACGCTAAATGCGGAATCTGCTCTTTCTGGAATCACCGTTTGCTTTTTTCTTCACTTCACACCGTTATGGTCAGATATGAAAACGGCGAAATTGTTGTTTATAACAAATCAAACGGAAAAACCGAACCTGTTTCACTTGAGTTTCGTCAGCTTCTGACAAGCAAAAAGCTTTTTATGGTCGGCTATCTGTTTAAATAAAAAGTCCGTAAGCATTCTGCTGTGCGGCAAAAGAAAGGGGAAATTATATGGAAGAAAGAACAAAACTTCAAAAATTCGGCTATGCCGTAAAGCGGCTTGTCGGTGTTAAAGAGGAGCAAAAAATCGGTCCGATGATTGCCTACAGCTCCGGTGTATTTTTAAGCGGCGGATCATTTTACATAATCGGAATTTATTTTATCGCCTTTTTAACAAAGGTTGAAGGCTTAACAACCGCCCAAGCCGGCACCGTTATTCTTTTTGCAAAGCTCAGCGATGCTTTTTCCGATCCGATCATGGGCATCATCACCGACCGCACGCGCTCAAAATACGGGCGGCACAGACCCTATCTTCTTTACGGTCTGCCCTTTGCGGCAATTACATATTTCATGATGTGGTGTTCTTTCGGTATTTCCGGAAAAGGGAATTCAACTTATACGATGATTTATTACATCGTTGCCTATATTCTTTTCAGCACCGCATACACCGTTGTGATTGTGCCCTATACCGCAATGCTTCCGTCGCTTGCACCCGAATACAGTCTGCGCACACAGTACAACGCAGTAAAAACCATCATGGACGCTGTCGGAAGCTATTCTTCCTTTATCATCGCAGGTCTTTTCTTCGGCATTTTTGAAACCGAGGAATTCACTCCCGGCTCACGAACAAAATTTATTTTAATGGGTCTTATTCTCTGCCTTTGGGTAAGTCTTCCGATGCTGTTTGTTTTCAAATATTGCAAAGAGGAAGATTCAAGAAACGAAGTTCATGAACCGTTCAATGCGCATGAATTTTTCAGACAGTATAAAACCGTTTTCAAAAACCGTTCGTTCAGAAGATATTTTTCGCTTTGCTTTTTCAACACTGCCGCAAGCAGCTTTTCATCGAACTCATCTTATTATTTCCTCAACAACATCGCCCATATGTCAAAGCGTCTGAACGTTTTAACCATGGTTTCGGGTGTTGCGGAAGCGGCAGGCTTTTTGCCGGCATATGCCATGTCGATTGCAAAAACAAAGCAGATGCCCGCAAAGGTATTTATTCCCGTTACGATTTCCGCTCTTGCGCTTTCTTTTGCAGTTGGCCCGAATTCTTCACCCATACTTATGTATGTTGTTGAATTTCTTTACGGAATCGGTCTTGCGGGTATGGCTTCGGTCACAAGCAACATTTTCCCCGATGTCACCGATGTGGATATGCTCATTACAGGCGAAAGACGTGAGGGAACAATTTCAACATTTTCAACCTTTATCAAGAAATTTATCAGCGGCATCATGGCTGCTTTAACCGGATATATTCTTGCAGGCTTCGGCTTTAATGCGGATTCAAAACAGGCTGTTGCAACAGGCTCAACTGCCCTTTTCGGAATCAGATTCACTTATTCAATCATTCCGATTGTTTTGCTTTTGTTCTCTGTTTTTTCCGCATTCAGATATAAAATGACCAAGAAGGACCATGAACTCGTTAAGCGTCTCATCGCCGAAAAGCAGGAAACAGGTCATGTTACCGCCACAGAAGAAGAAAAGAAAATTATTGAAGAAATTGCCGGTCAGAAATTTGAAGATATGTGGATCGGACAAAACAGCACTTCAGAAGAAACTGTTTAATTTTTCATGAAAGGATCGGCACTGCCGAAAGGAAACATAAGATGTTTAAACTGATTCAATGCGCTGAAAACACCTATTATCTGAGCTGTTTTTCAAACATCGGCGTTTATGATCTGAAAAACGGCGAAGTCATTCTTATCGACAGCGGCGATCACAAAAAAAGCGTTCATGACCTTGATAAAATTCTTGAAGAAAGAAACTGGCGTGTAAAAGCCATTTTCAACACCCACAGCCATATTGACCACATCACGGGCAATAAATATTTCACTGAAAAATACGGCTGCGAGGTTTATGCAAGCGAAATTGAGCGTTTGATTGTCAATGAACCGAACATTGAGGGAAGCTATCTTTTTAACGGTGTTCCTGTGCGCCGCTTGCCTGACGGCAGACTTACCGACAAAGGCGTTCATGCGAAAATTTTGACAAAAGCTGTTCTTCCCGATGGATTTGAAACAGCTCCTCTTCCGGGACATAATTTCAACATGATTGCAATCAAAACGCCCGATGATGTCTGGTTTATCGGCGACAGCATACTGATGAAAGAGACCTTTGATGAATATAAAATTCCGTTTTTCCTCAATATCAACAAGAGCATTGAAACGATTAAAAAGCTATCTGAGCTTAAAGGAAAGGTCTTTGTGCCCTCTCATGTTCCCGCAAGCGAAGATATAAGCGAGCTTGCCGCTTTTAATATCCAAAGGATTGAGCAGTTAAAGGAATATTTCTTTGAAAGCTGCAAGGGGCTCAGCGTTGAAGAACTGATTGAAAAAGCCGACAATGATCTTTCACTCAGGCTCAATCCCGACAAATATGCAAAAGTCAGTTTAACTGTTAAATCATATTTGCAGTCGCTTCTTGAAGATGGCAGAATAACTGCCGATATAGAAAGAAGCAGACTTGTTTACAGACAAAAAAACAAAGCCTGAACTTTTCTTAATTTTTGTTAATATTTTATCATCTTTTTTAAGTATTTTTTAATTTTATTTAATAATCTTACTGTATAGTGTTAATATACAAGAAAAATTAACACTCGATTAAAGCACAAATTAAAAATTACATACGAAAAAGAGGTGACAAGAATGGATCAGATTATCGCAATGCTTCAGGAAATCGATTTTCAGGCTATCATAGCAAAAGTTGTTGAATTCCTCAAGGGTATTCTCGCTAAATTCACCGGCGGCACAGAAGAAGCCGAATAAGATTAACAACATCAAAAGCACCCGGGCATTTTTGTTCGGGTGCTTTGTTGTATCATTATAACTTTTTATCTGAGCTTTTTAATAATTGCAATTTTGGCTTTCTTTGCTTTCGGCATAAGCTTTGAATAAGCATAATATTTCATCTTGTTGCCGACAAGAACATATTCGCCGATAAATTCATGATAATCTGCGCTGAAGCTCTTTTTAAAATCATAGATTCCTTTGAAATTATCGGCAGGAATAAGCTCACCGAGAGTTCCGTCGGGATTAATCTGCGGAGTTTTCACGATAACATATCCGAGATCGTGAATGTCACAGCCGCGGTTTATGCTCTCGCAAAGACGAAGATAGTTAAGATAATGGCTTGAACGGGTGTTGTTTCGAATGACATTTCTTGTTCCTCCGAAAAGGCAGCTTCCCATGCCTGCATAATAAATGGAAAGTCCGCCGGCAACACAGATGCGGTTGTCGCTTGTGAATTCTTCAGCCTCTTTGATTCGTTTTTCAAAGTGCTCGGTCTGCTTGTCAACGCTTGTGATGATTTCATTGATCTGTCTTGCCTTCTTTTCGTGTGCGCCCTCAAGCTGAGAAAGTGCTTCTTCTTTTTTCTGCAGTCTTTCAGCCTGAAGCTTTCTGTCAAGCTCCTTGTCATAATAAACAAGCTTCAGGTCGCTTGCGCCGTCAAATTCACGAAGAAGCTTTGCACAGTAATCACCGTCACGCTCAACAAAATTGTCACGCTCTGAGGTGTCACGCATAACACCCATGAAGTCTTTTATGATTGACGGATCGCTGTCAACATCTTTTGAAGTGAAAGTTCTGGCAACAAGACCCCTTTGCTCGCCGATTCTGATTGAATAGCGCACACCCTTGTCACATTTTTTGAGCACCTGTTTTCCGTCAAGAGAAACACCGTTTTCTTTCAGCGGTATAAAAAGCTGAACAGGCTGTTTATAGGTATAATTTTCAATGTTTGCGTTCAGATGATAGCCAAGGTCAACAAGCTCTTTGTGCTTTTTCACGCCGTATTCCTGCGTTTCGCCGTTAATGCGAAGAGAAATCGGCGGATCCATGATGAATGCTGTAACGCCGTTTTTGCTGACAAGTTCCCGAACAAACGCAGTAAACTCGGAAAGAAGCTGATGATTGTCATAATTGCAGACAGGTCCTGACGGAGCATACCAGATTTTTCCGGCAGCAGGAAGTAATCGTTCCATAATCAGCACGCCGAGAACTCTTTCATCACCGTCAAAACCGCTGTAAAACTTACATTTCCATGTGGTCTTAACCTTTTGCCAGCGTGAGCACTGAATATATTGTCCGCTGTTATTTTCAATGAAGCTGTCATAAGCTTTCATGTCGCTTTCTTCTTTGAATTGATACATAAAGCAAAACTCCTTTGCTGTTTTTTAAGCACGGTTTTTAAGCGCTTTGAAAATCTCTTCCTTTTCGCTGAAAGGAAGCTTTTCGCCTCGCACTTTCATAAACTCCTCGTGCCCCTTGCCTGCAAGAATAATGATGTCGCCTTTTTCGGCGTTTTCAATCGCATAGGCGATTGCTTTTGCTCTGTCGGGAATGATCACATATTTTCCGCCCGATTCTTCCACGGCAGCGGCAATATCTTTACAGATATTTTCAACGTCTTCAAATTCGGGATCATCGGCAGTTAAAATGGAAAGATCACACATCGCTCCCGAAACCAAGCCCAGCTCACGGCGGCGTATTTCAGTACGTCCGCCGACGGAGCCGTAAAGCGCAATAATGCGGTTGTGGTCATAGGCCGAAACGGTGTCAACAATGTTTTTCAGACTGACGCCGTTGTGCGCATAATCAATGATAACCGAAAAATCCTTGCCGGTTTCAACAATTTCGCCCCTGCCCTTAACAAAAACATGAGCAAGGCTTTTTTTCAAAATTTCATCGCTGATGTTCCAAATGTCAGCGGCGGCAACGGCAATCAGCGCATTGTGTGCGTTGATGTCGCCGGGCATGCTTATCATGAAGCTTCTTTCTTTTCCTGCATGAGACAAAGTGAAATCAACACCCAAAACATGACCCGATTTGATTTTTTCTGTTTTCACAAGGCGGTAGTCGGCGTCTTCACTGTAACCGTATGTAATTACAGGACAGGAACACTCACCCATAATCTGCTTTGAAAATTCATCGTCAATGTTTACTATTGCTTTGTCGCACATATGAAAAAGCTGCTTTTTCCAAAAGGCATATTCTTCAAAGCTTTCGTGTTCGTTTGTTCCGATGTGGTCGGGATAAAGATTGGTGAAAACACCCAAAGCAAAATGCGTTCCGTCCGTTCTGTGAAATTTCAAACCGAGAGAGGATACTTCAATTGCAGCAGCTTTGCAGCCTGCATCCGCCATGAGACGGAACATTTTCTGAAGCTCATAAGATTCGGGCGTTGTGTTGACCGTTGAAAGCTTAACATCGCCGTAGCCTGCACCGACCGTTCCGATGATTCCGCATTTGATTCCCGCTTCGTCAAGAACGTGTCTGATAATATGCGCAACGGTTGTTTTGCCCTTTGTTCCCGTAATGCCGATGACGGCAATTTCTTTTGACGGGTGCTCAAAAAAGTTGCATGAAGCGACGGCAAGCGCCGCTCTTGTGTCGGAGCATAAAATTATCTGTGCGTCCCCCGGCAGTTCAAGCATTTTTTCGCAAAGGAACACACGGCAGCCACTTTCATAAGCACTTTTTGCAAACTTATGACCGTCGGCTCTTGCGCCCGAAAGGCAAACAAACATCACGCCCGGCTTTGCTTTTCTTGAATCATAAACAATATCGCAAATTTCGGTTTCACCGTCAAAGCTGCCCGAAATGCTGATTGTGTCAAGTATTTTTAAAAGCTTCATAGCATCTGCCAAACATCACGGACATTTTTCCGCCCGCAATTCTTCCTTTCTTTTTTAAAGTTCGTTTTCTCTGTGTTGTGCATAAAGCATCGCTTTTTCTTTTTTATAAGCTTCTCTTTCGGCTTTATATTTTGCACGAACCTCGGCTCGGTTTTTGCCGATGATTCCCGTTCTTGTGAACGCACCGATAAACATTGCAAGCAATGCACCGCCGGCACCGAGAATCAAATCGACCATGGTGTCCGTAAGTCCATAAGCAAGCGGAGCCTGACCGTGTTGCATAACAAAGCCGTAAAGTCTGTCCATTGTAAATTCATAAAATTCCCAACCGACAAGAAGCGTCACGGAAAAGCAAAGAGAAAACATTGCATGAACGGAAATTTTTATAGGATTTTTTTTGCCCTGCATAATATCGGCAAGAAAAAAGCCGCCCATACACGCCATATATCCCGCAAAAATATGTTCCGGCACATCGATATACTGAAAAGAAGTTCTTGTGTTGACTGTTGTTCCGACAACACAGGAAAAACAGATGAAAACATTCAGCATTGTCTGAAGCGTATAAGGAAATCTTGTGATAAATGACCTGCCGCCGAAAAGCTGAAACATATCCCAAAGATGAGTGAAAATAATAGCAAAACAAGCCTGGATAAATTCAGATGTATATCCGTGAAGCATTCCCCAGACACCCCATGCAAAAAGAAGCACACGGCAAACATACCATGTTATGATATGCGATTTAGGAAGGACCTTGATTTTGTTGAGTTTCTTCATATTATAAATAAAATCCCTTCATAAGAAAGCGCCGAAGAGCGTATAAACTGTTATTTTCGGCAGTTACCATGACATTATATCACTAAAACAATCATTTGACTATATATAAAAGCAAATTATTTGTGAATTTAGCTGATTTAGCTTGAACTGTTAAATAAATTATAATATAATGTTCATGCATAATTTAAGGTAACAGTATTGCACGATATTGATTTTTTGCAATATAACACCGTTAAAAAAGCATGAAAGGATTGAGTAATATGTCTAAAAATAAAATTCCTCAGGAAAAGAAAGAGCCGTCAATGGCAAAACCTTTTGACGAAGATATTAAAAAAGCTTTCTGTATTTTTTTAGTTTTGCTTGTAATTTTCTGTCTCGGCAACTTTACAGGTTCTCTTTTGAATACCAAAAAAAATGTTAGCGTTGAACCTGAAACTTCCGCTGCCACAACAACAGCGGCAACAACGGCTCAGACAACCGCAGCAACAACTGCCGCCCCTGTTTCTTCAGAACCTGCATCTTCAGCCGCGCAGACTGACGCTGTGTCACAAGACAATCCGTCTGCTTCTTCAGAGCCGGCTCCTGCCGCAGACGCAAACGCAAGTGCCGCCGCATCAACAGGTGCTCCGACCGCAAAGGCAGACATTATAAAGCTCTTTAACGAAAGTGCAAACAAAATTAAAACAAACGCTTCAAAAGTAACAAGAAACTATGAAGATCTTCAGCACAACGAAGATCTGACCGAAATGCCCTCAGTTGCTGAATCTGTCGGCAAACCTCTTATCAGCAAATTTCTTAAAAAAGATGAAACTCCCGTTGAATATTCCGGAGCTGACATCACAACAAACTATCCCGTCAAAGGCGAATCCTTTGTCAGCAACGCAACAGAAGCCGATGTTATGGACGCAACCTGCACCGATGACGGAACAAACTATAACATCACGCTCAAATTCAATGAATGTACCGACCCGCAGGGCTCAGGCTGTGCAAATGCTTTCAATGTTATGAAAACGGAAGATATAGTCAGCGCTTCGGGAGGAATTGTTTCACAGTCAAGCACAAGATATTATGACGCTGTAATCGAATGCAAAATTGACAAAGCAACCGGAAACATGATTTGGGCAAACTATAAGCTCCCGATGGTTCTGAGCGTTACGGCAAAAATTGTTTTTGCAAGTGTTGATGCAAAAATCGGCATGACTTTCATTGACGATTACACCATCACATATTAATTTACATATCAATCAGGCATAAAACCGTGTAGTTGAAAAACAGGCTGCACGGTTTTCTTTTTTATCATTTCTTAAACCATATAAATTAATTAAAAATTAACAAAAGTATTGACCTGAAATTAAAAGTGAGTTAAAATGTTGCGGTAAGAAAAGATTGGCTGTTAATCGGCAAAATTAAAAAAAGTGCCGATTAACATGCAAAAAAGAAGAAAAGGAGATTTCAAAATGCAGCTTCCTAGCGAAATTAAAAACCTGATTGCAAGCGTCAAAGGTATGCTTGCTGCCATTCTTTCATTTGCCCTTGCTTTCGGGCTTATCACGGCACAGTCAACATCCGAGCCTATAAAATTCAAAGATTCCGATTCGGTTCAGCTTTCTTTTGTCGCAATCGCAGATACACACACAAGAGATGATGCTTTCCAGGGCTATTATCTTTCAAGATTTTTTGACGATCTTGAAAACACCGATGAAAACTTTGATGCCGTTATTATTGCAGGCGACCTGACAGACAACGGTTTTAACAGCGAATATGACGTATTGTTCAAATATCTGGACAATCAGACAGCTGCCGAAAATGTTCTTATAACACTCGGAAATCATGATGCCCGCTATGAATATAAAGAAAACAGCAAGATTATCATGGACGAGGTTAAAAAGCTGACCGGCGTTGACACACAGGGCAAAAGCTATTATTCATATGACATAAACGGCTATACCTTTATTATGCTCAGCACGGAAAAAGCCGTTTTTGAAAGAGCTTATATTTCCGACGCACAGCTTAAATTCCTTGACAGTGAACTTGCAAGGGCAACCAAAGACGGAAAGCCTGCTTTTGTTGTTTGCCATCAGCCGCTGAAAAATACCCACGGGCTTCCCGATGTCTGGAAAACCGGTGACATCGGCGACCAGTCCGAACAGGTAAAGGAAATTCTCACAAAATATGAAAATGTTTTCTATTTCAACGGACATCTTCATGACGGTGTATATGAACGCTCAATTGAAAAGCTCAGCGACAGCGTTTATACCATCAATCTTCCCGCATACGGCAAAGACAATGACTACGGCGACTACCATGATACCGGTCTCGGCTGCTACTTTGAAGTTTACAGCGATGAAATTGTTCTGACAGCAAGAAACTTCAAGACCGGAACACCGACTGATTATACCTATACCTTTGATCTTGCAGCATAAAAACAACAACAAAAAATTGCCCCGACAAGCATTCTTTCAGTGCCTGTCGGGGTTTTCTCTTTATAAAAATTATTCAAAATATGTTCTGAATGCTTTATTTTTTCTTTACTCTGCCTGCTTTGATCTGGCTTGCAACAATATGACCGATTGCCTTTGGACCTAAGGTTATATATTTCAGAAGATTGCCCGAAAGTCCGGTCATGATCGGATTTTTGAGTTTGCTTTCGTCAATGCCGTCTGCCGACGCTTCTTTGAAATATACATTATCCTCGTTATACGCTCCGACCAAGCTATTCTGCGGTGCAGAAACAACCGCGCCGTCGGAAAAAGCGTTAATTTCGGCAAGCTTATCATCTGTCGGCTCTTCACCGGAAAATCCGAACATACCTATCAGCGAAATTTCTCTGTTGCCGTTATATGACGGGGCAATTGATTTTCCCTGCGGAGTGACAAGAGTATAGGTTGCAAGAATCTGATCTTTTGCCCTGCCCCAATGGTGACGCTGAGGTCCGTAATATGTTCCGAACATATTCATATGAACCGTTCCGTCTTCATCAAGACGCATCGGACAATGTGCCATTGAACCGAGCACTTGCCTTGAGTTTGCAAGAACAAGTCCGTCTTTTCCGTCAGTCAGACCAACAAAACCGCCTGTCAGCTGATGATTGAACGAAGCAATTTTTTTGTTTTTCGGGTCACTTTCAACAAAAGAACGTGTTCTGAAAGAAGAAACATCACCCATGAAGTTTCGCTTAACAACCCTTGTGTCATTTCCGAGACACGGCGTAATTTCAAACGCAGCAGCCTCAACCCAATTCATGTCACTGAATCTTCCGAGAGATGAATTTTCGGTTGAAATTGAAGTAAGCTCAGGTGTGTAAGGATAAGTTACATCGGTTCTGACATAAACCGCCGAAGAAAAACCGACCGTGAAAAAGTCAAATGCAAATGTTCCTTTTGTAATTTCACCGGGAAGATGGATTTCGCCGGCAAGTCTTATACCTTCGGCGTTTCCGGCACATTCAAGCGCATGAACCGACGTTTTTTCAAAATTATATTTCTTCTTTCCGTAAGTTATGAAGCTTGAAAGGAAATTGTTTTTGCCGATCTGCTTTGAATTATAAACCAGCTTTTCGATTTTTCCGTCAACATTAAAGCGCAAAGAAAGATCTTTTGTTTCAAAGCTGAGCTTCATCGGCGCTTCTTTTTTCTCTTTCAGGGAAACATCAAGTGTATATTTATCTTTAAGTTCACTGAATTCAAAGAAAGCAAACACACTGCCGTTTTCCATTGAAATGACCGCAAAATCTTTAAGCTCTTTTCCTTTGAAAACAAGCTCGGATACACTTTCAATTTTTTCATTAAGCTTTAACTGAACGCATTGGAAAAGCGAATTTGTGATATTATAAACAGTAAGCTTTTTCGTCTTTTTCAAAGCATCGGTTTCGCTTGTGATAATTTTTTGTGCAAGCTCATCTGCCTTCTTTTCACGCTGAATATTAAGAACAGGCGTTGCAAGACCGAAATGCGTTGTTGAAAGCAGAAGCACTCTGTCTTTAAACGACGGCGAATCAAAATCGCTTTTTGCGTTAACTTTTGACATCGCTCTTGCTCTTTCAACTGCTGTCCAGATTTTTCTGTTATAAGGCTTTTCCGACCATGAAGCATAGCCTGTGAAATTGCCGTCTGCTGTGTCCTGAGTGAACGTAATCTCTCCGAGCGGCTTATGGTCTTTAAGATAGCCTCCGGGTGTGTTGAAAACAATATAGGGCAAATCCGAAATTTCTTCAACAAGACCGTGGATACCGTCGGTGTTGGCAATTTTGCTTCCGACAACAGGCAAATTCATTGATTCCCAGAAGATGCTGTCGGCGTCCATATTTATAAATATGAAAATATCGTGGTTGATTTCACCGCTTTCCTGCTTTTTACGAAGTTCCTTTACCCATGCACGAAGACAGCCGGCATCACAAACATCGGAATTGCTGTAAGTTGGTAATATTGTCATGCTTTCGCCTTTATATGTATATGTCAGAGGATTAAAAGCAAGCTCGTCCGGCAGCGGACTGATTATTGTTCTGAAAGCATCGAACGGAACACAGGAATAATAAAGGCACAATGCTTTAACGCCAAGCTTGTTATAAATGCTGACCTGTGACGGAGTGAACATAACTTCCTGCGGACGAACAATTTTTTCATATTTTCCGAAAATATCCATAAGTCCGCTTTTTTGACTGTTTTCAACTGCAAGTTCAATTGACGCTTCAAGCTCTTCGCTGTTCATTGCACCCAAGGCACCGTTGCTATAGCCCATAATGATTTGCTCATCGCCGTATTTTGCGGTGCGCTCTTTCATTTTTTCAATTATATCGGGAGCATATTGCGGAAGAATTTGTTCAAGCGAGAAAAAGTTTTCGCTGTCCCATGTGCCCTTAACCGGTATTCCTTTTTTGTTAAAATCCGTGAGAATATCAAGAATTTTGCGAATGATTCTGATGTCCGACCCAAAGCCCAGATTGTCGTTTGTGTCGCCTCTGTATGAATGATAACAGTTAACATGAAAGCCGAAGCCGACGTGAATTTTGTGTTCCATTTTTTCTTTTGCACAGATAAAGCCCGATTTACCTGCTTTTTCCTTTCCTTTTTATTAACCGCCGATAAATGAATCAACAACCGACGATTTTTAAACTAAAAAGTTTACTTTTGTCTATTTTACACTATATTACATTTCTTTTCAAGATGCTTTTTTTAATTTTCGGTTTCATAGGACTTCTGACCGACATTAACTCAGCACTTATCTGCCGTTCGATTATACAATTGCGGATCGATAACAATCCTTTATGAGTTGACATGATAATAAAAAAAGTGAAGCGAAATTTCTCGGCTTCACTTTTTTGTGTAAGTTTTTTAATATTTTATCGGCAATCTTATGCCATGAGACGTCTGATAACGGCTTCGCAGTCTGCTTCGTCCATAATCTTCGGAACAGGATAAAGCGGATTTGCTTCTTTAAGAGCACGTTCAACAAGAAGCGGAAGATCCTCTTCCTTGATTTGCTCAAACTTATCGGGAATGTTCATCTTACGATTGAGCTCTTTAACTGCTTCAATGAAAGCATTTGCCTTTTCAGCGTCTGTTCCGTCGGTTTTGACACCGGCAATAACAGCAAGCTTTGCAAGACGCTTATGTGCGCTTTCTCCGTAATATTCAAGAACATAAGGAAGAATAACAGCCATTGCAAGACCGTGAGGAATATGATACATTCCGCCGAGATTATGTCCGATTGCATGAACATAACCAACATAAGCACGGGTAAATGCCATTCCTGCATAATAAGAAGCCTTGAGCATCTGATTTCTTGCTTCAATGTTTTTTCCGTCCGAATATACGGTTTCAATGTTATCAAAAATCATTCTGACAGCCTTTTCTGCATATTCTTCGGTTGATTTAACATTGCTCTTTCCGATATAAGCTTCAACAGCATGGGTAAGAGCATCCATACCTGTTGTTGATGTGATATGAGGCGGAAGACCGACTGTAAGTTCAGGGTCAAGCACTGCATATTTCGGACGAAGCCTCGGGTCGTTAATTGCGTTCTTTTCGTGGGTTTCAGGGTCTGAAACAACAGCCGCAAGTGTGGTTTCCGAGCCTGTTCCTGCCGTTGTCGGAACTGCAAAGAGCGGCGGAAGCTTATGACGAAGCTTGAGCACACCTCTCATTTTCTTAACGGGGATTTTCGGATTTGTAACTCTTGCTGCGGTTGCTTTTGCGCAGTCCATCGGAGATCCACCGCCGAAAGCGATTACAGCTTCACAGTTGTTGTCAAGATAAAGCTGACGTGCATCTTCAATGTTGTCAATTGTCGGATTAGGCTGAGTTCCGTCATAAACAACATATTCGATTCCGACTTCTTCAAGCTTTTCAAAAAGAGAATCAAGAATATGAAGACTCATCAGACCTTTATCGGTTACAATGAGAACATTTTTAAGTCCCTTGGACTTAATGAGATCAGGCAGCTTTTTGATTGCGCCCGGGCCTTCCAGAACTTCAGGCTCAGACCAGTCAAAAGCAAACATAGCAATTTTCATTACCTTCTGAAAGGCTCTGTAATATGCTTTTTTAAGTTGCCACATGGTAAACATCCCTTTCTGTGCTGTGCGCACTTTATTATAGCTTTTATATTCTACTATGAATTGTAATTTTTTTCAAGAGATATTGTGAAACTTTTATATTTATCAGGGCAAAATAGACGTAAATATAATATATGTTTTACAAAAACAGCAAAAGGAGCAGAAAATGAAAAATAAAATTGCAATCACAACCGAAAGTGCGGCGGATCTTTCAAGTGAAACCGCAGCAAAATTCGACATTAAAATTATTCCGATGAACATTGTTATCGGCGAAGAAGAATATAAAGACGGCGTTGATCTGAACACAAAAGAGCTTTATAAAAAATGTTCGCTTTATCGCTCACCTGCAAAAACCGCCGGTGTTTCACCTTATGAATACAATGAGTTTTTTGAACAGTTTACTCAAAACGGCTATGACATCGTTCATGTTTCTTTAAGCAGCAAAATCTCCTCCTGCTTTCAAAATGCACTCTTTGCCGTAAAAGAATCTCCGAATGTTTTTGTTGTTGATTCGCTTAATCTTTCCGCAGGAACAGCCATGCTTGCTCTGGAGGGCGCAAAGCTTCGCGACAGCGGAAAAAGTGCAAAGGAAATTGCCGATGAACTTGAAAAAATGCGAACGAAAATCAACACAAGTTTTATTCTTAAAGACACCGAAACAATTTATAAAGGCGGAAGATGTTCGGCAGCCGAAAAATTCGGTGCAAACTTATTTTCAATCAGACCGTCAATCGATGTAATCGGCGGAAAGCTTATTCCAGGAAAAAGATATAAAGGTAAAATTGAAACTGCAAGGCAAAAATATATCTTTGACAAGCTGAAAGAAAGCAAACCGATAAGCGGCGGCAGATGCCATTTGAATTATTCGGCACTTGATGAAAATGAAGTTGATGAGCTTGTTTCTTATATTAAAGAAACCTCGCTTTTTGATGAAATCATGGTAAATGAAGCCGGCTGCTGCATTTCGGCTCACTGCGGCAAGGGCTGCATGGGGATTATCTTTGAAAACGCTTGAAACAGACGGTTGCTTGATTTTGATAATTTATAAAAATATTTTGCAAATTATTAAAAATATTGTTGACAAACCATGTAATATATGATATATTTTTCTCACAAAAGAATTCCTGTAAGGAATTTAAGGAGGAAATAACATGAAAAAGAAAAGATTTGTTCAAAAACTAACAGCTGTTTTTTTGGCGGCAGTCATACTTTTGTTCTGTGCACCTGTTACACAGCTTGCCGGACTGGATATCGGCTTAACCAAAGCTTCGGCAATTTCAACAACAAAAAGCGGAACTTTTGCAAAAACACTCAAATGGTCATTTAACACATTAACGAAAAAACTCACCATCAGCGGCAAAGGTGCCATTCCCGATTTTGAATATGATTCCACAGATTATAACTATGTGGCACAAACTCCCTGGAAAAAATATAATCCCATTTCACTTGAAATAAAATCCGGTGTAACAAAAATCGGAGAAAATGCTTTCAGCGACTGCACTCTTCTCAATTCCGTGACAATTGCAGACAGCGTTGAATATATCAGCGGCGGAAACTTTGACGCTTCAATCTGGATGCATAAACAGACAAGCAAAAATAAGGGTATCGTATATATCGGAAAAAATCTTTATTCTTACTCCGCAAGTAACACCAACGTAACCGTTAAAAATTCCACGGTTTCCATTTCACCGAGCGCTTTTGCCTTTAATGAAAAGCTTCAGTCTGTTACTCTTCCGTCAAGCCTGAAGACAATCGGCTATGGGGCTTTTGACGGCTGTGAAAAGCTCAAAAGCATAAAAATACCGAAAAGCGTCACAACAATTGAAGACTGCGCATTTGAAGATTGCACGGCACTTTCATCGGTAAGTCTCAGCGAGGGACTTAAAACAATCGGATACGGTGTGTTTACCGGCTGTGAAAAGCTCAAAACAATTACCATTCCGTCAACTGTCAGCAAAATTGATTTTGCACCGTTTGCCTATTGTTATTCGCTTTCAAAAATCAGCGTTTCGGAAAAGAACAAATATTATTGCAGTGATAAATACGGTGTGCTGTATAACAAGAAAAAAACAGACCTGATTCAGTTCCCCGCCGCAAACAAAGCGACCTCATACAGTGTTTCGTCAACTGTTACTAAAATTACCGATTCAGCTTTTTCAGGCGCAGAGAATCTCAAAAAAATCACTTTGCCGTCAAAACTGAAAGAAATCGGTTGCTATGCATTTTCGGAATGTTCGGCTCTTACGACAATCAATTTTCCCAAAACCGTTGAAACTGCAAACTATACCAATATTGAAGATACTAACTGGTATGCCGTTCAGCCGATAGGTTTGATCTATATCGGTCAGGTTGCAATCGGATACAAAGGCAACATACCTAAAAACGCAAAACTTTCAATCAAAAAAGGAACGACTTCCATAGCCGACGGTGCATTTTTCAACATCAGCAATTATGATAATCTTTCATCTGTTACACTTCCGTCGGGATTGAAATCAATCGGCGAATATTCTTTCGCCTGTTGTACTAACCTTAAAAGCATTAACTTCCCGTCAACAATAAACAAAATCGGCAAAGGTGCTTTTATGGCATGCGGCTTGACTAGTGTCGTCATTCCGGCAAAAGTCACAAAGATTGAATTAAGCACTTTTTCGGGATGTGAAAATCTTAAAAGTATAAAAATTCTGAATCCGCTTTGTGTAATACCCGCACCTGAAAAAACGGGTGATTCAGAGATCTCCGTATTCATCTCTTCGAATGCGATTCCCAAAAATGCAAAAATCATTTCTTTCAAGGGTTCATCTGCGGAAAGCTACACAAAGAAAAACGGCAACACCTTTGAAGCTCTTGATCCGATAAACCTGAAAAACTGCACAGTTTCAAAAATTGCAACCCAAAAATATACAGGTAAAGCCTTATCTCCCGCCGTCAAAATTACCTATCAGGGCGCAGCGCTCAAATCCGGCAAACACTTTACGGTTACTTATTCAAGCAATACCAAGATCGGAACAGCAAAGGTTACCATTAAAGGCAATTCAAAGTACGGCTTTACAGGCACTGTTACAACCACATTTAAAATTGCAAAATAAATAAATCTTCACATAAAAAAGCTCCCGATTTGGGAGCTTTTTTGCATTTGTTTAATTTTTGTTTTCATGTCCGGGATAGGCATAATGAACAGGCGGAGCGTTGTTAAACGGCTTGTCATATGCCGGCTGTCTGTCCGGAAAAGGCTTTTTTGCCTCCTTTGGTTTTTCCTGCGCTTTTGCCGAAGAACGAAGAACCTGCTGAAGCAAAGTGATGATTTCGGCAATTCCTTTGAACAAAACCGCAAGAAGAAAAGATGCAAAAACGCAAACCGAAAACCAGATGAAGCCCATGCTTTTTGAGAAAATCCACAAAACAGTTCCGACAATAACACCTACCGTCGGAACAATGACAGTACAGGCATTGGCAAGGCTTGCCACTTTGTTTTTTGAAAATGACTTTGCGTTGTTTTCTGCGGAAATAAGCGTTTCATATTCTTCATCGGTGACGATGATCGGAACATTCTTTTTTCCGTTTGAACGGCTTGTCAGACCCCACTGAACAAGATCTTCATTTTTCTTTTTATAATATTCATCCCTTTGCAGGTTTTGCAGCTGCTGAATTTTGCTTTCAACTTGTTCTAACATCGCAATCTCCTTTACTGCGCTGCACCGACCCTATAGTCACAGATGCAACGGCTTAAAATCTTTATACTGTTTTATCTTACCATATTTGAAATCAATGTTCAATAGATAACAAAAAATTTACACTTTTGTGTTTTTTTATTTCTTAAATTTTCCATTACATAATTTGGAGTGTGGAAAAGTGTCTCTTTTATGTTATAATGCGGAATATGAGATCTCATGAAAATCAAGAAAGGAACAGGTACGCTCAAAAAAGCGTACCCGAAGATTTTATGAAACGATTGATCATGAAACGAACACTTGCTTTTATTCTGTGCCTTTTCAGCCTGATTTCGGTTTTTGGCTTTGTTCCCAAAACTGCCGCTGCAAACAGTTCATCTTATGCAGGCAAGGTTGTGACCTCATCGGGTAACCTCAACGTCAGAAAGAGCGCATCCACCTCATCCGATATTATCAAAACACTGAAAAACGGCTCATGGATAACACTCATGTCAAAAAGCGGTGACTTCTGGAAGGTTGAATATGCAAACGGGAAATACGGCTATTGCCACAGCTCGTATATCAGCAAGAAAAGCGGCACGGTTATGTATGTCGCCTTAAACAGCAGTTCGCTGAATGTCCGAAGCGGCGCAGGAACATCTTATGCTGTTAAAGATTCACTTTCAAACGGAACTTGCGTGATTGTGATTTCAAAGGGAACATCATGGCACAAAATTCTTTATAGCGGAACAAAAACAGGCTATGTTTCAGCAAAATATCTTTCGGAAAAGAAACCTTCTTATTCTGCCGTAAACTTGAATGTTGTTTCGTTCAAGCAAACAGATTCCCGATGGAAAAATGTTAAAATCGGCACACAAGGCGACACAATCGGCTCTTCCGGCTGCACAACAACCTGCCTTGCCATGACGGAATCCTTTGCCCAAAACAAAACCGTTACTCCTGCAGCAATGGCGTCAAAACTCAGCTATTCCGCAAGCGGCTCGCTTTATTGGCCGTCAAACTATAACACACAGCTTGTTTCCTCTTCAGATTATCTTTCCTTTGCCTATTCAATGTTAAAACAGGGCAAGCCGGTGATTATCGGCGCAAAAAAAGCAAACGGCAGTCAGCACTGGGTTGTGGTCACCGGATTTTCCGGCGGCTCATCGCTCAAAGCGGCAAGTTTTTCAATTAACGATCCCGGCTCAAACACAAGAACCACTCTTGCAGATTTTACAAACGAATATCCGGTTCTTTATAAAGCGGCGTGGAGAGCAAGCTAAACCGTTCGTTAAATGCAAAAAAACAGCGCAGTCACTCAAAAGTCTGCGCTGTTTTTTGTAATATTTCTTATGTCATTTCAAATGCGCCGGTATAAAGCTGATAATATTTTCCGGCAAGAGCGATAAGCTCATCATGTGTTCCGTGTTCAATGATTTCACCGTTTTCAAGAACAATGATGTCCTCGCTGTTTCTGACGGTGGAAAGTCTGTGTGCGATAACAAGCACGGTCTTATCTTTCATCAGCTTATCCATGCCGACTTCAATCAGCCTTTCAGTTCTCGTATCAACACTGCTGGTCGCTTCGTCAAGAATCAGCAGCGGTCTGCCTGAAATTGCCGCTCTTGCAATGTTGATCAACTGTGCCTGTCCGGCAGAAATGTTGACACCGTCACCCCTGATGTTGGTATTATATCCGTCAGGAAGCTTTTCGATGAAAGAATGAGCATTCGCAAGCTTTGCCGCTTCAATCATTTCTTCGTCCGTTGCATCAAGCTTGCCGTATTTTATATTGTCGGCAATCGTGCCGGCGAACAGCTTTGAATCTTGCAAAACAAATGCCATTGTGCTTCTCAGGTCATCTTTTTTGATGTCTTTGATTGAAATTCCGTCAATGGTTATGTCGCCGTCGTCAAGCTCATAGAAACGGTTAATCAGATTCGTAATGGTCGTTTTGCCTGCACCTGTTGAGCCGACAAATGCAAGCTTTTCTCCGCTGTTTGCATGAGTTGAAACATTTTTAAGAACAGGTGTTCCTTCAACATAGGAGAATGAAATGTTATCAATGTTGATGTCGCATTTTACGGGAACATATTCATAGCCACCGTCTTCGGTCGGTACTTTCCATGAGAGCTTTCCGCCCTCGTTAACCTCTTCATAGCCCATAATTCCGGCAATCGTTCTTGCAAGAGTAACCTTGCCTTCATCGGTTTCGGCAGGAGTGTCAAGCACGGCGAAAACTCTTTCCGCACCTGCAAGAGCGGAAATCAGCGTGCTGTAGCTGCTTGCAATCGATGCAATCGGCGAAGCATAGCTTCCGACATACTGAAGATAGGTAACAAGATGAGGTATTGTCATTTTGCCCTTGATAACACGAAGTGCGCCCAAAGAAACAGCGGCAGCATAATTAAGTCTTGTAATCATAGACATAATCGGGCTCATAAGTCCACTGATGATATTTGCCTTGACGCCGGTTTTTCTGTATTCTTCATTCAGTTCGGCAAATTCCTTTTTGGCTCTGTCTTCGTGGCAAAAGATTTTAACAACCTTAATGCCTCTGACATATTCTTCGATATAGCCGTTACATGCGGCAAGGGTCTCCTGTTGCTTTTTGAAAAGCGGACTGCACTTACCCGTTATAAAAATGACAACGGCAAACATGAGTGCGATGGCAACGGTTATCGTAAGAGTGATCTGCCAGCTGTAAATGAGCATAATCGTAATCGTCATAACAGCCTGAATGGTTGAAGAAATCAACGAAGTGAATGTGCTTTGAACAAGGTCGCTGACACGTCCGACATCATTGGTGAAATGGCTCATGATTTCTCCGGTTCTGCGCTTATCGAAAAAGCTCAGCGGAAGGCTTTGCATATGGTTGAAAAGCTCACGGCGCATATTAGTAAGCGTTTTTACCGAAACGGAAAGCATAATTCTTGTGTATGCATAGCTCATAAGAGTGGAAATGATATAAGCAATGGACATCACAAAAAGAGACTGTGTGATTTTTGAAAAAGCAGTGTTGGGGTCGCCATCTCTTACGATAACATCTTCAATTGCCTGATAAACGGGCTGTAAAATGAGAGATGAAGCAACCGTAACAATGGTTGAAAGTATGACAAGCACAGCAACAACAAAAAGCCAGATTTTCTGCTTTGTGATATAGCCGATCAGCCTTTTTGCCGCAGCTTTGACATCTTTTGGCTTGTCCGCTTTCTTTTTCTCTTTTTTGGTTTTTTCTTTTTCACCGTCTTTGGTCTTATCTGATTGTTCCTTTGATTTTTTTGCTTTTCTGTTTTTCTTTTTCTTTGCTTTTTCTTCTTTTGTTTGCGTATCTGCTGTTTTTTCAAGGGCTTCTTCGGATATTTCTTCTGTCTTTTTCAATTCTTCATCTTGTGCAAGAGGAGTTTTTTTCTCGTTCATTGTGCCAACACTCCTTCCTGCTGTGAAATAAAGATTTCTTTATAAATCTCGTTGTTTTGACGAAGCTCGTCATGCGTTCCGACTGCGCTGACTTTTCCGTCGTCAACAACAATGATGCGGTCGGAATCCATGATTGAAGTGATTCTCTGAGCAATAACAATTTTTGTGATTCCGTCAAACTCCGGCAGACGAAGCGCCGCTTTGATCTTGCTGTCCGTTGCCGTGTCAACAGCACTTGTGGAATCGTCAAAAATCATTATTCTCGGCTTTTTCAAAAGTGCTCTTGCAATGCAAAGGCGCTGACGCTGACCGCCGGAAACGGTATTTCCGCCCTGACCGATTTCTTCATCATAACCGTGCTCCTTTTCCATGATGAAATCATGAGCCTGAGCACATTTTGCCGCATGTTCAATTTCTTCATCGGTTGCGTCAAGCTTTCCCCAGCGTATATTTTCACGAATTGTCCCTTTAAACAGCACATTTTGCTGCATAACGATTGAAACCTGATCTCTGAGATTGTGGAATTTATAATCTTTAACGTTATGACCGCCGACTAAAACTTCGCCGTCACTGACTTCATAAAGACGTGCAATCAACTGAACAAGTGTTGATTTTGCGCTTCCCGTTGCACCGATTATACCGATTGTTTCACCGGAATTGATTTTGAATGAAACATCATCAAGAATTTTCTTTTCAACTTCGGGGTTATATTTGAATGAAACATTTTTAAATTCAACGCTTCCGTCTTCCGGAACAAGATTTTCATCGGCATTGTCATCTTTAACAGTCGCCTCAGCGTTAAAAATTTCTCCGATACGCTTAACCGAAGCTCTTGCCATAACCATTGTGACAAAAGCCATAAGCACTGTCATAAGGGAAGAAATAACCTGAGTGATATAGCTTACAAAAGCAGTCAATTCACCTGTTGTCAAACCGCTTTCGGGTTTAAAAATAATGAGGTTACTGCCTCGGTAAAGAGTAATAATAAGGCAGCCATAGATTATGAAAGTTAACGCAGGAGTGATGAAAAGAACCATTTTTTGTGCCAGAATGTTTGCCTTTGCAAGACCAACATTAGCTTCTTCAAATTTTTCTTTTTCATAATCCTGACGGACAAAAGCTTTAACAACTCTCATTCCGTTAATGTTTCCTCTTACCGAAGCATTGAATTTATCCGTTGCTTCAAGCATTTTTTTGAACATCGGAACAAGCATAAAGCCCATAATGACAAGAACAATAAGTATTGCGGGAACAGCAACATAAAAGACCTGAGAAAGGATTGAACTTATGCTTATTGCTTTTACAAGAGCAAGAATAAGAAGATAAGGTCCTTTAATAAATGTTGTGATGATATTGCTGAACATGGTCTGAATCATTGAAACATCGCTCGTCATTCTTGTTATGAGAGACGAAATTTTGAGCTTATCAATGTTTTCAAACGAAAGGTCCTGAACCTTATTAAACAGCGCACTTCTCATGTTTGTGCTGAAGCCCATGCTTGCAATCGCACTGAATCTTGCAGCAACATAACCGACTGCGAGCGTCAACAAACAAAATCCCAGCATTTCAAGAAGCTTCATATGAAGTTCATGTCTGTCTCCGCCGTCTTCAAGAGCATAAATCATGTCAACGATATTACCCATGATTGACGGAAGCTTAATTTCAATATATGCGTCCAAAAAAATCAAAATGGGTGTAAGGATCGTAATAATACGGTATCCTTTGGTAAATGAGATCATTCTTTTTAACAATAGGAAAACCCCCGATTTAAAAATAGTCAAGTAACCGCTGATATTTTGCTGAAAACCAACAATCAGCGGTTACTCAGATTTTAACATAAAAAGCCGCATGCTTTATACAGGTATAAGGAGATTTGCAATTGAGAAATAAATAAGCAATGAAATGGCATCAACCATTGTTGTAATCATCGGGCCTGCCATAAGCGCCGGATCAAGCTTGAGCAGTTTTGCAATAATAGGCAGTGTGCAGCCGATTATCTTTGCCACCATAACGGCGCAAACAATTGAAAGACAAACGCAAAGAATAACGCTGTTTGTTGTTTCGCTGTGAGTAACAGCACGAATGAGAATCATTCTTCCGTAATTTACAACAGCAAGCACAACGCCGACCATTACCGAAACGCGGATTTCTTTCCAAAGCACTTTAAAATAATCTTTGATTTTGATTTCACCAAGCGCAAGTCCGCGGATAACAAGCGTTGAAACCTGGTTTCCGGCATTTCCGCCGGTATCCATCAGCATTGGTATGCACGCCGTGAGTCCTGCAATCGTTGCAAGCTTTGCTTCAAAGCTTTCGATAATCTGACCTGTGAATGTTGCCGACACCATAAGCACTAACAGCCACACAATCCTGTTTTTTGCAAGAGTGAAAACATTCGTTTTCAGATATTCGTTTTCAGACGGATGAAGAAGAGCCATTTTTTCAAAGTCTTCCGTTGCCTCGTCATCAATGATGTCAACGATATCGTCAATTGTGATAATTCCGACAAGGCGGTCTTCCTTGTCAACAACGGGAATACTCAAAAGGTCATATTTTTTTGCAATTGCCGCAACCTCTTCCTGGTCGTCAAGGGTTGAAACATAAATCAACCTGTCATCGTCAGACATGATTTCAATAATCGGCGTGTCTTCGTCATTGAGAATCAGTCTGCGAAGCGGTACGGTGCCGAGCAGGTGACGGCTTTTGTCAATAACATAGCAGGTATAAATTGTTTCCTTGTCAACGCCGGTTCGTCTGATGCTTTTTATTGCTTCGCCGACAGTTAGCGTATCGTGAAGCTCAACCATTTCAATGGTCATCAGACTGCCGGCTGAATTTTCGGGATATTTCAAAAATCTGTTGATAATTTCTCTTGTTTCGCTGTCCGTGTTGGCAAGCACTCTGCGCACAACGTTGGCAGGCACTTCTTCAAGAAAGTCAACGGCATCATCAACATAAAGATCGTCCATCAGGCGTTCAATTTCCTTATCGGTAATAAGGCTGACAATTGTGTGCTGACTTTCAACATCAAGATAAGCAAAAACGTCCGCCGAAATATCCTTCGGCAAAATGCGGAACGCTTTTACGGCTGTTTTATCATCGTCGATGTTCATAATAAATTCGGCGATGTCAGGATAAGCCATATCCATCAGCTCAGATTTGAGTTCTTTGAGCCGGTTTGAATCAATAAGAGCGTGAAGTCTCTCAAATTCATTTTCTTCCATTTTTAATACACCGTCTTTCTTCCGACCGGTGCCGACTTCACGAAAAGCGCAAATAAACAAACCTTACGGTTCGTTAAGCGTTAAAGGTCAAGCCCGCATCGGTCTTGATTAAATTAGGCCCCTTAGGCTTACTGTCTGAAGTATCCACGCAGGCTCACCTCCGATAAATTTTGATTTAAAGCTTCATAAAGCCGCAATTTTTATGATTTCACATAAATAGGCATTATAAGCTTAATCTATATTTTACTATATTTTTGACTTTAAATCAACCAAAAGTGTCTATTATTATTTATTAAAGTTTTTGAATTTTCGAACACGACGTTTGGAGAAAAAATCAAGCACCCACCACATGGCAGGTGCCTGATAAAGTGAATCAGCCATCAATACTGAAATTTTTAATATAATCGTCATATTGTGTAACAGATAAATAACGCAAATATGTGCCGGCAGTGTTATTTGATAATTTGGCAATAATATTCCAATCAGGCTTATCAGTTTTTGTTTTTGATACTAATACGCTAAAAACAACATTGTAATTTGAAATATCCACTTTAGCAATTTCATAAGCACCGTCTTTGAAATTTTCACCTGTTTTTTTAGAAATCAAACTTAGCATCTGATTCGAAGAAGCAATCTTCACCGGCTCATAATCTTTCGTTCTCTTATAAAATACTTCATCGCCGTTTTTATCTTTTATACTATATATTACGGTCGGTACATTGTTTGACCAATAACATTGATAAACATTTTTTGCAATCATTTCTGTTTTTCCGTTGCAGTCAAGGCGTTTGAGATTGTTGTTTTTGTTGATGTATGTAAGATACTTTTCACTTGCATATATCTTTTCAACATTAAAGCTCTTTACTTCTTTGGTTTTTAAATCATATGATTTTTTATCATAATAAAGCTTACCGTTAAAGATTTCAACTTCTCCGTTTGCTTTGAAAACGTTTGAAATTTTTCCTTTGTAATATTTCTTTACTTG
>JBJEOJ010000176.1:0-32933 GCA_051880655.1 Acutalibacteraceae bacterium | reverse complement strand
GCACGCCGTGTCCCTACCATAATCTGTTTTTTAAATTAATAATCAGGAACTTTGTTAAAATTTTAAGCAGAATTTTCAAGTTAAAATAACTCCACACTCCACACTCCAAACTCCAAACTGAATTAGGTTTCCTGAGAAAGCTGCGAAAGGGCAATTTCTCTGTAAACCTCGCAGGAAGAAAGAAGCTGCTCGTGCGTGCCCTCTCCCACAATTCTGCCCTCGTCAAAAACAATAATTTTGTCTGCGTCAATAATCGTGCCGACTCGCTGAGCAACAATAATTACGGTTGCGTCAATGTTCTGCCTGATTGCCGCACGAAGCTTTGCATCGGTCTTAAAATCAAGAGCCGAAAAGCTGTCGTCAAAAATATAGACCTCGGCATCTCTGACAAGTGCTCTTGCAATGGCAAGTCGCTGTTTTTGTCCGCCGGAAAAGTTGGTTGCGCTCTGGCTGACAAAATGATTGATACCATCGGGAAGTGCCGAAACAAAATCTTTGCTTTGCGAAATTTCAAGCGCTTTGAGAAGGCGTTCTTCGCTTGCGTTTTCGTCGCCGTATCGCAGATTATCTTCAATACTGCCGCTGAAAAGAAACGCCTTTTGCGGAACATAGGCAATTTTTTCGTGAAGCTTTGAAAGCGACTGCTGTCTGACATCAACGCCGTCAAACAGAATGCTTCCGCTCTGAACATCATAAAATCTTGAAATCAGGTTGGCAACGGTGCTTTTTCCGCTGCCTGTTGCGCCGATGATTGCGGTAACCCTGCCGCTTTCGGCTTTAAAGGAAACATCGGTCAGAATGTTCTTTTCTGCCTTTGCATAGCTGAAAGAAACATTTTGAAATTCAATTTCACCTTTCTTTTCTGCGCTCGGCTCAATCGGATTTTCGGGATCTTTGATGGTGGCTTCAAGCGCCATGACTTCATTAATTCTTTTTGCCGAAATGTTGGCTCTCGGAACAATGACAAACATGGCTGCCGCCATAGTGACGGATGCGATAATCATAATCATATAAATCACAAATGCCTGCAAATCGCCCACGGTATTCTGAATTTTAACCGTGTCGGTCATCACATTGATGTTTTTTGTTGCAATATAAATCAGAGAATCCAGAGCAATGACAACCAGCACAATGCAAAGCGGCAAAAGCACGCTCATTGTGCGCATAAATTTCAGAACGAGAGAAGAAAGCAGACTGTTTTTTTCCTCAAAGCGTTCGTCCTCATAATCGCTTGTGTTAAAGGCTCTGATAACCCTGATGCCCGAAAGCTTTTCGCGAAGAAAACGGTTGATGCTGTCGGTCAGCTTCTGTCTTTTTCTGAAAAGCGGCATAACGATTTTCACAACTACGGCGCAGATGACACCAATAACCGGTATGATGGCAAAAATAATCAGTGCAAGCTTTGCGTTAAGAATGAAAGCCATAATTGTGCCGCCGATAAGCATAATCGGCGCTGAGATAATCATGCGAAGTCCCTGCAAAATGAAATCCTGCAAAACCTTAACATCGTTTGTGCAGCGAGTAATCAGCGAGGGGGTTGAAATCTTGTCAATATCGCTTTTGGAAAGAGATTCAACTTTCAGAAAAATTTCTTCACGGACAATTCTTCCGTAGCCCATGGCGGTTTTGCTTGAATAGTAACTGCTTAAAACCGCAATGAAAACATTTAACGCCGAAACAGCCGCCATGAGAATGCCGACTTGCTTGATATAGTTCATGTCACCGGCGGATATGCCGTTGTTGATAATCAGCGACATCAGAAGCGGAAGCGTAAGCCCCGTAAGCTGATTAAGCACAGCCAGAATCATTGAAGCGGCTGTGCTTCCTTTTATTTGTTTGAGATAATTCAGTGCTTTAATCAAAGCGCATGACCCCATTCATTATTTATTAAAATACCGACTAATTTTACCAAGCTAATATGAATATAGTGTAAACAAACTCTTTTGAACAATTAAAAAGCAAATTGTTTAATCAGCGCAAGAATCAGCATATGAAGCGGATAAAAAACATAGAACACCCATTTGCTGAAAGCATATTTTCCTTTTTGTCCGTTATAGGAAAGCAAAAGCGGAATTGAGAGGAAAGTTCCGAGCGTGAAAAGCGAAGACAGAAGCGAGCGGGTAAAGCCGTTTGCGGCACAGATATTGTTGACAAATGTCATGGAAAAATAAAGCAGGTTCACCGCAGAAAACCACAGGAACTTCTTTTTTTCATTGTCTCTGAATTTATAGAAGATTACGCACCATAAAACGGCGTAAACATACCAGTCGCATTTGATTGTTGCCAGACACAAAAGCGCAATCACAACCGTGCGAAGTGCACCGTTTTGAATCTTGGCTTCGGCATGAACCGCCATCAGACCGAAAAACAGCGTAAAAAGCATATTGAAAGAAAGCGTGAAAAATTCGCCGTGGATATACCACCACGGGAATTGAGAAATCACGGCAAAAATCAGAAGCCTTGAAGCATAGCGGCCGAGGTTTCTTGTGTAATGATAGCCCTCTGCAATGAAAAAGCACATAATGGGCGCAGTGATGCGCCCGACGAAGTGGAAAATCTGTGCTTCAGGGGACGAAAATTCAAGAAAATACCATGCGATATGGTCAAGCAGCATGGCGAAAATGGCGATATATCGTATCGCGTCTCTGTCTAAAACTTTTTTCATGAACTTTCACCGAGTTGTTTGTGATATTTTATCAGGTTGATTAAAAAGCCGAAAATCAGCCAAAGCAAAATCAGCGGCAAGAACAGAACAATGCCAAAAATCGCACCTGCAAGAATGCCTTTTCCTTTTTTGCTTTTTTTGATTACGGTTTCGTTTTTGATTGTTTTGATTTTCGGAACATTTGAGTTTTCGTCAAAAAGCTCAAGCACGGCGTTGCCGTCGGGGATACCGCTGTTATAAAGAAGCGATTCAACAAGTGAGCTTACGCTTTCGGCGTTTTTAATCAGTTTGCCAAGCTTGATGCCGAGTGTGTCAAGAACGCTGTCGAGCACGGAGCAAACGCCCATTGTAATTTTATAATAGGCGGTGTCGGGGTAATAGGGACTGTCGCCGCCGTAAAGATTCATCACAAGAGAAATGATGAAATCTATGACCTTTTCGTCCTTGATTGCTTCATAGTCGCTTTTTTTCAGTCCGGATTCCTTTTTGCAGATTTTTGCTGCCGTCGAAATTTTAAGCGAGGAAAGAATTTTTGCAAAGGGCTTAATCAGCCAGCCGATTTTATAGATAAGCTTCGGTTTGACGCTGAAAGCCGTTACCATTCTTGCAAGCTTTTCGGTGTCATGCCCTGCGGCAAGAACAATGTCTTTAATCATGCCGAAGAACTTGTTTGCAAGATGTTCTTCCAGCGTGCCGTTGATGTCAAAATCAGGGCTTTCGGTAATTTTGACCGCTTTGACGTCAATTTTTCCCTTTGCCGGGTCAAGCAAAAGCTTTCGGTAGGTTCCGGGATAGCCGACAGGCGAAGCGGTTGTGATGTCATAAAAAATGTTGCCCTTTTCGGAATAGATATAGGAAATGTCCTGAATGTGCGTGTGTCCTGTCAGAATGAAATTCACGCCCATGTCAGCCAACTGATTTCTTCTTTTTTCGTGGCCGCCCATCATGTCGTTTTTGCCGATGATGCTGTAAAACGGCGAGGGAGAAATCATCGGATGATGTGTCATTGCAACAACAAACTGACCGCTTTCGTGTGCCTCTTTGACCTGATTTTCAATCCAGCCGAAAAGCTCATCGGAAAAACCGCTGTGACCGTCGCCGTCCATATCGTCGTTTAGAGCAAGCAGGCGGTAGCCGTCGGCGAGCAGTGCGCTGTATGACATACTCTGACGGTGGATTGAAATGGCTTCTGACGGACCGAAAGCTTCATATATATCAAAAAGTGTGTCGCGCGGGTGTGTTTTGATTCTGATTTTGCCCGTTTCGGTGTAGGCGTCGGTTTCGTCGCCGTCACGGTAATCGTGCGTTGCGGTAATCATATAGACCTTTTTGCCGCTGTCTTTGATTTTCTTGAGCATTTTCAGTGCGCCGACATGGCTGTCGGGTTCGCCGTTGTTGGTTAAATCGCCCGAAACAAGAACGATTTTACATTCTTCGTCATTGATAAGCTGATTTGCAAGCGCATCAAGAATTTCTTCATTGTGAAGCAAATCAAAGGTGCTTTTGCCGTTTGCTTTTTCAAATTCCGGACCTGAAATTCCGACAGATTTTGCATAAAAATGAATGTCGGAAATGACATTAATCGCCAAAGGTGCAATATTTTCATACATATCGGTTACCGTTTTGTGCAGATTTTGCACAGCCTTTCTTTTTAATATTACGCTTTTTTTATAATTTCAAGCTTGTGGGCAGTTGCGTTTTTTGCAGAAAACTCAATTTCCGCAAGACCGCCGACTCTTTCATTGAGCGTGATTTCTTTGCCGTCAAGCAAAGCCGTATATTTATACTTGTCGTTCATTACGGCAAGCAGGGTGGATTTTTCGTTTTCTGAATAGCAGCTCAGCTCGGCTGCAAAATGGGTGTTATCCTCGGTGAAAAGCGTTTTGTCAAGGAAAATGTCAAAGCCGACATTGACCGTTCCCGGCATATAGTAAGCCTTTGCCCAAAGATTGACCGGAACGGAAAGCCCGCCGAAATTATGAAACCAGCCGCCGTTGCCTGTTGTAACGCTGACCATTTCAAAGGTGTAGTAAGTGTTTTCAACCTCACGCTTCCAGATGTCAAGGGCTCGTTTTGCAATTTCAAAGGCAAAGTCGCTTTCGCCGATGTCAAGCATCGTTTTCCATATAAACCACTGATGCGCAAACCAGATGTTGCCGTTCCAATAGCCGTTTACCCTGAAATAAGAAGCGGTCTGATCAACGGCGCTGATTCCGTAGGGCGAAAGCATTTCTTTTTCATTTTTCAGATGAGAAAGAATTTTTTCTTTTTGGTGCTCGCTGCAGGCGCCTGCAATAATCGGATAAATTCCGTCAAGACCCTTGTTGAGGTTCTCGCCGCTTTCGGTTGTGAATTTGCCGATCGGCTGATAGTCGCTGTCGTGAAGCACATAGCTGTAATAACCGCTTTCTTCGTCCCATGAGTATTTATTGAGCGAATCGGTCAGGCGGCTGATGTCGCCGAGATATTCTTCTTTGTCCTGCTTTCTTCCGGTTTTGTCGGCAAGAACGGCAAGAATTTTTGCAAAGCGGATTACCTGCGACGTTGTGATGACGGGAGCGGCTGTGTCGCGCTTTTCGTTTTTCATCATGGCAACCTGCGCCGGATAATCGTCCATGCCGCTTGATGAATAAAAATAATCATAGGTTGTCAGCAGTCCGCTTTTGAATTTTGCGGTTGTTGAATTTCTGATTTTGCCGCAAAGGAAAAGATAATAAAGTCTGACTCTGTCATAAAGCGAAAGCAGCTTTTCTTTGCTGTTTTCTTTCTGAAGCATTTCAAAAAGCTGATAAATCTGAACAGGTACGGGTGAGCCGTGATGAACAAAGGCATAGTCCGGGTTGCTTTCGTCGCTTAAATAGGTGTCGAGGATATATTCGGCAAACTGCGGCGCATATTCGTTCATGCCGAGCCCGATGAAGCCCGAATCCCAGGTGTAAAGGCAGTCCCAGCGCTTGCCGGGTGTGTGGTGAATAATATAATCGCCGTGAAGATAAATCGGATAAACAACATTGGTCATAACGGCGGCGCTCAGAAGTGCGTTGGAAAAGGCATATTTTTCGCCGTCTTTGTTGAAATCAAAGCGGATTGCTTTTTCCTTTGCCGCCCGATAAAGCGCTTCATATTCTTCTTCGGTTAAATCCTTTGTTTCTTCGCTTGAAAGAACGGCATAGCAGACCTTGCTTGAATGAGGAGCAACAAAAATTGTGTGGCTGATTGCGTTGAGGAAAAAGCCGTCGTCGCTGTGTTTGCGGCTGAAAGCCGAGGTGAAGCTTTCGGTCAGATCGTCAAAGCTTTCGTCTGCGTTGGACATTCTTGCGCTCATGCAGTCTTCAAGGCAGCCGGTTTCAACCGAGCGAAAACGGGTGTTGTCATCAAAAATACGAAGAGTAAACGAATCCTTGCAGCCGGGATAAACCGCCTTGAGAAGAAAGCCGTTTTTGCATTTTGCGGTTTCGGTCTGCGGAATATACGGCACCGTGTTGTCAATTTCAATTTTGTTTTCGGTTATGACGGCGGCGTCCTCTGCTTCGCAAAGGGCAAAAAAGTCAAACTCGCAGGCGCCCTGACCTTTTGAAACGATGGTCAGATCAAAATTGCCTTTTTTAAGCTTACCCATTTCAAGCACGGCATAGGTCGGTTCATCGGCGGCAGGCAAAGAAAGCGTTTTTCCGTTTACATCAAAAAGGGCTGAGTTTTCCGATTTGACATATTTGACGCCAACCATTTTCCCTTGTGTGTATTCAATATCGCTTGAGCGGTATCTGACAACAAGCACGGCATTGTCATAGTTTTCTTTAAGTTCGGTGCTGTAAAAGACACTGTCGCCCTCTTCGCCGCCGAACGGCTTGAGCACACGGTGGGGCATATGCCACTTTTCCGCTCTGTCGCCCAAGCCCTCGCCGAAAGTGAAACGGCTGTCGGGAAAAACACCTTTTTTCATGGCGTCGGCGTTCTGTTCGTCCCATGGACGGCGTATTTTGTAATCATAAGATGCATATTTTGTTGCCTTAATAAAGGTACATTTTTCAGGTAGCTTTTGTTCAAACGGCTTTGAAACCGGAAGCTCAAGCGACTGAAAATAATTGACAACGCAGTTTTTAATAAGATCGGTGTTGTTGACAAATTCCGTGCGAACAAGGGTGCTGTTGTCGCTGAGCTTTGTATAGGAAACATCGGCATAAACGCTGTCTTTCCATTCGAGGTCGTGGCGGAAAGAATAAAACGAATAATCCTTGCTGCTGCTCCACGGATGATAAGCCGAGGGCAGCGTTACATTCGGAACGCGGATGTCAAAGCCCATCACACCCGGAACGGTTGTGAAATCAAGCCGTGCGGCAGGGTATTTTGCGACCTCGGTGATTTTGGAAATTCCTGCATATTTTTTGCTGTACGGTCCCCAGAGCGGAAAAACAGGTGAAATTTTCATGATTATATTTCCTTTGTTTTTAATGAATTCTGATGAGTTGAAGCATGAAAAAAAGCAACAAAATTATGGTTTTTGAAGCGTTTATCAAACTGATATCCATGAACAACTTCTTAAATTATATAATAAGTATTTTTCATAGTCAACAAATTTGAAAGAAAAGTCGGGAACGTAAAAAAATAAAAAATAATTTTTTTTTAATAAGATTGATAAGATATTGATAAGAATTAATAAAATAACAAAAAAGCTCTTGCAATTTTAAAATTTGGGTGTTATAATCAAACCATAGATAATAGCATAAAAAACAAGGAGGTTATCTTATGAAAAAAGCATTATCTGTATTTATGGCTGTATTAATGCTCTTTGCGGCATTGTCGGTTGGAACATCAGCAAGTTCAAGTGATCCGTCTCCGTGGCACGGTGAGCTCGGCAGCGGTAAGCCTGCAACAATGGAACAGGCCGTTCTTAAATTTGAGCTTAACGGCGGCAAACTCAAAACCGGTGCTTATGTTTATGACACAACAACAGGTGAGTTCTCCTATCAGGATGGCATCACAGGAACATATGTTATGGTTCCGAGAGATGAGGAACATGCAACAATGAAGGCAGGAACAACTGTTGTTCTTCCCGTTGTAACAGCTCCCGCAGGTTGGGAATTTACCGGTTGGTATTGCTACACTGATCAGCAGTCCTATGCTGCAAACTGCGCATACAAACTTCCTGCTGACTGCGGCGGACAGGTTATCGAATTCGGCGCTGCATACACTCCGGCTGAAGTTGAAGAAGACACCTTCACAAAGGTTCTCGGCATTCTCATCAAGGTCTTCGGTGCAATCATCGGTCTTATAATGTATGCCGGCGACACAGAAGCAGGCGTTGCTCTCATGGAAAAGATCCTTGGCGGCGTACTTGGCTAATAGCTGAAAAAATGTTAATAAAGCGGCAGACAGGCTCTGCCGCTTTTATTTTTTCTCCCTGCGTTTTTTCTTTTTCGCTCTGTCGAGTGCTTTTTTCTTTGCTTTCTCCTTCGCTCGTTTGTCTTTTTCCAGACTTTTTAGTTTCTCAGATGTTTCTTTACTCTGACTTGTCTGACCGACAAGCTCGGATAAAGTAATCCCGTAAATTTCAGAAATTGTAAAGAGCACATATACATCGGGAATGCCCTCGCCGCGCTCCCATTTTGAAACCGATTTGTTGGAATAGCTGATACATTCGGCAAGTTCCGCCTGCGTCATGCCGTGAAGTTTCCTGTATTTTACAAGGTTTTCGGCAAGTTTTGAACCAAACTCATGCTCGTTCATGTTTTCGCCTCCGTTTCCGGATTCAATTCTACTATGAATAGATTTTCTTGTCAAGTATAAATCCACGGATAGTAGACAACAATCTACAGGTAAGACCTTTACGCCTTAACGGCAGAAAGATATACTTTAGGCATCTTCTTTCAAGAAAAAATCCGGATTATTTCTTGCTTGATCAGCTTTAAAAGGAGGAATGATTCTTATGAATAATGTTTACATAAAGAAAAAATCAACAACAAATCTCAGCCGAAGTCTGCCGCCTTATTCAAAAAAAGAAGAAACGGCTAATATGATAACGCACATACTCGGTGGTGTTTTTGCTTTCTTTTCTTTGGTTATGTGTGTCGGATATGCCGCATGGCACAAAAATGCTTATGGCGTTGTTTCGGGTTTGATTTACGGAATATCCATGATTGTGGTATATGTAATTTCAAGTGTATATCACGGTCTTAACCCTGAAATGGCATATAAGGGAAAAGTGGTGCTTCGTGTGCTTGACCACTGTGATATATACGGACTTATTGTCGGAACTTTTGCACCGATTGCGCTGACAGGTCTTCGGAAAGAAAGCCCCATTATGGCATGGGTTTCATTGGGTTTGGTTTTGCTCACAGCAGTTATCGGAACAGTGTTTACGGCAATTGATTTTTCAAAATTTAAGGTGATTTCATACGGCGCCTATTTTGTTGCCGGCTGGAGTGTTATCATGACAGTCAGACAAATGCTTGCCGCTTTTTCTGCGCAATTCATTGTTTTGCTTATTGTTGGAGGTGTGGTGTATACTTCGGGAATGATATTCTATGCGCTGCAGTGCAAAGGATATAAATATTGCCACTGCATATTTCATTTGTTTATTCTTGCAGGCTCTGTGATTCATTTTGTTGCAATTTTTAAGTATTGTATTTAATGAACAAATTTTGACTGTTTGTGTTGCAATTCAGACTTAAGTGTGCTATAATCAAACAAAACTGGGAATGAGGTTCTCCCATGGCTTTTTAGCCAAAACCGCTTTTTAAAGCTGATGACTTCTGTGATTTTATGTCGCAGACTGCCATCGGCTTTTCTGCGTTCAGGGGGATTTTAATGTTAACGTCACTTGCTCTTATTTTTCTTGTCGGTTTGAGTCTTGCAGCAATTTGTCAAAAAATCAAAGTTCCGCGGATAATCGGAATGCTTATAACCGGTATTGTTCTCGGGCCTTATGTACTTGATTTGCTGGACAGCTCAATATTAGGCATATCGTCACAGCTTCGCCAGATGGCGCTTGTAATTATTTTAATCAAAGCCGGCTTGTCTCTTAATATTCGGGATTTAAAAAAGGTCGGGCGTCCGGCGGTTTTGATGGCGTTTTTGCCTGCGCTTTTTGAAATTGCAGCCTTTGTTTTGTTTGCGCCGTCTGTGCTTGGAGTAAACCGAATTGAAGCGGCAGTTATCGGTGCGGTTCTCGGTGCGGTATCTCCTGCGGTTGTTGTGCCGAGAATGGTGCAGCTTATGGAAGAAAAATACGGTACTGAAAAAAGCGTTCCTCAGATGCTTCTTGCGGGCGCATCACTTGATGATGTTTTTGTCATTGTTCTTTTCACCGCTTTCATCGGTATGGCTCAGGGTGAAAGCGCAAAAATAATGGATTTTGCGAATATCCCGATTTCGATTGTTCTTGGCATATTGCTCGGGGCGGTTGTCGGCCTCGGTCTTTCATGGTTTTTTGAAACGAATTATTCACATAAACATCTTGTAAGAAACAGCCTTAAAGTAATTATCATTCTCGGTTTTGCGTTTTTGCTTCTTGCTGTTGAAAAATGGCTTGACGGAATAATCGCAGTTTCCGGGCTTCTTGCCGTTATGAGTATGTCCATGGCAATTGCAATGAAAAGTGTGCCCGAAGTTACCGTGAGGCTTAAGGAAAAATACGGTAAATTATGGATTGCGGCAGAAGTTATCTTGTTCGTTCTTGTGGGTGCGGCTGTTGATATCCGCTATACGCTTAAAGCCGGAATCGGCGCTGTTGTGATGATAATTATCGGCTTGCTGTTCAGGTCGGTCGGCGTATGGCTTTGCATGACAGGAACAAGGCTTAACAAAAAAGAAAAGCTTTATTGTGTGATTGCTTATTTACCGAAAGCTACGGTTCAGGCGGCAATCGGTTCGGTTCCGCTTTCGCTTGGGCTTGCGTGCGGAAATCTTGTTTTGTCGGTTGCAGTTCTTTCAATTCTGATTACTGCACCTGTCGGTGCGGCTTTGATGGATTTAAGCTATAAGAAGCTGCTTACACATGATGAAAATTGAAATGCTATTTCAATTATCTGTTGACTGACTGAAATTATTGGTAATATTTTTCAGCATTGATAAATAATAAACGGTCTGACGCTATTGGTTAAAACCAATTTGCAGCAGACCGTTTTTCAGGCTTCTTAAAATCTCAGACAAAGCTTATATTTTCACTGTGTTTGAATAGCCGGAATAAATGCAAACCTTTCCGACTTTTTCAACGGCTTTAATTTTATAATAACCTTTATTGGACGTTTTAATATTAAGACTTAATTTCTTTGTTGTAGTATATTGTTTATATGTTCCGTCTTTTTTGTCCGATTTAAAGATAATATATGTATTTGCATTGGTAACGGCTTTCCATTTCAGTGTTACGGAAGAAGAACTCTTTTTTGTTGAAACGGATGGAGCGCTTAAGTTAGAAAATTTTGTGTTCTTTCCGTTTACCTGAACAACCGCAATTCCGCCTTTGTTTGAAGTATAGGTGTTTTTGAATACTGACCCGGAAGCACCGTTAGCATAAACCAAAGCAAGCTTTTTGTTTGATTTGAATGTATTGTTTGAAACATTGTTTAAGGTGCCGACACAATGAACGCCGTTATTTGATGAACTTGAGATTGAATTGTCTTTGAAATTCTGGATTCTTGAACCGGCGTCTATATATACACCGTTGGCTTTTGAACCGGAAACTTTGTTTGAATTTGCATTCGTCACCGTGGATTTGCTCATAACACAAATTCCGTGTGTTCCGGAATTTTGAACGGTATTGGTTGAAAGAACTTCGCAGCTTGCCGAAACAATGTTTATTCCGACCGCACCGCAATTTTTAACTGTGTTTTTGCTCACATAATTACTTTTGCTTCCGACCTGAAGATTGATTCCGTAATAATTCGGCGCAGAAACGGTGTTGGATTTAATTACATTCTTACCGCTGTCTTTTAACACAAAGCCCGAATCAAACTTTCCGGAAATTTTGTTTGACGTGATGGTATTGTTGTCGGAATTTACTCCGAGATAAATTGCATTTTGTGCTTTTGCTGTTGCTTTTATTGTATTTGCGCTTACCGTTGAATTTTTGGTATCAAACAATCTGATGCCGTATTCCGGTGTTGAAATTGTGTTGTTTTTGACCGTGATTTTGCCGACATAATAATCTCCGGCTTTGAACAATTTTGTTTTCTTGGTTGTAACGACATTGCCGCAGATGTAGATGCCGTTAGCCGCCGTGACAACTTTTGTCTTTTTCAAGTTGATTACATTTCCGGAAATTTCGGTTTTACAATCCTTGTTTATTTTACCTTTGTTGTCATAAACGGAAACATTTTTTAAATTGCCGTCGCCGCTCATAGCATAATAACAAATTCCTTCGCCGCAGTTTTTTATTGTGTTATTTTTAATAACAGAGTTTACACAGCCCGAAAGAACAATAGCCGTTGCGGATAAATCACTGAAGCTGTTATTATAAATTTTAATGTTATTCTGATAATAACCGGCAAACATATTTCTTGTTCCGACACCTCTGGATACTTTGGAAAATTTACAGTTTTTAACAATTATTGTATCGTTTGCAGCACCTATATACGGACCGGCGTTTGTAAAATGGAAGTTCTGATCATGAATATCAATCTGAAGTGCTTCCGCTCCGCTTTTTAATACTGTATCTGATGTACCTTTAAAAGTGCATCCGTCAAAAGTGAAATTCTTACATGCCGCTAATTCTATAAAGTGGTTAGAACCGCCGTATAAGAAAGTGCAGTTTTTAAAGCTTATATTTTTACAGTGAGCAAACCTGACGCTGGGGCAAGAGTTTTGGTCAACCAAGTAAAACACACCGCCCGTTACGCCGAAATCATGCAAACCGTCATAGCCTCCGGTTTTGGAATACACACACTCAAGATTAAAATTTTTAACCGTTACTCCCGAACTCAGGTCAATGGTTATATAATTTCCGGTATAAAACCAAGAAAGATTTCCTTTGGGAACAACAATTGTTGCCTTGTTATTTTTGTTTGCGTTTTCTTCGGCAAAATAAAATGCCTCTTCAAAAGCATAATCTAATTTATCAGCGATTTTAAAATTCTTTTTTGTTTTATCCGAAAATGTAACAGTGACATATTGAGGCTTTTCTTCGCTGTCACCGGCAGCAAAAGAAGAAAAAGCTAAAGCACTGAAAGAAAAAAGAACAGCAAAAAAAACAATTAAACCCTTAAATTTTTTCATTACGAATTCTCCTAACTAAAGTCTTTTTATTTTTAAATAATAATCAGTTTTTATCTGCAAAACAAGAAAGAGTATAAAACAGAAAAAACAGGAATCATTCAACACCTCCTGATAGTGTTTCGGCAAAACATATAGCATTGAATAACCTTATTATAGCAGAAAAAGTATACTTGGAGCAACAAAAAAGTATAATTTTCAAATTTTTTGAATATTTTCAGAAAGTGAAGATTGAAAAAGTAATAATTAAAAATCAAAACCGACAAGCTTCAGATAAAAACTTGTCGGTTTTGATAATTTATTTGCTGTAAAAACCCAGTTTCTCAGGGAGGTTTGTCGAAAAGCCTGACAAATTGTTAAGATTTGTTAACTTTTCTTGATTTTTCTGCTTTTTATATGATAAAATTTACCAAACATTTTAAGGGAGATTGTATATGAAAGATTACATTAAACGACATCACGCTCAATCAAAACTGAGCGAGCGAATCTATTGGTGGACACTTCGAGGGCTGATGATTTATGCAATCATAGTCAGCCTTATTCATTTGATTAAGGGCGACCCTGTAACGGGTGAAAACTCTCACCTTCAGCAAGTGCTTCAGATTTCAGCAAACCTTGTGGGAATGTTTGCTTGGGAAATTATGCTCACAACATCAAAAAAGAGCTTTCTGCATTACATTCCGGCTTATGTTCAGAATGTTACCTTGCTGGGATTTTTCCTCGGCTCCTTTGGCGGCGCATTCATAAATCTCTATTACAAGTTCCCGCCTTATGATATTATTCTCCATGCCTTTGGCGGTGCTGAAGCCTGCTTCGTCGGGTACGAAATTATTTCTGCAATTCAGCGCCGTGACAAAAAGACTGCTCCTCTTGCCCTTGTCCTTCTTGGAGCCTGTGGAATTTCCTTCATCTTCGGCGTTGGCTGGGAACTCTTTGAGTTCACATTTGACCAGATTGCCGGTGGTGATACGCAGCACTGGTCCTTTGCTCTTGCACAGCAGGCCTGTGAAAAATACAGTTGTTCAATGCCTAACATTATTCCTGAGCTTGACCCGGGCAGATATGCCCTTATGGATACAATGGAAGACACCATTGCCAATGTTATCGGCGCAGTTGTTATGACCTTGATTCTGAAAATCAAGCCTTACCACCACAGCGGAAAGAACGATGTCAACAAGCTTACAGAAAAAGAAGATTGCGTGGGAGACCTCACAGCCTGTCGATAAAGGTGTCCGAGCGCATATGTGCGAAAAAATCTAAAAATCACCTGAACCTCTTTATCAAAAGCAGTTCAGGACAAAAATAAGGACTAAGGTCAAAATACCATTTGGTATCAAAGCCTTAGTCCTTATTTGGTGCCGGTGACCGGACTTGAACCGGTACGGTGTTGCCACCGAGGGATTTTAAGTCCCTTGCGTCTGCCTATTCCGCCACACCGGCACGAACAAAAATATTATACCTTTCCTTTCATAAGTTGTCAAGCTTTTTGACAAAAACAAACTGGTATTATTGCTTTTGTTTTGTTCCATCAGTGCCTTGTCAAAACCGGCCGCAGGTTCTTGTCCTTTTTGTGTCATAACCTTTGCTTTTTATGAATATAATTGACTGAGTAACCGCAAAGGATATATTTGCCGCGGTTATTGGGCAATATCTATAAAGAAAAAAGGAGATGCGCAAATGAATATTGAACTGAAAAAAGAAAACATTTGCACCGCTAAAACAGTAAGTGAACCGAACTGCGTGCAGAATATCGACCTTGAAATCAATCTGCCGGATTACTGCACAGATATTAAACGAATACTGCGCTGTTTTGTTATTCCGTCCATTAACAGCGTTCAGACAACAGGTGACCGCGTAAGCGCAAAGGGTGATGTTGTCATACGCCTTGTTTATATCGGTGAGGGCGAAAAAATTGATTGCTATGAGCAAAGCGTTGATTTGTCGGTCTTTGCCGATGTCAAAAATATGCCCGAAAACCCGGTTGTGAGTGCAAAGGCGCAAACACGCTTTGTCAACTGCCGTGCCGCAAGTCAAAGACGTTTTATTGTCGGCTCGAGCGTTGCCGTTTGCTTCAGCGTTTTTTGCTGTGATGAAACCGCTGTGTGCTCCGGTGCCGATTTTGACGGTCTTGAAATGAAAAAAGACTGCATTGACGCAGTCGGAAAAAGCGTTATCGGAGCAAAAACCTTTGATGTTTCCGAAACGGTTTCGCTTGATGATTCCAAAAAGAGCATCGGAAGAATCATCGGCTGCAGCAGCTTTGTGAAAATTGAATCGCTCAAAGCGGTAAGCGGCAAAGTGCTCGTGAAAGGCGAGCTTGAAATTCTGATTACATACTGCGCCGACACCAAGGAACGCTCAATTGAAAAAATTGTTCACACAATGCCGATAAGTCAGATTGTTGAAGTGCCCGGGATTGACGATACTTTTGAGCTTGAAAGCGAGCTTTTCGTCTGCGCTCTTGCCGCCGAAGCAAAATCCGATTCATCCGGAAGCGACAGACTGCTTGAAACGGCGGCAAAAATAAGTGCTGTTATCAAAGGCACAAAGCAGTGCAGCGTCAGCTTTATTACCGACTGCTATTACACAAAAAGCGAAAGCAAAGCCGAATACAGAACCGCTCAATTCCTGCGTCCTGTCGGAAACATTGAAAAAATGCAAAAAGTAAGCGTTGTTCCCGACCTTGCTTCTCAAAACGCAAAGAACGTTCTTGATGTTCATATGCTTTCTTCCTCGTGTTCGGTTTCGCACAGCGGAAATTCTTTAAACGGCAAGGGCAGTGTGCTCCTGGGACTTCTTTTTGAGGATAACAAAGGAAAAATTCAATATGCCGAAAGAAACGCCGATTTTGATTTTTCCGGTGAACTGAAAGAAAAATGCGATAAAATAAGCTGTAAACCGTGTGTTCACATCAGAAATCTTTCTGCGGCGGTAAACGGTGACAAAATCACGGTCAGCTTTGACGCGGCTGTTTCGGGCAAGGTTTATTCAATTATATTGAAGCAGGTGCTTGAAAGTGTTACTGCCGATGAAAACAGCAAAAAAATTGCAAGCGATGCCGCGCTGACGGTTTATTACTGCTCAAAGGGAGAAAGCCTTTGGGATATTGCCAAAAGGTATAACACAAGCGAAAAATCAATCAGGGAAGAAAACGAACTGGACTGCGATTTCATTTCGGAAGACAGAATGATTATTATTCCGTGCGCATGACTTTGACTTTTTCAAAGCAATAAAAAAGACCGCCTGCCGGCCGAAAGGCGATGGGCGGTTTGTTTATTTCGGATAGATTTTTAATATGACTGCTGCGGCAAGTATCAGATGCAAAACAATTTCACACGGCAGTCCGATCATGAACTTTTTGTGCAGTGTTTTGTGGCGAATAAGCTTCATTGTCAGAAGCTCTGCAAGTGCTCCGCCGAAAAGTCCGCAGATCATAAGCGATTTTTCACTGATTCGCCGTTTGCCTTTTTTTGCTGCCACTTTGTCATAAACGGTCAGGCAAATGCAAAGCAAAGAAATTGCCGAAAAATATAAAACGGCGACAATAAGAAAGTTTTTATTCATCTTTGAGCATTTTTTTGATTACGGTTAAGTCATCTGCAGTAAGATAGCAAGCGGTGCCGAGCTCGCGCTGTCTCAGATAGTTATCATTAACCGAAAAAACCGAAGCACAGTTCGGGCATACGGCAAAATCGGTGTTTGTATCTTTCTTGAGAAAATAAGCTAAGGCGGAAGCGTCGATGTTTTCAAAAAGTCTCATGCAAACGCTTTTTTCGCAAACAGGGCAGATGACTTCGTTTGTGCTGCCGTTGTCTTTTGAAAAAACGCGGTTAATTGTTTTAATTGCCATAAGATGACCTCCGAATCTGATTGATTATTGCTTGCGGCGGGGCAATTATATCTCTTTATATCCTATAATTTTTTTTGTTGATTGTCAAGACGAGAGGTGACAAAAATATGAAACGGATAATCTGTCTGCTTTTTGCGATGGTTTTGCTTTTGAGCGGCTGCGGAAATTCCGTCATTTATGACAACCGTTCAACGCTTGATATTGCCGGAAACGGCGGAAGCGATGATGATAACGACCCGATTATTGACACAAAAACCGAAAACGAGTTTAAGGCTTCATGGCTTTCCTATTATGAGCTTTCGCCGCCGCAGAGCTGTGAAGCAAAAGAAACTTATGAAACTTATATAAACAAAATATTTGAAAATCTTCAAAAACTCCGGATTGATAATCTCTTCGTTCATGTCAGACCTTTTGCCGATGCAATCTATCCGTCAGAGCTTTTTCCTTCAAGTGCCTATGCCGCAAAAAAGCAGGGCGCAAAGCTTCCGTTTGATTTTTTGCAGACGATAATTGACTGCGCCGAAAATTACGGTATAAACATACACGCATGGATAAATCCATACAGAATACAAACGGAATTTGACGCCGAAAAGCTTTCTGAAAACAGTATTGCCAAAAAATGGCTTAATGAAAAAAGCGAAAATGTTGTCAAAGCCGCCGGAGGGTTATATTTTAATCCGGCGGGCAAAGATGTTTCCAAGCTTATAATTGACGGTGCAAGAGAGATACTTAAAAACTATAATGTCGCCGGAATACATATCGACGATTATTTTTATCCGTGCGAAGATGAGAGCATAGACGAAAAGCAATATAGTGAATATTTAAAAAGCGGCGGAAAGCTGTGTCTTGCAGACTGGAGAAGAGAAATTGTTTCTTCACTTGTTTCCGGCCTTTATGCGGCGGTAAAATCCTTCGGTAAAGACAAGCTTTTTACCGTCAGTCCCTGCGGTGATATTGAAAAAAACAAAAATGAGCTTTTTGCCGATACCGAGCGCTGGTGCAGTGAAGAGGGCTTTTGCGATATGATTATTGCGCAGCTTTATTACGGCTTTGAAAACAGCTCAAAGCCTTTTGAAGAAACGTGTCTGAGATGGCAGAAGCAGATGAACAAAAGCGTTAAGCTTTGCATCGGTCTTGCGCTTTATAAATCGGGCAAGGAGGATCTTTTTGCCGGAGACGGAAAGGACGAATGGATTGATAATGATGACATTATTGCAAGGCAGGTTGAATATATCAGAAAAATCGGTCTTGACGGATTTTGTCTTTTCAGCGCAGGATTTGTAAATTTTAATAAAAATTCCGCTTCAAAACAAACACAAAACCTTTTAAGTGTGTTATGATAGTATCGGTTGGCAGAGTTTGCCGGGTTAATAACCATTTAACTTTATTTTTAGGGATATAATGTAATGAGAAAGATAAGAAAAAGAATTTCGGCTGCGGTTTTAATTGTAATATTTATATCGGCAATTGCTGCCTTGGCTTTTTCGCTTTCAAAAAGAAGCGAACCTGTGATTTCTGAAAATGTCGGTTCAAATCTGATTCAAAGCGTGTCGCCGACGGGTAATATGTCTGCTTATCCGTCACAAAAAAGCAAAATTGAAGTTGTTGCGGTGTCTGATGCTTATGTTACTGTCAGAGTCGGCTCAAAGCAATATGAAGCGAAAGAAAAAAAGACAAAAGAGTCAGGTTTTAGTAAATATACGGCAACGGTTACTTTTCCGGACAGTGAAGCGGAAATCAATTCAATCGGGAAAATTGTTGTCACGGCCATTCTGGGTGAAGAAACCTCTTCGGTTGAAGCTGCTCAGGTAATTTACAGAAAAAAGAGCAAACAAACAACAGAAGCAACAGCTTCTCAATCGGTCGGCACAACGCTTTCAGCCGAAAACTTTGTTCCGAGTGCGGGCGATGTTTCGTCAGTAAGCGAAAAAAATACGCAAGAGACAAGCACCACAGTCACGCAGACGCAGCAGACACAGACGGTTTCCAATCAGATGTGCATGGTTTCTGTCGGTGCGGCGGACACCTGGCCGGGTACAAACAGCGATGACAAATTTGTTCCGTTTTGTTCCACGCTTACAAACGGAACAGTAGATTATATAATCGGTACTTCTCAGGCATATGACAGTGAAAAGAAAAAGATAAGAGAGTTTTATAATCTTGCAAGCGGAAAACGTGTGCTGACAAGCGATGTCACTGTGCTTGCAAGAACCGACCTCGGCGACAACAAAATCACCGTTCAGTCATCGCAGGCTCAAAACGGAGAACTGATAATCACTTTGTCGGAAACTTGGAAAGTGCCGTATAGCTTTTCTTTTTCACCGCAGGATTATTACGAGGCAAACGGTAAGCTTTATAATGTCAGAAGCTTCACCGCAGAAACAATTTCTTTAACGTTTTATCACACAACAGAAGTAAACGGCGAAATCAAAACTTCGGGAAGCGGCGTTGTTTCTTCGGCTTCGTGGAATGTTAACAGTGCGGGAAAAACCGCAACGCTCACTATGCCTTTGATTTCAAAAGGCAAGTATTACGGCTACAGCGCAAGATATGACAGCGCTGGTAACCTTGTTTTAACCGTTCATTCAAAGCCGCAGAGCCTTTCGGGCGCAGTTATTTTGCTTGATCCCGGTCACGGCGGAACCGATGTCGGTGCGCTCGGACTGTCGGGCACTGTTACGGAATCGGCTGTTAATCTTGCAGAAGCTTATGCCGTTAAAGCTGAGCTTGAAAAAAGGGGAGCGGTTGTTTATCTGACAAGAACGCAGGATACAAAACTTTCTCTTGAAGAAAGAAAGAGCATGGTCTATTCGCTCATGCCCGATGCTTTCATCAGTATTCACAGCGACGCTTCGGACGATTCTGATTCTGCTTCGGGAACTTCTTCGTTTTATTTCAGACCGATGTCGAAAGCGTTAAGCGACGAAATTCACAATGAAATTGTGTCTGTTTATAAAAATGATATATACCTTTCAAACAGCGAATATCAAAGCAAAATTGACCGTGGAAGCAAATTTCACCCATTCAGCGTTGCAAGAGTTGAAGACTGCCCGTCGGTGCTTGTTGAAATCGGTTTTATGACCAATGATACGGAATGTGCGGTTCTTTCAGACGCTTCCAACCGACAAAAAATTGCCGTTGCAATTGCAAACGGCATTGAAAAGTTTTTCAAAAATTATTAAGGAACCTTAAATCAGGCAGAGCCTTGAAAAAAGAAGCATAATAACCGCCGGAACTCCTCCGACAGAAGAAATGCCGATTGTGACAGGGTTGATCGCAAGCGAAAAGCCGGTTACGGCAGAAAGCAGATTCACGGCAAAAAGCGACGCAACACCGGTGAAAGCCGAAAGCAAAAGGCATCTGAAAAAATGCTTGCTTCTGAGCATAACAATGAGTATAATAATTAAAAAACACAGGCAAAGACCGACAATCGTTTTGCATTCAAAAGACAAAACAGTCACCTCCGAACGGTTGTACATTTTCAATTAAGTATATTTTAAACACAAAACAAATATGACAGAATAGAGAAGTGTAATTTTATGAAGATATTAAAACTGAGACCTGCCGTTAAAGATTATATCTGGGGCGGAACCAGACTTGCAAAAGAATTTGATATTGAATCAGGCTTTGATAAGCAGGCGGAAGCATGGGTGCTTTCCTGCCACGATGACGGCGAAAACATCATTCAGGGCGGTCAGTTTGACGGCAGAACACTGAAAGATGTTCTTGAAAACGAGGGCAAAGACTTTCTCGGAACAAACTGTGAAAAATTCGATTTTTTCCCGATATTAATCAAGCTCATTGACGCAAAAGATGACCTTTCCGTTCAGGTTCACCCAAGTGATGAATATGCTCTGGAGCATGAAAATCAATACGGGAAAACAGAAGCGTGGTATATTATCGACTGTGATGAGGGCGCTCAGATTATTTACGGTCTGAATCATGACATGACAAAAGAACAGCTGAAAGAAAGCATTGAAAATTCAACCCTGCTTGAAAACGTGAACCGTATCAATGTGAAAAAAGGCGATATCTATTTTATCCCGAGCGGAACGATTCATGCAATATGCAAAGGCGTTCTGCTTGCCGAAATTCAGCAAAACTCCAATGTGACCTATCGTGTTTATGACTATAACAGGCTTCAGAACGGAAAGCCCAGAGAACTTCACATTGAAAAGGCTGTTGATGTAATCAATCTGAAAGCTGCCGATTGTTCGGGCGAAGCCGAGGGCGAAAAACAAAAGTTTCCGGGATATTCAAAAACGCTTCTTAAAAAATGCGATTTATTCACGGTTAACAAGCTTGAAGTTGAAGAAAGTGCAAAAATTGTTGCAGACGAAACCTCGTTTGTTTCGCTTGTTGCCATTGACGGAAATGCAGTAATCAATCACGGCGACAGCTTCCTGACGCTTTATAAAGGCGAAAGCGTGTTTATTCCCGCAGGTCTCGGCGAGGTTGAAATCTTAGGTGCTGTGACTGTGATTGAAACAAGAGTTTAAAGCAATATTACGAAAGGGAGGGGTTGTTGCATTTAGCGCAGAACAAAAAGCAAAATGCTAAGATAATAAGAAAAAATGAAGCATTTTGCTTTTTTAAGTGTTTTTTCACCCACTCGCAGTATCTTTATACAGCTTCGGGGTGAAGAAAACGCTTTCTGCATTTAAATGCGACAACCCCAGTAAAATATCTATGAACAAAAAAGTTCTTGTCGGAATGAGCGGCGGCGTTGACAGCGCAATGGCAGCATATCTTCTTTTAAAAGACGGCTATGAGCCGACAGGTGTAAACTGCCGTTTTTTTGATAACGACGATGCGTTTATCAAAGAAAAAACCTGCTGTTCGCTTGAAGATTCGCAGGACGCAAGAAGCGTCGCCTATAAGCTTTCCATTCCGTTTTATGTGTTTAACTTCAAAGATGAGTTCAGGGAAAAGGTAATTGAAAAATTTGTGGATACCTATGTAAACGGAGCAACGCCCAATCCCTGCATTGACTGCAACAGGTATCTTAAATTTGATAAGCTTCTCAGACGAGCGCAGGAGCTTGAGCATGACTATGTTGCAACCGGTCATTATGTCATCAAAGAATATGACGAAAGCAGCGGTAGATATATTCTGAGAAAAGGTGTTGACGAAACAAAAGATCAGAGCTATGTTCTTTATTGTCTGACGCAGGAGCAGCTTGCTCATTCACTTTTCCCACTCGGAAAATACAAGAAAACGCAGATTCGCCGGATGGCACAGGAACTCGGTTTTGTTAACGCAAAAAAACACGACAGTCAGGACATTTGCTTCGTACCCGACGGCGATTATGCCACTTTCATTGAAAAGCACCTCGGCAAAAAGTTTGAACAGGGCGATTTTGTTGATACGGACGGCAAGGTACTCGGAACGCACAAGGGAATTATCCGTTACACAATCGGTCAGAGAAGAGGTTTGGGTCTTGCGCTTCCGGCGCCGCTTTATGTTTATCAAAAGGATCTGAAAAACAATCGTGTGGTTTTATCGAGTGAGGACAAGCTTTTTTCAAAATCACTTGATGCAGAGTACATTAATTTAATCGCCTATGATAAGCTTGAAAAGCCGATAAGAGTCAAAGCGAAGGTCAGATACAAGCAGCCGGAGCAATGGGCAACCGTGACGCAGACCGACGAAAATCATTTTCATGTTGAATTTGATTCTCCGCAAAGAGCCTTTGCAAAAGGGCAGGCGGTTGTGCTTTATGACGGCGATGTTGTTGTCGGCGGCGGAACGATTATATAATAATTCGGAATTCCGAATTAATCTCTATCTTCCGATGATGCAGTGAAACAGATATTCAAGCTTTCTGATTTTCTCCTGCTCATCGGATATTGTTTTTATGATAATTTTGTCAAGTGCTTCGCAGGTTTCAAAGCGAAATGCATTTTTTGCCGCAGCAACCGTTGCTCTGCACAAAAGAAGCATTGCATTTATATATATCAAATCAACATTTTTGCATTGAGGCTCACTTTCTGCTTTTGAAAACAGTGCCTTTTCAATTTGTCTGCTGCGCTTTTCATAAAGCTTTTTTGCTGCGTCGGAGTTTTTGATATGTATTAACTCTTCTTTGCATAAACTCAGCTGTTTGTTTCTTTCAATAAGAAGCAAGGTGTTGCTTTTTGAAAGCTTTAGTATCGGAACATAAACGGTATAGTCGGTAATTTTTTCGCAAAGTCTGATTTGCGCATTGTTTAAAAGGCGAACCGTTTTTGAAAAGCTTTCACCGATGCTTTGACCTTGAACTATAGCTTGTGTTTCTTTTTGTAAATTTGAAAAGATTTCATAACGCAGTAAATTGAAGTTTTGAGCCTTTTCGGAAAGTATGCTTTTTTTCATAAAAAATCCTCCCTTTCATTAAATTTTATGAAAGGGAGCTGATTTTTGTTACATTTTTTGCAAAGCAATCCGGAAATACGCTTATTGATTATCGGCAATCTGCGAAAACAGCAAAGCGTATATCAATTTTATAAAATCTCTATGAGTCTTTCTCTGATTGCGGCGATGAATTCTTTTGTTGTCAGCGCAGTTGCTTCGCTGCCCTGCCACAGACCGACAAGGTCTTTTGTCATTCTTCCGCTTTCAATAACATCAAGCGAAGCCTTTTCAAGCTTGTCTGCAAAAGCCATAAGCTCCTTGTTGCCGTCAAGCTCGCCGCGTTTTCGAAGTGCGCCCGTCCAGGCAAAAATTGTTGCAATCGGGTTTGTTGATGTCTCTTCACCGTCAAGATAGCGGTAGTAATGTCTGGTAACCGTTCCGTGTGCGGCTTCATATTCATAGTTGCCGTCGGGGCTTACAAGCACGCTTGTCATCATTGCAAGTGAGCCGAAAGCGGTTGAAACCATGTCGCTCATAACATCGCCGTCATAGTTCTTGCATGCCCAGATGTAGCCGCCCTTTGAGCGGATTACTCTTGCAACGGCGTCGTCAATGAGCGTATAGAAATATGTTATACCTGCCTTTTCAAAGGCTTCTTTATATTCGTTTTCATAAATCTCTTCAAAAATCAGCTTAAAGGTCTGATCATATTGCTTTGAAATTGTGTCTTTTGTTGAAAACCAAAGGTCTTGTTTTGTTGAAAGTGCATAGTTAAAGCAGGAGTGAGCAAATGAACGAATGGACGAATCCTTGTTATACATACCCTGAATTACGCCGCCGCATTCAAAATCATAAATTGTTGCACGCTGTTCTTCGCCGTCCTCGCTTGTGAAAACAAGCTCAGCCTTGCCCGGCTTTGTTGTGCGAAATTCCGTTGCTTTATAAACATCGCCGTAAGCATGACGGGCAATTGTGATCGGCTTTTCCCAGCTTCTGACGGAGGGCTTGATGCCGCTGACAAGAACAGGGGTACGGAAAACCGTTCCGTCAAGAATTGCACGGATTGTTCCGTTCGGACTTTTCCACATTTCTTTGAGCTTATATTCTTCAACACGCTGAGCGTTGGGCGTGATTGTTGCGCATTTAACGCCGACATGATATTTCTTTATTGCTTCGCCGGCATCAATGCTGACCTGATCGTTTGTTTCGTCGCGGTGAGGCAGACCGAGGTCATAATATTCAGTATTAAGTTCAACGAAATCGGACAGAAGTTCATCTTTAATCATCTTCCAGATGACACGGGTCATTTCATCTCCGTCCATTTCAACAATTTTGCCCATTTTAATTTTTTCCATAGGTAAAAACCCCTTTCATATTATGATAAAACAGGTATCCGCTGAGCGAATCGGCGGATTACCTGCAAAGATATTAAAAATTAATTATTCGCCTTTCATTTCAAGCAGCTTTACTTTTCCGTCATAAGCGGCAACGGAAACTCTGATTGAATCTTCAATGGCTGCTTCAATGTCGTCATCTTCAACGCCGAGTGCACGGCAATAGGCGTCGTTGATGAAAAGGTCAAGGTCCATGATGTCGGGAAGATTGAAAACGTCCATGCCCGAATCAATTTTTCTCTTTTTATAGTCAAGCGCAGGCTTAATCATGCCGAAACGCATCATCCACGGAGCAACGCTGACAATTTTTCTGTCGGCACCCATTCCTCTGGCTTTATATACAATTGAAAGGAACTGTTTCCATGTCATGTTATACATGCTGATGGGTATGGCTTCAAAGCCTGACTTTTGTCTTTCAGCCGCGCCTGCAATTGCCTGACCGACCTGTCTGCAAGTGAGCATTGCCGTGCCTCCCTTCGGATACATGGTAAACGGCCATTTATCCATGAAGGCAATTTGTTCAATAAGAATTGTCCAGACCGGTTTTCTGCCCGGCTGTGTTCCGAAAATATAAGGAAGTTCAAGAACGGCAACGGAGAAGTTGTCGTCTGCAAACGATTCGCAAACCTCTTCCTGCATCAGGCGGGACTTGAAATACGGATTTCTTTGGTCAAGCTTCATGTCGGGTCTGATTTTTGAAAGATAGGCAAAATATGAGCCGAGAACAACCGCTCTTTTAACACCGGCTTTTTTGCAAAGAGGGAAGATTCTCTTCAGCGGTGCAATGTTATATTTGTTGTAATAATCCATAACGGGGGCAGGGAATTCAACTCTTTCGTCAACGCCTGCGGCAAAAATGAAAACGTCCATGCCCTTGAGCATTTCAAGAATTTCGTCATCGGTTTTTTTGTTGATGTCGCCGAAAATGATTTCCATTTCTTCCGGAATCGGAGCTCCTTCGGGAAGAGGCGGAAGAGCAACGGATTTTACCTTGTGACCTTTTTTGATAAGGCTGATTGCGGCTTCGCAGCCGAGAAGACCTGTGCCTCCGATCATAAATACGTTCATAAATTACACCTACTTTAAGAAATTTTAATATGGGTTTGGCAGTTAATGCCGCTTTCTGAATAATGATACTATAAAGCAGAGTGTTTTGTCAACTTTTGTGAGTAAATATTAACAAAATGAAAACAAAATTAAAAAAGCCCGATATAATCGAAAGCTTTATAAAACAAAAAAATGAGCGGCTGATCATAAATCAACCGCACGTGTTCGGTAAAATCAAACAATTATCTTAATGTTTCTTACCAAGGTCTTGCGCTTTCTCCGCCTTCGCCGGCAATTACCTTACCGATGATAGCCCAAAGATCTTTGAGAAGTTCAGAAATTTTTGCGAGAAGCTCTTCGATTGACATTCAAACACACCTCCTTATGTTTATCTTTGATTGCATTCTAACATACATTTAACAAAAATGCAATACTAAATTCAAAAATAATTCATTATTTTTTTAGAAAGAGAATTCATTGCTCTTTCATTCTTTTTTGAAAGCCTATAATCGGGCGGATTGCATCTTCGCTGCAAACAAGCTCTGCGCCTGCAAGATTAATTCATCTGTTAAAAAGCAGGCTGAAATCAGAAGCTTTCGGCAATAAAATATGTGCGGCTGACCAAAAATCAACCGCACATATTCGGAAAAATCAAATAATAAACTTAACGTTTCTTACCAAGGTCTTGCGCTTTCTCCGCCTTCACCTGCAATTACTTTACCGATGATGTCCCAGAGATCATTGAGAAGTTCAAAAACCTTTTCGAGAATTTCTTCGATTGACATTCAAATACACCTCCTTATGTTTATCTTTGTGTGCATTATATCACAAATTTCATAAACATTCAACACTTAATTCAAAATCAATTCATTAATTTTTATAAAGAAAAAGAGACAATTTTGCGTGATTGTCTCTTTTTGAATTATCAGATTATAAAATTAATTATTAATATTTTGCTGCCGGTTCACCAAAAAGAATTGCGAAAATTGATTCAAAAAACTCTTTGATTTTTGCGATGATTACGTCGATTCCCATTTATAACACCTCCTTATGTTCATCTTGTGACTGTATTATAACACGCACTTAACAAAAAAGCAATACTTTATTCAAAAAAAATTCATTAATATTTTTTAAAAAGTCAATTTATACTTTTTAATTTTTTTGCTTAAAAAGTGGCTGTCTCATTCAGATGCAGAAAGCGTTTTCTCCACCCCGAAGCTGTATACAGATACTGCGAATGGGTGAAAAAACGTTTAAAAAGCAAAATGTTTCATTTTTTTCTTTTTGTTTTAGCATTCTGCTTTTTGCTCTGCGCCAAATGAGGCAGCCACTTTCGTTGAATTATCCTGATAATAAAAGCATTATTCGCCTGTGGTTTCAGTGCCTTCGTCTTTTGATTCAAAGAACTTTTTAACAAGAGCAATGAAGTCTTTGATAAGATCAATAAACATTGTGAAGAAATTTTTCAAATCGCCGATTGTCTGCATGGTTTTGCACCTCCTTAATATATATTCGCTGAAATCCTTTAACCGAACGGCAAAGGATTAAGGTTAGAATAATTATAACACCCCATGGCAAAAAATGTCAATAGCGAAACCGGTCTGACTTATTTATATTTAAATGAAGCATTATTTTTTTGAGATTTATAAACTATATGATTTATAAACTATATTTTAAATTTAATGAGAAAAACAGAACAAAATATTAATATTTTGTTACGAAAATGTTGACAAATGTAGATAAAAGGTATATATTTAATACAAGAAAAATTTTTGAGGAGATGATTTTATGAAATTTACCAAAAAAATTCTGTGCGTAATTTTGTCTCTGATGATGATGGTTTCCTTGTTTACCGTGTCATCGGCGGCAGCAATCGGCTCAATTACATCTTTTAAAATCAATGCCTACGGCAACGGGGAAAGTTCAATTGACAGTATTAACTGGCACAAGGGAAGCGACGGAAAATATTATATGTTTCTTCCGGCAGACGCCGACCTTAATTCGTTAACCGTATGGTATCAGGCAAGCGGCGATGTTTATGTCTCGGGCAGTAAGCTCGTCAGCGGTGAAAAAACAAATGTTTTTTCAAAATCAGGTTTATACAAGCTTACGGTGGGAATCAAAAGCTATTCGCTTTATTTAATGCGTTCGGCTGAAATCCCGTCAGTATACATCACAACCGAATCCGGAAGCCTTGACTATATCCATGCAAGCAAGGACAACAAAGAACCCGGTGCAATCAGAATTGTTGAAAACGGCAAGGTGACTGTTGACAAAGAACTCAAACAGATCAAAGGCAGGGGCAATGCAACATGGACTGCTGTGAAAAAGCCGTATAATATTAAATTCGACAAAAAAACAGACCTTTTCGGCATGGGCAAAGCCAAAAAATGGACGCTTCTTGCTTCTTATTTTGATCCGTCACTGATCAGAAACACGCTTGCGCTCGGTCTTGCCGATGAAATCGGTCTTCCCTATATCTCTGAGGTTCAGGCTGTGGATCTTTATATCAACGGTGAATACTTGGGAAACTATCTTGTCTGTGAAAGCGTTGAAGTCGGTTCGGAGCGTGTTGACATCAACGACCTTGACGATGCCAACGAAGAAGCCAATCCTGACATCGAAATTGAAGATTGTTCACGCGGCGGCACCGGAATCAACGGTACTGTTCCCTCGGCAACCGAACCGGGCAGCATGATGTGGGTAAACATTCCGAACAATCCGGAAAACATAACCGGCGGTTATCTGATGGAGCTTGAGTTCCCGAAACGTTACAGTGAGGAAATCAGCGGTTTTGTCACAAATCAGGGTCAGAACGTTGTAATGAAAAGTCCCGAATATGCTTCACAGGCAGAAATTCAATACATAAGCTCATTTATGTGCGAAGCGGAAGACGCGATTTATTCCGAGAACGGCTATAACTCTCTCGGAAAGCATTACAGTGAATATTTCGATATGGACTCGCTTGCAAAAATGTATATTCTTCAGGAATATACCATGAATCTCGATGCCGGCGATTCAAGCTGTTATTTCTATAAAGACGCCGATTCGGACAAAATTTTCGCTTCGCCCGCATGGGATTTTGACCATGCACTCGGAGACGATTATCAGCGCTTTGGCGTAAATATCGGCAATCCGAATATATGGTGGGCGAATATGGTTCATTATGCCCCGGAATTTGAGGGCGGTGTAAATCAGATTCCGACCATTTTTGCTCAGCTTTATAAGCATGAGGACTTCAGAGCGCTTGTTTCGGAAAAATGGACTGAAATTTCAGATGCTTTTGACAGTGCGAAAACTTCAAGCACTGTTGACACACTGAAAGAAACAATCAGTGCATCTGCCGTGATGGACGCCTATCGCTGGGATAAATTTGCAGACGCTTCCGGATATGACGGCAAGCTTGCTGCTTACCGTAAAAGTGCGGAAACTGTTAAAAGCTTTGTCACTGCAAGACCGAATGCTCTTAACAAGGGCTTCAGCAGTGAAAGCGCAATGCTTTATTATGATGCAAACGGCGGCACAGGCAATGTATTCAATAATGAAATTGCTCTGATCGGAGAAGCGGTAACTGTAAAAGGCATTGATATTAACGGAAGTGTGATTACCGCACCGAACGGCTATGTCTTTACCGGTTGGAACACGGAAAAAGACGGATCGGGCACTTCCTATTTTGTCGGGGAAACCATCAAATTAAACGGTAAAACCACCGTGCTTTATGCACAATGGAAAGACCCGAATTCGGCAGACGCTGAAAAGTGTGACTGCATCTGTCATAAGGGCGGCTTTTTCGGAAAAGTCCTTTGCAGAATTTATCGTATTTTGTGCAGACTGTTCGGCGTTCAACCGAAATGTACCTGTTCATGATTGAATTTTGAAATTTTCAATTGATACACAATTAAGAAACCTCTGAATAAATCAAATCTTACTTAAGCACTATTTTCAGGATATATAAATTTCATAAAATAACAAGACTAAATATTAACAGCTTGTTACGAAAAAGTTGACAAACATTTACGTAAAGCGTATATTATATATGCAAAAATCAAAGGAGATGTATTTATGAAGTTTGTCAAAAAAATACTGTGTGTAATTCTGGCTTTGATGATGACAGTTTCCCTGTTTTCCGTGTCATCGGCGGCAGCAGCCGGTTCGATTACATCGTTTAAAGTCAATGTTTATGACAACAGCGAAAATTCAATTGACACGATAAACTGGTACAAATCGGATGACGGAACCTATTATATGTTTCTTCCCGCAAACGCCGACCTGAGTTCGCTGACCGTATGGTATAAGGCAAGCGGCGATGTTTATGTCGGTGATGTCAAGCTGGTCAGCGGCGAAAAAACAAATGTTTTTTCAAAGTCCGGTTTATATAAGCTTAAAGTGGGCACCAAAAATTATTCACTTTATGTGATGTGTTCGGCTGAAATTCCGACAGTTTATATCAACACCGAATCCGGAAGCCTTGATTATATTCATGAAAACAAGGACAACAAAGAAGCCGGTGCGATAAAAATTGTTGAAAACGGCAAAGTTACCGTTGACAAAGAGCTGAAACAAATCAAAGGCAGAGGCAACGTAACATGGAACGCCCCGAAAAAGCCTTATAATATTAAATTCGACAAAAAGACGGATCTTTTCGGCATGGGAAAAGCAAAAAAATGGACGCTTCTTGCTTCTTATTATGATTCGTCTCTGATCAGAAACAGCGTTGCTCTCGGTCTTTCCGATGAGCTTGGTCTGCCTTATACATCTGAGTTTCAGGCTGTTGACCTTTATATAAACGGAAGCTATATGGGTAACTATCTGGTTTGTGAAAGCGTTGAAGTCGGTTCGGAGCGTGTTGACATCAATGATCTTATAGATGCCAACGAAGAAGCCAATCCTGACATAAACATTGAAGAATGTTCTCGCGCAGGCACGGGTAATGCAACGGATTGCGGCAGCAAAAAATGGGTAAACATTCCCAACAACCCCGAAAACATCACGGGCGGTTATCTGTTGGAATTTGACCTTGCAAGCCGTTACAATTCGGAAGTCAGCGGCTTTGTCACAAATCAGGGTCAGGCCGTTGTGCTCAAAAGCCCCGAATATGCTTCTCAGGCAGAAGTTGAATACATAAGCAAACTTATGTGTGAGGCGGAAGATGCAATTTATTCCGAAGACGGTTATAACTCTCTCGGAAAGCATTACAGTGAATATTTTGACATGGAATCGCTTGTAAAAATGTATATTATTCAGGAATTTACATCGAATATGGATGCAGGTCTGACGAGCACTTACTTCTATAAAGACGCTGATTCCGACAAAATTTATGCTGCACCCGTGTGGGATTTTGACTATGCGTTGGGAGCTGATGTGAATCGTTTTGGCGCCTACGTCGGTGACCCCAATATCTGGTGGGCAAATGTTGTGCATTATACTCCCAAAATTTACGGCGGTGTAAGTAATATGCCGACAATTTTTGCACAGGTCTATAAGCATGAGGACTTCAGAGCACTCGTTTCTGAAACATGGGCTGAAACTTCCGATCTTTTTGACAGTGAGGAAACGTTAAGTGCCATTGACACACTGATTGAAAAGAACAATGCATCGGCTGTGATGGATGCCTATCGTTGGAATAAATTTACAAATGCTTCCGGATATGACAATAAGCTTGCTGCATACAATGAAAGCACAAAGACTGTCAGAAATTTCGTTGTTGCAAGGGCAACAGCACTGGATAAAGGCTTCAGCGCACAAAGCGCAATGCTTTATTATGATGCAAACGGCGGAATCGGAACCATGTTCAACAATGAAATGGCTCTGATCGGTGAGTCCGTAACCGTGAAAGCTGCCGGCACCGATGCAACCTTGATTACTGCAGCGGACGGTTATATATTTGACGGCTGGAACACGGAAAGAGACGGTTCGGGCACGTCCTATGCCGCCGGCGATTCCATCACATTAAACGGTAAAACAACCGTGCTTTATGCACAATGGGAAAAGTGCGATTGCATTTGTCATTCGGGCGGCTTTTTCGGAAAAGTCCTTTGCAGAATCTATCGTATTTTGTGCAAAATGTTCGGAGTTAAACCAAAATGCACCTGTTCATGATTGAATTTTGAAATTTTCAAAAGAGTATAACAAAATTGTTTCCCTTTCTAAAAAAAGCGGAGCGTATCTGACTTTCGTTCATGGTTTTTCAGATTTCCATGTTGAATGAAGAACGGCAGATACGCTCTGCTTTTTGCAATATTTTTTTCGGGCGGTTTCAGTTCTTTGCAATTTTCACAGCCACAACAGAAATGTCATCGGCATTTTTTTCGTCGCTTCTGAGCTTTGCAAGCGAAGCAATGTGGGACGCAAGATCGTCCATGCTGTTGGTGCTCCATGCGAGAAGCTCATCGCTTATCCAGCCGCTGTCGCCGACCGTTACGCCGTCGGAAACGAGCAAAACAATGTCTCCGGCATTAAGCTTTACGCTTCGGCAGGCAGGGGTAATATTTCTTATTATTCCGATTGGCATTGAGGCTTCTTCAATGAGTGTGACCGACTGCTCACGGCGGATAAAAGAAATTGCCGCACCGGCTTTGTAAAACGAGGTCTGACCGGTGTAAACGTTTATGCATACGCCGTCAACGGTTGCAAGAGATTCATCGGTCGATTTGACCATAAGAGCGCAGTTTACCATTTTCAGTGCGCTGTCAAACGAAAAACCGCACGATAAAAGCTTTTCAAGCAAGGCGGTTGTCATCGTTGCGTCAATTGCCGCTCTTGAACCTGTTCCCATTCCGTCGCTGATCAGTGCAATTTCTCCGCCGTTTCCGTCATACGCTCTGCCGATGCAGTCGCCGCTGACCTTGTTTTTGGCAAACGGAATCTGCGAATGACCGACCAGCACCTTAAAGGTTGCCCGCTCTTCAAAAATAATCATTGTGCGAAGGTCCGTAATTGCAATTTCAGGACGTTCAAAGCGTCTGCCTGTTGTGAACTCAATGATGTTTTTCATTTTTTTAAAATCAGGCTCGGGCGCATCTTCCTCCAAAAGTGCTTCAACCGTCACACGCCCTTCGGCGTTAGTATAATAATAAAGGCTTTGAATATAGAATCCGCCGTCGCTGAGTGCTGTTTTTATGGCACGGCTTTTTGAAGAACTGACAACACGGCTGCTTCGCATCTGAGCGGCAATTTCGCTTAAAAACTGCGATATGCCTGCAAACTGATCGCTGACAATGCTGCGCATTTCGGAAACTCTCATTTTTGAAGCCATGGAATTGACAAAGTCGCTGTAATACTTGTCGATTTCGCGCATCAGTGCATTCGGTCTTATACAGCGTTCTTCAAGCTTTGTTTTTTTCACGGTTGCGGATTGTATTCCTGCAATTATCATAATATCCATGGCGGTTTCGTTGAAATAAGCTACTTTTGAGACTTCTTGCAGGGAAAAGTT
>JBJEOJ010000175.1:0-7122 GCA_051880655.1 Acutalibacteraceae bacterium | reverse complement strand
TTTCGCCGTCTGCGGACGGCGCCAAGCTTTTTTGAAAAAAAGCTTGGCAAAAAACTTTACTCCTTTTTTCACTTGGTTTCCGCCGCGGCATCGTTATAAAAATTTACAACTTTCTGCCCCGCGTAATCACCGCAGGCTTGGCCTGCAAAAAAGCTTGAGCAAAAAACTTTACTCCTTTTTTCACTCAGTTTCCGCCGCGGTTTAATTATAAAGAGCTGAATCTTTCCGAACCGCGTGAGCATGCGGGCGGTGCCCGCTAACTGAGGAAGAATTTCAGGATAAAGTTGAGTGCTTTCATCAATACTGAAAAGACCCTGCCGATGATACTGTCAAACGAATCAAAAGTTTCATATCCGTAAGCAAGTATCTCTCCGCTTTCGGCAGAAATTTTAAATGTGCAGCTTCTGCTGTCAAGCAAAAACGTAACCGTATAAACCGCACCGTCAAATTCATCAAAGCTGTAGGAAGCGTTCAGCTTCCTGACTGCCGTGTCGCTTTCACCGACTGCGTCAAGAGCAATCTGCTTTGCCTGCTGCGCAGTTATGTTTCTGCTTAAGCCGGCATTTTTGTTTGAATCAAAATAATAAGCCGTAACTTTTCCGTCGTTTGAAACAGAGCATTTATAGCTTTGGTTCGCTTCATCATCAAACGCCAGGTCAAAACCGCTTTGCGTTTGCGTGCACTTTGTGAAAACCGCCTGAGATGAAGTCAACCCTGCTGTTTCAAGCGCTTTTTGTTTTGCCTGCTGAGCACTGATTGCCGCAATCGTAAGAATCGAAACCGATGACACAATCAGCATCGCCAAAAAAACGGACAAAAACTTTTTGAATGATTTTTTCATAGCAAAACACCTTTCTGTATTAACCAAAAATAAGATGCCGAAATCCGATATTTTTTCGGTCATCTTATTTTTGTCTCAATCAATCATATTAATACAAAAAGGTGAAAATTACCCATATTTAATTTTAGGCGATCTCTAAAAACTCAAGGCGTTTGGCATAGTGCACAAATGATGTCGGATTTTAGGCAAAAATCCGCAGACATACTCTGTGTATTTCAAGGATTTTTAACGACAAAGACGGCATTAGTTGTGCATTATGACGAATGCCGGGACGTTTTTAGAGGTTGCCTTTAAAGGTTGTCTTTATGAAATACTAATTTCCGAGCACTTCAAAAACAAGCTTGATATGCATTGCCGCCGCCGTTTTTATGCAGGTTTCATCGGGCGACATTTTGCCGTTGTGAAGCGGATATTGTGTTCCGGCACCGATATGATAAAAACAGCCGTCCGCTTTGTCAAGATAATAGCCGAAATCCTCCGTTGTCATGGTCGGCTCGGTTAAAATTTCAACATTTTCTCTTCCCAAAAGCGATACTGCACAGTTTTCAACAAGCTTTGTTTCCTTGTCGCAGTTGACAACGCCGGGATAGCTTTCTTTGATGTCAATCTGCGCTTTACAGCCGAAAGCCTGTGCAACAGCCTGCGCTGTGTTAACAAGCTTTTCTTTCATTTCTTTTCGGGTTTTCGCCCCGAGCGTTCTGATGATACCCGTCAGCACTGCGCTTTCGGGTATGATATTTACTGCAGTGCCGCTTTCAAAGGTGCAGACGCTTAAAACTGCGCTGTCTGTCGGAGCTGTCATTCTTGAAACCGCACCGTCAAGAGCGCAGACAAGATGGCTTGCCGCCGTCAGAGCATTGATGCCCTTTTCGGGTTCTGCTCCGTGAGAGCTTTTACCTGTCAGCGTAATTTTGAATATATCCGACGCGGCATAGCTTTTGCCGTATTTCACAGCGACTTTTCCTGCCGCCGTTTCGGGTCTTATGTGTATGCCGAAAACCTTTTCAACACCAAGGCGGTCAAAAATTCCGGTGTCAATTATTCTTTGTGCACCGCCGTTTCCCTCTTCGTCCGGCTGAAAAACAAAAACAACCGTTCCGTGAAATTTGTCTTTGTGCTCCGACAAAATTTTTGCCGCCGCAAGAAGCGATGCTGTGTGTATATCATGGCCGCAGGCGTGCATTTTGCCGCAAACCTTGGAAGCGTAAGAAAGACCGGTTTGCTCTGTCACCGCAAGCGCGTCAATGTCGGCTCTTAAGGCAACTGTTTTGCCTTTGCCGCAGTTAAGAACGCCGACCGCTCCCGTTTCAAGCGGGCGCAAAACCTCAATCCCCCAGCTTTCAAGAAGCGAAACAATCAGCTTTGTTGTTTCAACTTCCATGTTTCCGAGCTCGGGGTTTTCGTGAATTTTTCGTCTTATCGAAACCGCTTCGTCATAGACCTCATCGGCAAAATTCAAAATCTGTTCGTCAGTCATAGCTTTCTCCGAAAATTATAATGATTTAACAAACCTTTCCAGTCTGTTCATACCCTCTTTCAGCTGCTCGTCACCGTAGCAATAAGTCAGCCTGATGTGCTTGTCGCTTCCGAAGCAAAAGCCCGGCGTTGCGGCAAGACCTGCCTGCTCAATCATTCGTGTGCAAAATTCGCCCGACGGTATGCCGAACTTTTCAATGGAGGGAAAAGCATAAAATCCGCCCATAGGTGTTACCGTTTCAAGGCCGATTTCATTCAGTCTTGAAAGCACAAAGCTGCGCCTTTTGCGATAAACTTCAAGCATCGGTGTTACATTGGTCTTAAGTGCTTCCATGCAGGCGTTTTGTGAAAACGAAGCCGTTGAAACAACCGTAAACTGATGCACAAGCTCAAGTCTGCGCTTGACCTCAAGATCTGCCATAAGATAGCCCATTCTCCAGCCCGTCATAGCATACGGCTTTGAAAAGCTTTGAACAACAAGAAGCTGCTTTTTCAAATCCTGAAAGCTACTGAAGCTTTCATAGCTATCATCATAAACAAGCTGACGGTAAACATCGTCGCAAATGACAAAAATGTTTCTGCCTTTAACGGCATTATAAACATTTTCAAGGCTTTCTCTGTTTAAAACACAGCCTGTCGGATTGTTCGGCGAATTTAAAATGATCGCTTTTGTTTTGTCTGTTACGGCTTTTTCAAGCATCTTTTCCGATATCTGAAAGCCGTTCTCGCTTGTGTCAAGCGCAACATATTTTCCGCGGCACATGGTTATGATGGATTCATAAAGACCGAAAGCCGGCTCAGGCACGATTACTTCATCGCCCGGATTGAGCACACCGAACAAAGCCACAAACAGCGCTTCGGTTGCACCTGTTGTGATAATAATTTCGTCAGGTGAATAATTGACACCGTTTTTTTCTTTTTCAAACATGCTTACCGCTTCAAGCAAATCGGGACTTCCGTTGTTTTGAATATAATGCGTGTCTCCGCTGTCAAGCGATAATTTTGCCGCAAGGCGGATATTTTCCGGCGTTTCAAAATCAGGCTCACCGAGCGTCAGCGCAATACAGCCGGGCGTCTGCTTTGCCTTCTGGCTGAACACTCGAATGGCACTGCGTTTTAAATTATACAGCGAAGAATTGAGAAACTGTTCCATTTGTGATTCCCTTTCATTTGCGAAATTCCGGGAAAATATCAAGCGTTGCAAAATAATCCTCGGGTCTTTGCGCTCTTCTGATAATTCTTACATTTCCGCCTTTTTCCAAAAGAAGCTCGGCACATTTGAGCTTGCCGTTATAGTTATAACCCATGGAATAACCGTGAGCACCTGCGTCGTGAATGACGGCAATGTCGCCTATTTGCGCTTTCGGGAGCATTCTGTCAACGGCAAACTTATCGTTGTTTTCGCAAAGAGAACCGGTAACATCATACATCGTATCCTTCGTCGCATCTTCCTTGCCGAGAATGGTGATGTGATGATAAGCACCGTAGATTGCCGGACGCATCAGGTCGCACGCCGAGGCATCAAGACCGAGATAGTTTTTATAGGTTGTTTTTTCATGAAGCACGGTTGAAACAAGATAGCCGTACGGTCCGGTTACAAATCTTCCCATTTCCGTAAAAATGGAAAGCTCCATGCCGTTTGCTTCAATAAGTTCCTTATAAACCGCTTCAACCTTTTTGCCGATTTTCAAAATGTCAACCGCTGTTTCCTCGGGCTTATAAGGAATTCCGATTCCGCCCGAAAGGTTCACAAACGAGAGCGTGACGCCGGTTTCTTTTTTTATTTCAAGCGCAAGAGAAAAAAGCTCTTTTGCAAGGGTCGGGTAATAATCTTCATTGAGTGCGCACGAAGCGAGCATGGCATGAACGCCGAATTTTTTTGCGCCCATTTGAGAAAGTCTCTTAACGCTTTCAAGAAGCTGATTTTTTGTCATGCCGAACTTTGATTGCTTCAGCTGACCCATAATGTCGTTTTGAACAATAAAATCCGTACCCGGATTATAACGAAAACAAACCGTTTCGGGTATTCCGGCATTTTGCGCAAGAAAATCAATATGGCTGCAATCGTCAAGGTTGATGATTGAGCCCAACTTTTTGGCAAGAATATAGTCTTCTTTCGGCGTATCGTTTGAGCTGAACATGATTTCGTTTCCGGTTACGCCGATTTTCTGCGCCATTGTCAGTTCTGTGCTGCTTGCACAGTCAAGACCGCAGCCGAGAGAATGAAGAATTCTGAGAATTGCAGGATTAGGCGTTGCCTTAACCGCAAAATATTCTTTAAAGCCTTTGTTCCATGAAAAAGCTTCTTTAATCCTTTCAACGCACTGAATAATACCTTTTTCATCATAAAGATAAAACGGCGTTTTGAAAGTTCTTTCAATTTGTCTGATTTTTTCCTCGTTAAAAGGAAGTGTATAGTCGTTCATTTGTTTTACCTCCCGGTAGCCCACAGGGCGACGCTACGATTTTGAATTGTCTTTTCCTAGCAGCGTAATGTAAAAATGGCACTTTCTTTCATAAGCATGCAGACGGTGCCTGCCGCACAATTTCTGCAGGCAATCAGCAACATTGTTTGGTTGACGGCTTACACCGTCAATCAGGAAACCCCCGGCGAGGGTTTCCTACGGTAAAACAGTCCACCGGACTGTTTTACCTACCTTCCTGCGCTATTTGAATCACAAGCTTTTTTGTAAAAAAGCTTGGCAAAAAACTTTACTCCTGTTTTGCTCACTTTTCCTCGCGGCAAAATTTTACAGATTGCTGTCTTCTGACCCGCGTAATATCTGCGGACATTGTCCGCCTTGGCAAAAAACTTTACTCCTTTTGCACTCACTTTATCTCGCGGCGCAATTGTAAAGATTGCAGTTTTCTATCCCGCGTAACATCTGTGGACATTGTCCGCTATATGTTTCTAAGTGCGTCAAGAAGCGCGGTTTTTGCGCTGGTCTTTTCGTCTTTCATCTTAATTACCCTTGCCGGTGTTCCGGCAACAACAGCGTTTTCGGGAACATCTTCAAGAACAACCGCACCTGCGGCAACAACCGCATTTTTGCCCACATGAACGCCCTCAACAACAACGGCATTCGCACCGACAAGAACATTGTCTTCAACAATAACAGGCGTTGCGCTTGCCGGCTCAATAACACCTGCAAGGACGGCACCTGCACCGATATGGCAGTGTGCGCCGACCGTGGCTCTGCCGCCGAGAACAGCACCCATGTCAATCATGGTGCCCTCGCCGACAACTGCGCCGATGTTGATGACCGCACCCATCATAATAACTGCGCTCTTTCCGATTTCAACCTGCTCGCGGATTATGGCACCCGGCTCAATTCTTGCCGGAATATCCTTGATGTCAAGCATCGGAACACCGCTGTTTCTTCTGTCGTTTTCAATCACGAGTTCTTCAATTTTATCCTTGTTTTCTTCAAGAATCGTTTTAAGCTCTTTCCAGTCGCCGAAAACAATCTTGTCTCCTGCACCGAAAACCTTTGAACTGCCGTAATCAATGCTTTCTTTTTCTTTCACATAAAGCTTTACGGGCGTTTTCTTTTTTGATTTTGAAATGTATTCGATGATTTCATATGCGTCCATGTTTCTTCCTCGCTTCATTCAAGAATATTGTCCATATTGTAATATCCGGGAACCTGCTTAATTAAAAAGTCAGCCGCCGAAAGCGCACCGTCTGCAAAAAGGGCTCTGTTTTCCGACTGATGCGTAATCGTAATCACCTGAGAGTCGGTTGCAAAAATAATCTCGTGCGTTCCGACCTCGCCGCCCATACGGATGGAATGGATTCCGATTTCCTCTTTGGTTCTTTTGCCGTTTTCGTGCCTGCCGATGTTATAGGTGCTTTCGGGGCGTACGCTTTTGATTACGTCTGCAAGCAGCAAAGCCGTTCCGCTCGGAACATCAAGCTTGCGGTTATGATGCTTTTCAACAATTTCAATGTCGGCATCGGGAAAAGCCTTTGCGGCAATTTTTGCAAGACAGCCGACAAGTGCAACGCCGAGCGCCATGTTTCCGCTTTTGAAAACGGGAACTTTTTTTGCCGTTTCATCAATTTTTGCCGTTTCTTCCTGCGTCTGACCGGTTGTTGAAATAATAATCGGCAAACTGCGCTTTACGGTATAATCGCAGATGTCGTTTGTTGCGCTGTGGTGAGAGAAGTCAATAATTATGTCTGCCTCACCGTCAAATTCGTTTATGTTTTTGAAAATTAAATTTTCACTATCGGTTTCAAATTCGGCGCTTACCTTTGCGGCAATTTCCTTGCCTTCGGTTTTTTCAATCAGGGAGCAAAGCACCTGACCCATTCTTCCGCCTGCACCGTTAACAATTATTTTCATCTTTCTTCCACCTTAAACATCAAGACCTTGCTTGCGCATACATTCAAGAAGAACTTCTTCATGCTGCTTTTCCATCGGCGTAAGCGGCAGACGAACATAATTTTCGCAATAGCCGAGTGCGGCAACGGCAGCCTTTACCGGAATCGGGTTAACCTCGCAGAAAAGTGCTTTGATCAGATCGAACATTTCGCACTGCATATCCATACTGCCCTTTATGTCGCCGTCAAAGAATTTGTCGCAAAGCTCAACCGTTTTTTTCGGAAGAACATTGGAAAGCACGGAAATTACGCCGCTGCCTCCCGCAGCAAGAATCGGAACAATCTGATCGTCGTTGCCCGACCAGATGTCAAGCTTATCGCCGACAAGAGCCTTTGTTTCAACAATTTTTGCAATGTTGCCGTTTGCTTCCTTGATACCGGTTATCATCGGGTGCTCGGCAAGTTTTGCATAAGTTTC
>JBJEOJ010000174.1:0-7249 GCA_051880655.1 Acutalibacteraceae bacterium | reverse complement strand
AAAGCAATGAAAGAGACAAAAGAATAAATAAAGTAACCCGAGTGTTTTTACCGGAATCGGTATCGCACTCGGGATTATCTATATAATTTTATCAACAATTCGGTTGCCGATTATGAAGAAATCATTCGGGTCTCATATCTTTTGTTTTTGTAACTTTATATAATATGACTGCGGTTATCGGAGCCAATACAAAAAGCACATAAATAAAAATATTTTCTCTAAACGGATACGCAATTGTTATAATCGGATAAAACAAAGAAATAAAAAGATCACAAAAAGCATTGATTAAATTGATTATCACATAAAGAATATGATGAATCGGTTTTTCAATAAGATTTTCAAAAAAATCTTCTACATAAACTAAAAGAGAGAAAATCACCGGTATGATACCGCATAAAAATGCTGATATCAACATCGCATTCCAATTTTTTCTTTTTGCTGTGATACCAATTATAACAAATGCTGAAAAGTATATGACTGCCACAATATTAATCAAAAATTCCGGTGCTTCCCACAAGTATATTGTATCAATAAATCCGATTTCTCCCAATGAAATGATTGCTGCCGCCCATAAGAACATAATTGTGATTATGCTAATGCAAGCTTGTTTTAAAGTACTCATATCTTTCTCTCCTAAAATCATATTAAATTCATTATAAACAATAATATTCAAAATTGCAACCCTTTATATTTCTTTAAAAAATGTGAAAACATTCTATAAAGTTATCATAAATCAACTATAATGTTTCCTGTTTTTCACTTCTTTACAAAGAAGATCAAAAGTCAGAGTGAAAAGGTTAGAAGTAAAAAATGACAAGTTTTAACCGATTTTTGAGTTTTTTTACTTTTACATATTACGAATAAAAATATCACGGGATTATCTGTGCATAAGGCACGAATAATCCCGTGTATATAAAAGGGTGTGGAGGTTGTCAAAACAAAATGATATTTCTTTGCGGATTTATTTTATAAAAACAATTTTCAAAATGAATTCTTTTTTCTCGGCGTTATAATTCCATTGTACTTCGCCGTTATACTTTTTGCTGATACGTTTAATTATTTTAATTCCGTTTCCGTGAAGCTGATGGTCTTTTTTTCTGCTTGAAAGATTTTCGTTCGGAGCAACATCACACGAATTTGAGCAGGTAATTACATCAAAGCCGTTAATGTTATTGGCTGAGATCTCAATACGTTTTTCAAAACTTGATTCAGCAGCTTCAACGGCATTGTCAAGAATATTGCTGAAAAGAGAAGTCAGGTCGTCCTCCTGAAGATAATTGAAATTTGAAGTTTTGATGTTGATTGTAAAATTGATTTTTTTGTTGCTGCAAAGTATATTGTACTTGCCGAGTATCATATCAAGAAGTTTGTTATCTGTTTTTCCGTAATATGAAAAACTTTCAATGCTTCCGTGAAGCTTTTTTACATAGCTTTGCACTTGCTCAATACTGCTTAAGTTTGCAATTGCCTGAAGATGATTTTTTTCGTCATGAACAAATTGTTTCAGCACTTCATTCTGGGTATCAATAACTTCATAGTATTTTTGCGACAGTTCCGATTCCTTTTTCTGCGAACTGATCAGTAAAAGCTGTTGTTCTCTCTCACTATACTTTTCAAAGAAAACATAAGTCAGAATAACCGAAAAAATCATAGTGATTACGGCACAGATCAAAAGCAGATAAAGTTTTCCGGAGAGCTGAACCATCGGAACCAGTTCGAGCAACATTGCAATAATTACGGTTGAACTGATCGGAAAAATGAAAAAATAAAACGGAACATTATTTTCATTTGTCTTGAAAATTCTTTTCAGCGCATAAGCTGAAGTCTGAAGCAAAATCAGATAAAGGAAAACAAACAAAGCACCGAGAATCAAAAAATATAACATATACTCAGGTGTGTTTTCATCAGTGAGAATATAACTTAACATGTCAACAATTTCGTAAGATATTACGGCAAAAGTACCCGTAAGCAGAGCATAAGGTAAACCTTTTTTGACGGCGCAGCTGAAAGCGCAAAGAAGATAAAGAAAATTACTTGCAAAAAAAACAACGGCATTTAAAATGAAGCTGTTAAAAAGGCAGAACTGTGCAAAACTGATTAAGTAAAAGGCAGCACCGATTGCAATTGTAACACCTGTGGTTTTCTTGGGCTCAAAAATCTGTTTGAAAAACAAGGTTGAAACAAAAAATGTTGCAATGTAAAGTGCAAGTAAAAGAAAAATGTATTCCATAACTAGCCTCGTTCCGTAATGAAGTTCATGAAAGCATCTTTAAAGTTATTGTACTTTCTGTATGCAATCGGTACGGTGAATTTGTCAGCGATTTTTATTTGATTCTTTGAAAAGCTTGTGACAAATTTCAAGTTAATTATGTAACTGTTATGGGGAGAGTAAAAAAAGTTTGCAGTGAGTTTTTTTCTCCATTCCTTGATGCTTTCACAAGAATCAAAAATTCCGCGTGCACTGATTACTGTTGTTTTTCTGCCTTCAATCTCAATGCACATAATATCTTCGGTTGAAAGAACAACAGTTTCCTTGGAATTTTTCAATACTATTTCAATTGTCCTGTTGTCAATCATCTTCAAGGCTTTGTCAATGCTGTTTTCCAGTCTGCTTTTTTCAATTGGCTTTGTAATGAAACGGAAAACATTTATGTCCATTGCACAATCAAGATAACGATCAAAGGCAGTAATAATGAAGATTATGATATGAGGATTGTTCTTTCTTAATATTTTTGCTACTTCTGTTCCGTCAAGTTCATCAATCTGAACGTCAAGGAAAGCCATGTTATACTGCGTTTCTTTATCTATTATTTCGGCTGTTGAGTAAAAAACATCAATCTCAGCTTCAATGTTTTTGCTTTTTAAATGTTCCCAAACCAATTCTTTTATGTTGTCGGCAATGGATTTTTCGTCATCACAAATCAGTATTTTCATTGTTTTTCTCCATGTTTTGTTGGGTTTATTATAGCATACACAATAACAATTATAAAGACCGAAAGACGTGCTTTTTTGTATGAAAAGCTGTGCATTTTTGCATATTTGTTGAAAGTGCAAAAACGGTATGTTATTATTATGTCATGAAAAAACGATAGGAGAATACCCATGAAAAAGCTTTTTTATTTTAACTTTTCAGCATTAACGATAATACTGTTTTCTTCATTAATGTTCTTTTCGGTAAATGCTGCAACTGTTTGCCCGAACCCCGGCGGACACAGCTTTACCAATTACATTAATAATCATGACGCAACGTGTATCGACAATGAAACACGAACGGCAAAATGTGATTATTGCGATGAAACGGACACAGAGGAAATTGAAGATTCACTTGCTGAACATAAATATAAAATAACAGTTCTTCAGGGCGGATTCAATACTAGAGGTTACAAAAGAAAACGTTGCACATTCTGCGGCTCGGGGGAAACGGTTGAAGTATATCCTGCAATTAAAAATGTTCGTGTGAATCACAACTACTCTTCAGACTGTGAATACAACGGAAAAGCAAAAGAACCCGAAATTGATTTTGAGGTTGACAATAATTATAAGCTTACCGAGGGTGTTGATTATACAATAAGTTACAAAAACAATGTCAATGTCGGAACAGCAAAAGCCGTAATCACTCTTAAAGGCAATTATAAAGGTGAAAAGGAAGTTGATTTCTTAATCGTTCCCGGATATGTTAAAAATGTAAATATTCGCTATGACGGAATCAAAAGCATTATCACATGGGATCCTATTCCTGGTGTAAGTGAATACTATGTTGAACTTTCAAATTACAGCGACGATGTTCCGAACGTAGGTAAAAGAGTAAAAACCAATTCGGCAGAATTTGATTATCTTTTTCCCGAAACATTATATGAGCTTTCGATTTATCCTTATGCGGAGGACGCCGAAGCAACCGAACTTGAGTTCATCACGCCAAATCTTGAGTATGACAAAATTGAATACACGGGAAAGGAATTAAAACCGGCTGTTGATTTCGGTGAAACCGCCGGCTATGTTGAAAACAAAGATTATACTGTTACATACAAGGACAATAAGTCGGTCGGTCTTGCCGTTGCAAAGGTAACATTAAAAAACGCAAACGCTGTTTCATTTGATCTTGTTTTCCGCATTCTTCCCAAAAAGGTTACGGGTTTGAAATTGAGTTCCTGCTCAACAGATAAGCTTACTCTTTCATGGTCAAAGGTTACGGGGGCCAAAAACTACATGGTTTACCAAAGCACAGACGGTAAATCCTGGAAAAAGGTTTCAACCGTCAGCACAAATTCAGCAAAAATCAGCAGTCTGAAATCCGGTCAGAACTATCAATACAAGGTTCGTGCATATGCAAGCAGCGGTTACGGCGCTTACAGTTCGGTTTTCAAAACTCAGGCTCTGACATCTGCTGCGAAAAATCTTAAAGTTCTTGCAGTTTCAACAACATCGGTAAAGCTCTCATGGAGCACTGTTTTCGGTGCACTGTCCTATGAAGTTTACCAATCAACCGACGGAAAAAAATGGAGCAAAGTTTCAACAGTAAAAACTACCGGTGCAACAATCAGTAAACTTTCTTCAGGTAAAAAATATCAGTTCAAAATTCGTTCAACCTGTTTAACAGGTAAAAGCGCATTCAGTTCGGTGCTGAAAACCCAGACATTAACTTCTGCACCGTCAATTAAGCTCACTTCAACAAAATCAAAAACGGCAACTGTAAGCTGGAGCAAGGTTTCAGGTGCCGACAAGTACGTCGTTTACAAGTCCAAGGACGGAAAAAAGTGGGAAAAGTATTCAACCACCACAAAAACTTCCGTAACCATTTCAAAGCTTACAAGCGGTAAAAAACTGTATGTCCGTGCGATTTCAGTGAACGCATACGCAAAGAATTCAGCAAACAGTGCCGTAAAATCAGTAACGGTTAAATAAAAGGAGGAGAAACAAATGAAAAAATTATCTTTATATACGATTCTTGTTTTTGCAATTTTTCTTCTACTTGTAACTTTTGCAGTGGCTGAAAGCAGCGGAAGCTGCGGAGAAAATGCCACCTGGCATTACGACGAAGAAAAGGCAGTTCTGACAATTTCCGGAACGGGTGAAACCGATAATTACATAAATTCACTTCCTAATCAAATAAAAATTCCCGGCAAATTTTCTCTTGTTGTTGAAGAAGGGATAACATCAATAGGTGACTTTATGTTTGGCTACGGAAACATTTCAACGGTCAGCCTTCCGTCCACTCTGACAAAAATTGAAAGAAAGGCATTCTTCCAATCGAAAATCGAAGAAATCAACATTCCCGAAAAGCTTGAATATGTTGGAGAAAGTGCTTTTTCGGGTTGTTTAAATGTCAAAACTCCGGTTGATTTTTTGAATCTGAAAACCATCGGATCGAACGCATTCGCGAATTCAACGGTTCCGAAAAAAGTGGAACTGTCAACAACTTCGGTCAGTAATAGCGCTTTTGAGAATTGTTCAAGCCTTACCGAAGTAACTTTTGATGACAGCATTGAAACAATTATGGAGAACGCTTTCAAAAATTGTAAAAATCTTAATAAAGTGAATAACTTTGAGAAGATAAAAGCATTCTTTGTGTATGCCTTTTCCGGTTGTGAAGGTCTGAACTTTGAAAAATTTATAGTTAAAAATGATGTTAAATATGGTTCAAGCTCCTTTTCGGGCGTAACAATACATGAAGTTGAATATGAAGAAGGATATACAGACACAATCAATTACTTGTTTTACGGCTGCAAACAGCTCAAAAAGGTCACTCTTCCGTCAACAATCACAACAATTTCAATCGGAACATTCAAAGATTGCGAATCTCTTGATGATATCAATATTCCCGAATCGGTGAAAACTATTGATAGCGACGCATTCAAAAACTGCGGTTTTACATCTGTGACAATTCGTAAAGGAATCGGGTATTATTCATCGGCATATTCTGATTGTAAAAAACTCAAAGAAGTGGTTTTTGAAGAGGGTAAAACCTATGTAATATATTCGCTTTTCAGCGGCTGTTCTGCTCTTGAAAAGGTTGAACTGCCGACAAGTGTTGTCACAATCACCTCAAAAGCATTCTCAGAGTGCCGCAGTCTGAAAGATATTGATCTTTCAAATATTACAAAAATTGAATCGGGTGCCTTTGCGCATTGTTCAAGCCTTGCCGAAGTGAATCTGCCGAAAATAAGAGAAATTCAGACAGATGCCTTCCTTGGTTGTCTGAACCTCAGAAAGGTAAATACTGCAAACATAAACCACTGGGCAACCGTAACCTTTGGAAACGAATATGCAAATCCTGTGTACTATGCAAAATGCATTTATGAAAACGACGAACCGGTTATCTTTCCACATTTCAAAACAGTTGTCAATATAAAACCGTATACATTTATCAATTGCTCATCATTTTTATCTATTTCATTTGGCACTACCGTTTCGTCTGTCGGAAAATACGCTTTTTCAGGTTGCAGCAGATTAAAAACTATAATTCTTCAAGAAGAAGCGGAGTTTGTTGAAACAACTTTCGATAAATGTGACAGTCTGAGAAACTTCATTGATTTCCCCGGTATGTATGGTGTTGACGGATTAGAATTTAACATTTCAAGAAAAGTTACACTTTACACCACCAAATATAATTCTGATTACGAGGAAATGAATGTCCGATATGAACTGTTGAAAAAGCACAATTGTGAAACAGACGGTCATAAGTATGTTGACGGTTATTTTGACTTGATTTGCGCTCCGACCTGTACTGCCAAAGGTCAGGCTGACTACAAGTGTATTTTCTGCGGAAAAATCAAGTGGAATTCAATCGGAAAGCTCAATCATATATACAATAAAATCGCTACAGAACCGGCAAGCATGGAAGCGGACGGAAAAATCATTGAAAGATGTTCATTATGTATGGCGGAAAAGGAAACAGCCATTCCCAAAATTGCACAAGTCAGATTCAGAAACGGCGATATGTTTTACAGGGATTCCAAGTCGAATGATGTTACCAATTCTCTTGTTACGACAGATTCAGCCGGCAAGGAAATATACAAAGCATATGTCATTGGAACCGTTACAGAATGGAACGAAACCTACGGCGTTGCAAAAATCAGTTTTTACGGTGATTATACCGGTTCGACCGAAATCAGATTCCGGATTCTTCCCGAAAAAGTTAATCTCAAGGTAAAGGAATACGGTCAGACTTACTTATCACTCAAATGGGACAAACCGGCATTCAGCAGTCAGTGTCCCGTTGAAATATTCATTTCCGAAGACAACAAAGAAT
>JBJEOJ010000173.1:0-33652 GCA_051880655.1 Acutalibacteraceae bacterium | reverse complement strand
TGAAAATTTTGGACAAATTTGTCCGGAAGAACGAATGCTTAAAAAGCATTCGTCAGCACAAACGCTTGGTTGTAAATTTTATTGATAATTGATTTTTAATGTGTTTACAACAAAAAAATTTATGCTGTAATTTGAATATAACACAATTTGTTCACAAAGTCAACAAAAAATTAATAATTTATGCGACTTTTGTATATAAAAATTGCGTACGGTGATTGTTTACAAAATAGCAGCATTACTCACAATGAATCTTTTTTAAAAAACGCTTTTATTGCACCGAAAAAAATAGTATAATAATTTTATAGATACACACAGCTGAAAACTACACAAAACAGAAGAGAGTGACGATATGAGCAACAGTCTTAAATCAAGAAATTTAACCATGCTGATGGACTTTTATGAACTGACAATGGCAAACGGATATTTTACAAACAGCAAAAAAGATACGATTGCGTGGTTTGATATGTTCTTTCGCAAGGTGCCTGATGATGCCGGCTTTGCGATTATGGCAGGCGTGAAACAGGTGATTCACTATCTTGAAAATCTGAAGTTTAATCAAAAAGATATTGAAATGCTCAGAAGAAAAAATTTCAGTGAAGATTTTCTTGAATATCTCAAATCGTTTAAATTTGAATGTGATGTCTGGGCAGTTCCCGAGGGAACGCCGATTTTTCCGGGCGAGCCGATCGTCACGGTCAGAGGACCTGTTATTCAGGCACAGATTATTGAAACCATGGTGCTTCTTGCCATTAACCATCAAAGCCTGATTGCAACAAAAGCCAACCGAATCAAGCGTGCGGCGGGTGACAGAAGTGTTATGGAGTTCGGCTCACGAAGAGCGCAGGGATTTGACGGTGCAATTTACGGTGCAAGAGCGGCCTATATCGGCGGCTGTGATGCAACGGCATGCGCAATCAGCGAACGTGATTACGGTGTGCCTGCGGTCGGAACAATGGCGCACAGTTGGATTGAGCTTTTTGACGATGAGCTGGAAGCTTTCTGCGCCTATGCAAGGCAATATCCCGATGAATGTACGTTACTTGTTGACACCTATGATGTTCTCAAATCAGGCGTGCCGAATGCGATTGAAGCGTTCCGCAAAGAGGTGGTGCCGAGAGGTTTCCGACCGAAAGGAATCCGGATTGACAGCGGAGACATCACCTATCTTTCAAAAAAGGCAAGAAAAATGCTTGACGACGCCGGCTTTGAGGACTGCAAAATTATTGCAAGCAATTCGCTTGATGAATACCTGATCAGAGATATGCTGATGCAGGGGGCAAAAATTGATTCTTTCGGTGTCGGTGAAAGGCTGATTACGTCTTCCTCTTCGCCTGTTTTCGGCGGCGTTTACAAAATTGTTGCGGTGGAAGAAAACGGTGTGCCGAAGCCGAGAATCAAGCTGAGCGAAAATGTGACGAAAATCACAACGCCTTGTGCCAAAAAGGTTTTCCGCCTTTTTGAAAATGCAACGGGCAAGGCGATTGCCGATGTTGTGACGCTTTTTGATGAGGAAATTGACAGCACACAGCCATACGAGCTTTTTGACCCGGTTTACACATGGAAAAGAAAGGTTGTAACCGATTTTACGGCAAAGCCTTTGCTTGTGAAAATGTTTGAGGGCGGAAAGAAGATTTATAACTGTCCGGACATTGAACACACAAGGGAATACTGCAAAACGCAGGTTGACAGCCTTTGGGAGGAACTGAAAAGGTTTGAAAATCCGCACAAATATTATGTTGATCTTTCAAAGCGGTTATGGGACGAAAAGCAAAGAATGATTAACAGACCAAGCCTGCGGTGATTACGCAGGGCAGAGAGTGATAAACTATACAATTTTGCCGCGACAGAAAGTCAGTGCAAAAAGGAGAAAAGTTTTTTGGCAGGCACCGCCTGCATGCTCACGCGGCGGACAATGTCCGCAGATGTTACGCGGGATAGAAAACTGCAATCTTTACAATTCCGCCGCGAGGGAAAATGAGTGCAAAAAGGAGTAAAGTTTTTTGGCGGGCACCGCCCGCATGCTCACGCGTGTTAGAGCGTAGTAGTCTTTATTAATTGCACCGCGGCAGAAAGTCAGTGTAAAAAGGAGTAAAGTTTTTTGCCAAGCTTTTTTTCAAAAAAGCTTGTGGGTGTGGGCAACGCCCACAGGACTTATGCGTGACAGAAAGCAAAATAAAAAAACAGACGGAAATCAATATGAGAACAATTGAAACGGTAATACCGAAAGAATATGACGGACGAAAGCTTTATAGCTTTATTAAAGGAAAAATGGGAATGTCGTCAAAGCTGATCAGAACGCTGAAAACCTATGACGACGGACTTCTTGTAAACGGCGTGCACACACGAACGGTTGATCTTGTGCATGAGGGTGATTTGCTGACGGTTAACATCAGAAGCGACGAAAAAATGTCGCTACCCGGAACACAGCTACCCGAGGTTGTTTATGAGGACGACGATTTGCTGATTGTGAATAAGCCGGCAATGCTTCCGATTCATGAATCGCATAATCATCAGGGCGATACTTTGGCAAACAGCGTTGCACTTTACCTTTCAAAAAAGGGATTGTGCTGCAGCTTCCGCGCAATCGGCAGACTGGATAAAGGCACAAGCGGCCTTGTTGTCTGCGCACTTAACAGCCATGCCGCTTCAAAGCTGAACGGAAAAATCAAAAAGGAATATCTTGCCGTTGCAACCGGAAAATACAGCGGTCAAGGAACAATTGACGCGCCGATTTACAGACCAGACCCGATGAAAACCTGCCGCTGTGTTGATGAACGAGGAGACAGAGCTGTTACGCACTGGACGGCGGTTTCGTCGAATGATCACTATACTCTTTTAAGAATCAACCTTGAAACGGGGCGCACGCATCAGATAAGAGTTCATTTTGCTCATCTGGGCACACCGCTTGCGGGCGACAGAATGTACGGAAAAGAGGAGGATGAAATCGGTCATCAGGCTTTGCACTGCGCAAGGCTGAGCCTGATTCATCCCGTGACGGAAAAAGAAATCAGCTGTGAAGCGCCGATGCCGCAGGAAATGAAACGCTTTCTTGAAAAAGAGGGGCTGTGCTGAAGTCGGCGGCTGAAAATTAAACTTGTCGAGCCTGTGAGATTTTTTATTTCTCATCAGGCTCATTTTGCTATTGACAAAGCAAGTTTAATGTGTTAATATGTTACCACATTAAAGCACCCGGAACTTATCTGGGCAAAAAAGGAGTTAAAAAACATGAACAAAAAAATTATTGCGCTTCTTCTTGCCGCACTTATGATGTTCTCACTCGTTGCCTGCGGCGGAAATTCAGACACAACCACAACAGCAGGTGAAGGCGACACCACTGCCGCAGACGCTGCTGCAAGCGACCTTGCATATGTTCAGGAAAAAGGCACTCTCGTTGTCGGCATGACAGATTATGCACCCATGAACTACAAAGAAGAGGGCAGCGACGAATGGACAGGCTTTGACACAGAATTTGCTCAGGCATTTGCAAAGGAAATCGGTGTTAAAGTTGAATTTGTTGAAATTGATTGGGATAACAAATTCACAGAACTTGAAGCAAAATCTCTTGACTGCATCTGGAACGGCATGACCATAACAGATGAAGCTCTTGCAAACTCCAGCGTTTCAGATCCCTATGTAAAGAACGCTCAGGTTGTTGTTATGGCTAAAGATAAGCTTGACAGCTATAAAGATGCAGACAGCATCAAAGATCTTTCTTTTGCTGTTGAAGCAGGTTCAGCCGGTGAAAAAGAAGTCAAGAACCTTGAAATTGCAAATGTAACTGCAGTTAAGACACAGTCTGATGCTCTTCTTGAAGTTAAGAGCGGTTCCGCTGATGCTTGCGTAATCGACATTACAATGGCAAATGCAATGACAGGCGAAGGAACAAGCTATGCAGAGCTTGGCTATTCTCTTGAACTTTCAACAGAAGAATACGGTGTTTCATTCCGTAAGGATTCAGATATGACTGCAAAATTCAATGAAGTTCTTGCACAGTATAAAGCAGACGGAACTCTTGACAAGCTTGCGGAAAAATATAGTCTTACAATTGCGTAACCTATAATTGATTAAAAACGCCTGAAGCAGGAGGCTCAAAGCTTCCTGCTTTTTAGCTGTCGGTTTTCATTGCTGATATTTTTGTCACACAATCACTTTTTCGGTTTGCTTTCTGATATAAAAATTAAAAGGCAGGATTTTTTATGTTTTGGACGGTTACTCTGAGCCTGCTTGAGGGCTTTGGTCAGACGCTTAAAATTTTTGCACTGACGCTTCTTTTTGCTTTGCCGTTGGGACTGATTATAAGCTTCGGCTCAATGAGCAAATTCAAGCCGCTTAAGGCAATTTCAAGATTTCTGGTCTGGGTAATAAGAGGAACACCTCTTATGCTTCAGCTGATTGTAATTTATTACGGTCCCGGTCTGATCGGAACATGGGCGCAAAGACTCGGCTCGTCTGCGGGAATTGTTCAATGGCTTGCAACATGGCAGTGCTTTGATCGATTCACTGCGGTTATGATTGCTTTTGTCATTAATTATGCGTGCTATTTTTCCGAAATCTACCGCGGCGGAATTGAAGCGATTCCGAGAGGACAGTATGAAGCCGGACAGGTGCTCGGTTTAACAAAATCACAAACTTTTTTCAAGGTTGTTCTTTTCCAGGTTATCAAGCGTATCATTCCGCCGATGAGTAACGAAATCATCACACTTGTTAAAGATACATCTCTTGCAAGAATTATCGCCGTTTATGAAATTATCTGGAACGGACAGGCATTTATCAAAAGTCAGGGCTTGCTTTGGCCGCTTCTTTACACAGGCGTGTTCTATTTGCTGTTCTGCGGACTTCTCACCGTTATTTTCAGAAAGATTGAAAAGAAACTGGATTATTATCATAACTGAGGGAGGAAATTATTTTGGCAATTCTTGAAGTAGAAAATCTTGTAAAAAGTTTTGGCAAAACACAGGTGCTTAAAGATATTTCCTTTCAGCTTGAGGAAGGTCATGTCCTTTCCGTCATCGGCTCTTCCGGAAGCGGAAAAACCACGCTTTTGCGCTGCATCAATTTTCTTGAAACCGCAGACAGCGGAAAAATTGTTGTTGACGGCGATGTGATTTTTGACGGTGACAGCGAAGTGAAGCTGACAAAAAAACAGCAGCTTGAAAAGCAGCTGAAAATCGGTCTTGTTTTTCAGGATTTCAACCTTTTTCCGCAGTATAACGTTCTTGACAATGTGACGCTTGCGCTGAAAGTCAGGGCAAAAAAACGCCCCGATTACCGAAAAAACAAAAAGGAAATTCTGGCGCAGATTGATGAAAAGGCAAAAGCCGTGCTCAAAAAAATGGGACTTGAGGATAAGATTGAAAATTATCCCTGCCAGCTTTCGGGCGGACAGAAACAGCGTGTTTCCATTGCAAGAGCCATGGCACTTGAGCCGAAAATTCTTTTCTTTGATGAACCGACTTCGGCTCTTGACCCCGAACTGACCGGTGAAATTCTGAAGGTTATCCGTGAGCTTGCCGAAGAAAAAATGACAATGGTTATCGTCACGCACGAAATGACCTTCGCCAAAGAGGTTTCGGATTATATTGTGTTCATGGACAACGGCGTAATTGCCGAAGAGGGCGAAGCGCAGGAAGTCATCGAACACCCGAAAACAGACAGACTGAAAGAATTCTTAAGCAAAATTTCAGATTAACAGTTTTCTCACCCGGACAGCGCAAAGCCGTTGACCGGGGAGTTCTTTTATGCTATAATCAAAGCAATTCAATGTAATTCAACAAAAAGGTGGAAATAAAATGACGATAATTTATACTTCAAACACAGGCTCAACAAAGACTTATGCCGAAATGCTCAGCCAAAAAACCGGCTATCCCTGCTTGGCTCTTTCAGAAGCAAACGATGTTTCGGGTGACGAAGAAATCATCTATATGGGCTGGGTTATGGCAGGAGCAATTCAGGGGCTTGCTCAGGCAAGAGAAAAATTCAGCTCTATTAAAGCTGTTTGCGCCGTCGGCATGATGGGCGAAAAAAGCGAAGAAGAGTTAAAAACCAAAAACGCCGTTTCCGAACCGCTGTTTACTCTTTACGGCAGCTTTGACATCTCCAAGCTCAAAGGTATGTATAAAATGATGATGAGCATGATGATGAAAATGATGAAATCAAAGCTGAAAGACAGTAAAGACCCGGAAGAATTAAAGGTGCTTGAGTTACTTGACAAAGGCTTTAACTTTGTCAAAGAAGAAAATCTCAATAAAGTTCTTGAATTTTTGGGCTTTGAAACCGTAAGGGAAGAAAACAGCTAAGAATAAAATTCAATATCACAAACAAAACGCTTACCGGACTGTCGGCAAGCGTTGTTTTTTGCGGCATCTTACGCTGTTAAAGGCTTTCACGCATTTTGAGCAAAATCATTTTTTCCCGTCTTGAAACCTGAACCTGCGACATATTCAGCCTGTCCGCTGTTTTTGCCTGCGTCATGCCTTTGAAATAGCGAAATTCAATCAGCTTTCTGTCTCGCTCATCAAGGCTTTGTATCAGATCATAAAGAGCGATTCTGTCTGAAATTTCTTCTTCGGGTGAATGTACCGGTATGTCAAGCTGATGCGTGTCTCCCTCGTCATCGTTTGATGTCAGCGACACTGTCGGCATGGAAACCGTAATCAGTTGCGCCGCCTCTGTGATTTCAACGCCGAGTTTTTGCGCAAGCTCGTTGATTGTCGGCTCACGCTGAAGCTCGGCGGCAAGCTCCTGCTTGACTTTCATTGCCGCACGGGATTTTTCTTTGAGTGTTCTTCCGATTTTGACCGGTCCGCCGTCGCGAAAAATTCTTCTTATCTCCCCCAGAATGACGGGCACGGCATAGGTTGAAAAGGCAAAGCCGCGGCTTTCGTCAAAATTATCCGCCGCTTTGATCAGTCCGATGCAGCCCGCCTGAAACAAATCGTCATATTCTGCGCCTCGACCTCGGAATTTGTTGGCGCAGGCATGAACAAGTCCGTAGTTTTCGCTGATTAGCTTTTCTCTTGCACCGTTTTCTTTTTTCAAGGTGCGTTCCTCCGTTCAGACTGTTTTTCCGCCTATGAACTTCGTCAAAGTTACGCTTGTCCCTTTGCCGGGCTTTGAAGTAACTTTCACCTTGTCCGTAAAGCTTTCCATAACCGCAAAGCCGAGACCTGCCCTTTCATCGCCGGCTGTTGTGAACAGCGGCTGCATTGCCTGTTTGACGTCCTCAATTCCAACTCCTTTGTCGCGTATTTTTATTCTTACGGCGTTATTGTCCGTTATGCTTACGGTTATGTATATTTTGCCCATTTTTTCCCGATAGCCGTGCACAATGCAGTTTGTGACGGCTTCGCTGACCGCCGTGCGTATGTCGGTCAGTTCTTCAACCGTCGGATCGAGCAAAGCAACAAAGGCGGCAACCGCAGTTCTTGAAAAGCTTTCGTTAATGCTGCGGCTGTCGATGATCATTTTCATTTCATTGATGATTTTCACCTTATATTACCTCTCTTTGCTTAATTTCACCGAGCCGTTCCAGTCCGGCAAGCTTCATTACCTTATATGCCGAAGCCGAAAGATTTTCTGCCCTGATCCGACCGCCCACGCTTTTCATCAGCTTATATCTGCCCATAACAAGTCCGATGCCCGAACTGTCCATAAAAGTGACCTTGCCGAAATCAAGAACAAGAAGCTGAGGCCGTTTGCTGATGATTGCGTCATCTATGCTTATGCGGATAAGGCTTGCGCTGTGATGGTCAATTTCGCCGTCAAGATATACCCGTATCTCGTTTTGTCTGTATTCAATTTTTGCAGACACTGTGATTCCTCCTTCAATAAAAAATCCCTCACCGGATATGGTAAGGGATAAGGCGTGATATAATTGCCGAAAGTTGTCAGCCGATTAAATTTTTTCTGATTTGTGAAACAAGATAAAACGAACCGGCGCAAATGATTGCTCCGTTATGACTGCAAAGCTCTTTTGCTTTTTCAAAAGCTTCTTCGCAGTTTTCGGTGCAGAACACATTTTTGCAAAGTGTATTTGCTTCTTCCATAAGCGTTTGCGGGTCTTCGCCTCGTCCGTTTTCGGCAAGGGTGAAAACAATGCTGTCGCAAAGCGGAGCAATAATGTCTATTGCGGTTTTGTGATCTTTGTCTTTCATAAAAGCAAGCACTGCCGTGATTCTTTTGCCTTTTAAGTGGTTCTGAATCATTTTTGAAAGTGCCGTCATGCAGCCGGCATTGTGACCGCCGTCAATAATTACAAGCGGATTTTTGCTGATGATTTCCATTCTTGCCGGCATAAAGGCTTTTTCAAGACCCGATTTAATGTCAGCATCTGAAATTGTAAAACCCTTTTTTTGAAGAATCCGGGCACAGGCAAGCGCACACATGGCGTTGGCAAGCTGATGGTCGCCGATGAGCGGAATGTGATATTTTTCGCCCGAAAGTTCAAAGTCTGTGCCTTCAATGCTTCGGCTGACATTTTTCAAAAGGCTCATGTCGGGATAAACAAGCGGGCAGTTTTTTTCTTTGCAGACGCTTTCAATAATGCTGCAAACTTCCGTTTGCTGAGGGACAAAATCAAAGCCTGCGTTTTCTTTCGGAAATGAGATAACCTCACAGCCGTTTTTGATGACGCCGCATTTCGCTTTTGCAATTTCAGAAAGCGTATTTCCGAGCACTTCGGTGTGGTCAAAGGAAACCGAGGTGAAAACAACCGCTTCGGGAGTGGGTATGATGTTTGTGCTGTCGTCTTTTCCGCCGATGCCTGCTTCAAGAACGGCAAGACCGCAGCCGCATTTGTAAAAATAATAAAGAGCACAGGCAAGCACGGTTTCAAAAAAGGTCGGATAAAAACCGTCTTTTTCAATTTCTTCGATTTTTTCTTTCACAAGAAGAACAATGTCGGCAAAGGTTTCTTTCGGGATATATTCGCCGTCAATCTGAATTCTTTCACGAAATTCCGTCACAAACGGCGAAGTGAAAAGCCCCGTTTTAATGCCTGCTTCGGTGCTGATTGAAGAAACGGCTTTTGAAACCGAGCCTTTTCCGTTTGTTCCCACAACATGAACGAACCGAAGCTTTTTATGCGGACTTCCGAGCTTTTCAAGCAAAGCGTCAATTCTTTCAAGAAAACTGCTTTTTGCGAATTTTTGTCGGGAATAAATATAGCTTACTGCCTCTTCATAGTTCATAGTGGTTCTTCCTTTTTACTTTGATCGCTTTATTATAAACCGCAGATAAATTCTTGTCAATCGGCTTTTCCTGAACACAGAAAAAGAAAGCCGGGCTTTTTCGGCCCGACTTGGTTGTTTTAATTGTTAAATGGTTTGCTTTACGTTCAGGAAAGAGCAACGCTGAATTCAACGCTCGAATTACCGACAGTGGTTGCTCCGTCAAAGGCGGTAATAACATTGTAAGCAATTGTCAGCCTGTATGTACCGGGAAGAAGTGCGCCTGCATCATAGCTTTTTGTATAGGTCTTGCCGGGATAAACTTCAAAGGCTGTCTCTAAAACATAGTCGTCTACGGGAACATTAATCCATGTGTCACCGGCTTTGACTTCAAGCTTTTCAACCCAGCAGTCATTTGAAATAACATAACCGGTTTTGTTGGTATAGGTGTACTCGATGACGGAATCTGTGGTTGTTACCGGTTTGTCAATTGTGACAGGTGCGTTGTTAACATCTCCCGGTGAAATCATGGAAAACAGTACCGTAATGAAAACCAAAATTTTGCTGATTAAACTTGCCATAGTATTTAACTCCTTTTTAATAATATTAACAAAATGTTGCAATCATAACACTTTGTTCACATATATGCTATCATATACGCCACTGCTTGTCAAGTATAAATTATATCCCGGAATTTAGTGAATTCGACGAAAAAGAAGTTTTATGCTTCTCTGAGTTTTTCAGAGTGGTTGTCGCATTTTATCCTCTGAACATTCCGTCAAACAAGCCTCTTTTTTGCGGCGGTCTGCGTTCGGGCTCTTTGCAGACAAGAATTGTGTCGTTGCCGATGACCTCAATGTCGTCCCAACAGATTCTGATGTCGTCATCTCTTCCGAAAAGACCTGCGCATTTGCTTCTGCCCCAGATGATGATGGCAACCAATTTCCCGTCGCAGGTGTCAATTTCAACGTCACAGACATGACCGAGTCGGCAGCCTGTTTTTGCACTGATTACCTCTTTGTTGCGTAGTTCTGTTATTGAACAGCAATTCATAAAAAATCACCTCACAGAAATATATTCTGCAAGGTGAAAATAAATGAAAACGCAAAGGATAATTGCTGCAGTTTATCGCTTGGTTGCCATTTTGGCAATCTGAGAATAAAATGACTTAAAGGAGCCGGGCAGATTTTCAGATGTGCAGCAGCTTAAATGATTTGTTCCGTAAACGGGCTTCATATAATACCATCGACCTTTTGAAACCTTGCCTTTCTTGTTTGCACTTTCATAAGATGTGGCGGTTTTCTTGTCAGTCAGCGGATATTTTGCGCTTGCAACCGGAACGAGTCCGTCGTTCATTGCCCATGATTTGGTAATCTTCACGCCGCTGATGGTTTTGCCCTGTGTGTCGCAGATGGCTTTTGAAGTTGTCATTAAAGAATCGGGACATTTTTTCGGGACTTGTTTTCCTTTGCCGTTGTCTTTGGTAACATAAAACGACATGGAGTAGTAATAGGTATTTTTCACAAGCTTAATTTTTTCGTTGAGTTTTTTTGCGCCGCTGAGCGACAGGTCATACATACAGTTATCTTTTGACTGAATGAACTTTTTGGTTGCACTGATGTTTTTTGTAATATCCTTGCTTGAAAAGCCGAACTGTGAAAGTCCGAGCGAGGAAAGACTCGGTGATTTTCCGCTCTGGCTGACAATTCCCATCAAATCCATCATTGCCGAAAGTGCTTTAACAGGGTTTTTTATATCTAAAACGCTGTTTACTGCCTGCGTTCCGTTATGAGGGCTTGCAATTGTTGTGATGCTGTGTATGCATTTGTCATAGCCGCCTTTAAAAAGCGGAGATGTATTTTTACCTGTTGCTTTTTTTTCGTCGCTGTTTCCGTATGCCATAAGTGAAGCAAAAAGACGGATCGTTTCGCCGCCGAAACTGTGACCGACAAGATTAAGCGGCGATTTTTTGTTCCAGGCCTTTCCCATAAGTGGCTTGCTTTTATATGATTTACCGTATCTGCTGTGACCGTGTGCTTTTGAATGAGCTTTGCCGTAATCGGTTTTTGTGCCGGTCAGTTGTGCATAAAGCTCGCAGGCTCTGTCCCATGCACTGCTCAGCGGACCGACCGAAGCGGCGTAGGCCTTATAGCCGCTTTTCTTCAGATAAGCAACAGCGTCATTTTTTGTTTCGCCTTTTTTAACGCCTTGTGCACTACCCCAATAGGGTGCGGTTTTATAGTCACTGTCATAAGAACCCCAACCGCCCATTCCGTGAACAAAAATGAAAGGATAATTGTTCTTTTTTGAACTGCCCGCAAAGGCGGGAATTGTGCAAAAGAAAACCGTGATAAAAGCAAGAAGAATGCAAAAAAGTTTTTTTAATGATTTCATTGCTGCTCATTCCTTACATGAAGTGACAGATAAAATACCGTCTGATTTATGATAACACCAAAAAAACACAATTGTCAAGGCGGACCAAGCCTGCAGTGATTACGCGGGGCAGAAAGTTGCAATCTTTACAATTCCGCCGCGAGGTAAAGTGAGTGAAAAAGGAGTAAAGTTTTTTGCCGAGCTTTTTTACAAAAAAGCTCGTGGGGTCAAGGGGCGAAGCCCTTGGCGGCGTCCGCAGACGGCGAAATCCTTATGCTTCAAAAAGCGCAGGAAGGTAGGATAAACAGTCCGGTGGACTGTTTATCCGTAGGAAACCCTCGCCGGGGGTTTCCTGCTTGACGGTGAAGCCGTCAAGCGAACAATGTCCGCTGATGTTATGCGCAGCAGAAAGAAATAATCTGTACCGATTACACTGCGATATAAGCATAACATAAAATTATAAATTTTCGTCCGACTGCGGACACGGCAAGCCATGCCTCTACCGTAATACATATTTATGACTCGGACACTTAAATAATAATTCAGCGTTAACCCGAACGGGATCGGAGTCGCCGTGCGACCGGACACGGCAAGCAAAAATTAATTCTATTTAGGCTTTGTCCGGCATAAAATTGAACAGTTGTCCGGATAAATAAGGACAAAGTCTGATTCTTACGGAGGAAAACAATATGACAACAGTAAAAAAAGCCGACCGCTCTGATCTTACAAGCCTGCTCTCCATTTTTTATGAAAACGACACCGTGCCGATTATTGATGAAAAGCTGATTGACCGGTTCGATGAAATTCTCGCTCAGACGAATCATAGCGTGCTTATCGCTTATCAGAACAAAAAGCCGATTGCGACTTTAAGTCTGACGATTATTGACGGACTTGAAAGCGACTGTCCGAAAGCGTACATAACTTCCTGCAAAATTACAGAGAGAGCAAAAAGGGAGGAAGCCGAAGCCGTACTTGTTGAAAAAGCCTGCCTGATTGCTTCCGGTTACGGCTGCGCAAAAGTGAAACTGTCTTCGGGCAATTATGCCTGCAAAAGAATGTTTTGACCGGCTTTGCGCCAAAAAGCATTATTAATCTGCGCCAAAAAGCATTATTAATGTATTGTCTTTTAAAAATTGATGTGTTATAATCTATCGGATAACGCAAAAATCGACAATTTTTTTATAATTGAACATGAAAACGGAGAATGTGAAAATGCTCGGAGTTCTGGTAAATGTTGCAACGGTGCTCATCGGAAGCACACTTGGTCTTATCTTTAAAAAAGGCATATCAAAAAGATTTACCGATGCCGTCATGATAGGTATCGGTCTTTGCACGGTCTGCATCGGTGTTTCGGGAATGCTAAAAGGTGAAAACATTTTGGTTGCCATAATTTCCATGGTGCTCGGAGCAATTGTCGGAACATGGATTGATTTTGACAAACGAATAAATCAAGTTGGTGATTTCCTTTCAAAAAAACTCAAAAGAAGTGACGAAAAAGTCAGCGTTGCCGAAGGCTTTGTGACGGCAAGCTTGCTGTTTTGCATCGGCGCGATGACAATTATCGGCTCGCTTGAAGCAGGCTTAAAGGGCGACAACACAACGCTTTTTACAAAATCGGTTCTTGATTTGTTTTCGTCAATGATGTTGTCGGCAAGTCTTGGCATCGGCGTGATTTTTGCTTCTGTTTTTGTTCTTGTGTTTCAGGGAGGGCTTGTTCTTCTTTCGGGCTTGCTTGAACCGGTTCTCAATGATGCGGCTGTTGCGGAAATAACCTGCGTCGGCTCGCTGATGATTCTTGCCTTGGGACTGAACCTTTTGGGTATTACGAAAATTAAGGTTGCAAACTATTTTCCGGCATTGGTTTTTGCTCCGATTATCTGCTATGTTTTTGCATGGCTCGGCAATTACATTCCGGCGTTTGCATAAAAAACAGGAAAATAAAGTTAAAAATATTGTATAAAATTTTGGTGGTAAAAAATGAACGAAAGAAAAAATAATCTTATCGGAAGCATACTTCTTACGCTTTGCGCAGTCATCTGGGGAAGCTCCTTTGTTGCGCAGACAACGGGCGCGGAATATGTCGGTCCCTTTACTTTTATTTCGCTTCGCAGCCTGCTCGGAGCAATTTTCCTCATTCCGGTTATCCTGATTATGGACTCGGTCAAAAAGAAAAACGGAACTTATGTCAAAATAACAGACAAGAGCGACAAAAAGTTCTTTCTTCTTGGCGGACTTGCCTGCGGTGTCTGCCTTTGCGTGGCTTCGGTTTTGCAGCAAATCGGCATTGATAAAGGCACCGAACCCGGCAGAGCGGGATTTATCACGGCTCTTTATATTCTGATGGTTCCGATTTTCAGCATCTTTCTCAAGAAAAGAATCCGCCCGGTCATCTGGCTTTGCGTTGCAATTTCAATCGGCGGACTTTATCTGCTTTGCGTCAAGGACAACAGCGTGAAAACCTCGGATTTTTATGTTCTTGCCTGTGCAGTCTGCTATGCGGTACATATTCTTGTGATTGATTATGTTTCGCCGAGAGTTGACGGCGTCAAGCTTTCGTGTATGCAGTTTCTCGTTTGCGGAATCCTTGCCGCAATTCCGATGCTTATAAGCGAAGATATATCCCTTGAACTTATCAAGGGTGCGGCACTTTCAATTGCTTATTCGGGAATTATGTCAAGCGGTGTTGCCTATACGCTTCAGATTCTCGGTCAGCAAAAGATGAGTCAGCCGACCGTAGCTTCCATGCTCATGAGTCTTGAATCGGTTTTTGCGGTGCTGACGGGTATGTTGGTTCTTCATCAGATCCCGACCGCAAGAGAAGCTATCGGCTGCGTTCTGATGTTTGCGGCAATTATTATTGCACAGCTTCCGCAAAAGGCGAAGAGAGAAGAAGTTGCTGCCTGATATCTCTGGTTTATGTTCAATATTTAGAATTAAATCTTCAAGTTAATTATATCGCCGCCGTCACAGGCGGCTTTTTTCTTGTTTTGAAAACCACGAAAAAATATTTGGAAAATCCTTTGAAACTATTGCTATTTATTGTGAAATTTGAGATAATGTTAATAATTATAAATAATATAGTATCTGCCTGATATCGCAAGGTGACGGGCAAAAACTTAAAAAACGGTACGCATTGTGTGCACCGGGGAGGATTAGCGTTGACAGATAACGAAAAACTTGCACAATTACTTTTTCCGGATATAACCGAAACACCCGAAGATCTTGAAAAAATGTTTCCGCCGAGAAGCCTTAAAGAGGGCGCAAGGGTAACAAGATTTGCACCGAGCCCGACAGGCTTTCTTCACATCGGCGGACTCTTTGCGGCACTCATTTCAAAGTTAAACGCTCAGACAACAGACGGTGTGTTCATTCTCAGAATTGAAGATACCGATAAAAAGCGCGAAATTGAAGACGGTGTGAGTGAAATCATCAAAGGTCTTGAAGCGTTCGGCGTCGGCATTGACGAGGGCGTTGTCGGCTTCGGAAAAGAAAGCGGCTCATACGGCCCTTATCAACAAAGCCACAGAGCAAAAATTTATCATATTATGGCAAAGCAGCTTGTCATTCAGGGACTTGCTTATCCCTGCTTCTGTTCGGAAGAGGAGCTTTCGGCTCTTCGCGAAAAGCAGCAGGAGGAGGGAACCACCGTTAAAGGCTATTTCGGAAAATGGGCAAAATGCCGTGATCTTTCCTTTGAAGAGCAAAAAGCACTCATTGAAAGCGGCAAGCCTTATACCGTCCGTTTCCGCTCTCCCGGAAGCGAAGAAAACAAAATTAAATTTGACGATCTGATCAAAGGCAAAATTGAAATGCAGGAAAACTTTACCGATGTTGTTCTTCTCAAAACGGACGGCATACCGACCTATCATTTTGCCCACGCCGTTGACGATCATTTTATGCGGACAACCCATGTTATCCGCGGCGACGAATGGGTTTCATCTGTTCCGCTTCATATTCAGCTTTTCAAAGCCTGCGGCTTCAGAGTGCCGAAATATGCGCATATTTCTCCGATTATGAAAGAGGAGAACGGCTCAAAAAGAAAGCTCAGCAAGCGCAAAGACCCCGAAGCGGCCGTAACATATTACGCTCAGGAGGGCTTTCCGAAAGAAAGCGTGATTGAATATCTGCTGACGCTTGCCAATTCAAACTTTGAAGACTGGCGCAGAGCAAACCCGAAAGCACCTCAAAGCGAGTTTCCTTTTAACCTTAAGAAAATGAGCACAAGCGGCGCCCTTTTCGATCTGACAAAGCTCGTTGATGTCAGCAAAAACGTCATTTCTCACATGAATGCACAGCAAGTTTATGACTATGCCTGTGACTGGGCGAAAAATTATGACGAAGAGTTTTATAATCTTCTTGAAGAAAACAAAGAATATTCAATAAGTATTCTTAACATAGACAGAGAAACGCCCAAGCCTAGAAAGGATATTGCAAAGTTCAGCGAAATCAAAGCGTATGTTTCCTATTTCTTTGATGAACTTTACAATAACGATTACAGCGAAATGCCCGAAAAGCTTTCGGATGAAACAAAAAAACAAATTCTTTCTTCCTATCTTGATGTGTATAACCACGCTGACACAAAAGACGAATGGTTCGGGCGCATGAAAGCACTTTGCGAACCGCTCGGCTTTACGGCAAATGTCAAGGAATACAAGAAAAATCCCGAATTGTTCAAAGGCAGCATCGGTGAGCTTTCCACCGTAATCAGAGTTGCCGTGACAGGCAGAAGAAACACGCCGGATCTTTATTCAATCATGCAGATTCTCGGCGAAGAAAAAACAAAAGCAAGACTCAAAGCCGCACTTTGCAGCTTTGGAGCATAACTTCAAAGGAGCTTTTTATGGAAGAGACAGTGACTTCAAATTTTATACATGATTTTATTGACGAGGATCTGAAAAACGGGGTTTATGACCATGTTCAGACAAGATTCCCGCCCGAACCGAACGGTTATCTTCATATCGGTCACGCAAAGGCAATTGCCATAAATTTCAGCACAGCCGAAAAATATGGCGGAGTTTGCAATCTGCGTCTTGACGACACCAATCCAACCAAGGAAGACACCGAATATGTTGAAGCAATTGAGCGTGACATTGAATGGCTCGGCTATAAATGGGACAAGGTTCTTTATGCGTCAAGCTATTTTGATTTTATCCATGAATGTGCCGTTAAATTGATTAAGCTTGGCAAAGCTTATGTCTGCGACCTGACTGCGCAGGAAATTACGGATTACAGAGGAACGCTCAAAGAACCGGGTAAAGAAAGCCCATACAGAAACAGAAGCGTTGAAGAAAATCTTGATTTGTTCATGCGAATGACGGCAGGCGAGTTCCCGGACGGTTCAAGAGTGCTCAGAGCAAAAATTGACATGGCGTCGCCAAACATGAATATGCGCGACCCCGTCATTTACAGAATTGCTCATGTAACACATCATCAGACCGGCGACAAATGGTGCGTCTATCCGCTTTATGACTTTGCGCATCCGCTTTCGGACGCAAAAGAGGGCGTTACCCATTCGCTTTGTTCGCTCGAATTTGAAAATCACAGACCGCTTTATGACTGGGTGCTCAAAGAACTCGGTCTGGAAACTCCGCCGAGACAGATTGAATTTGCAAGGCTCAATCTCAACTATTGTCTGACGAGCAAAAGAAAATGTCTCAAGCTTGTCAAAGACGGCATTGTTGACGGCTGGGACGACCCGAGAATGGCAACGATCTGCGGCATGAGAAGAAGGGGCTATCCTGCCGCCGCAATCCGTGATTTTGTCGGTCGTGTCGGTGTTTCAAAGGCATACAGTGTTGTTGATTTCGGCTTGCTTGAAGCGTGCGTCAGAGACAATCTGAACAAAAATGCGCCCAGAGCAATGGCGGTTCTTCGTCCGCTCAAGGTGATTATTGACAATTATCCCGGTGACAAAGAAGAAGAACTTGAACTTCCGGTCAATCAGGACAGACCCGAAATGGGAACAAGAAAAATCAAGTTTTCAAAGGTCATTTTCGTTGAGCAGGAAGACTTTATGGCTGAGCCGGTTAAGAAATATTTCCGTCTTTATCCCGGAAATGAAGTCAGGCTCAGAGGGGCTTATTTTGTCAAGTGTGTCGGCTATGACACCGATGAAAACGGCGGGGTCACCGCTGTTCACTGCACCTATGATCCCGAAAGCAGGGGAGGAAATTCTCCCGACGGCAGAAAGGTCAAGGGTACACTTCATTGGGTCAGCGAAAAAGACAGCTTCACTTTTGAAGCAAGACTTTATGACAGACTGTTCAGCGTTTCCAATCCGTCCGACGAAAGTGAAGGAAGCTTTGAAAACAATCTCAATCCCGATTCGCTCACCGTTTTGAAAAACTGTCGTCTTGAAGGCGGACTTCGCTCGGTCAAACCGGGTGACACCTTCCAGTTTATGCGTCAGGGCTATTTCTGCGTTGACACATCTTCAACCGATGACAACATTGTTTTTAACAGAACGGTTGATTTAAAATCCTCATGGAAATAAGGCATAAGCCTTAAAACATATACGAAAGGATCATTACTTATGAAAATAGCATACAGAATAGTGACGCCGATTCTGGCTCTCGGTTCAATTGCAATGGGAATATTTTTGAAAATGTTCTATTTTACAATCGGAAGCACGGACGATTCCATCGGCACTTTAATCAATGCGGTTTCACAAATTTCAAACGGAAAATTCAGCACAACCTATGAATATTCGGTTTTTGAGCTGATTAAAATGATCTCAACTGCGAAACCTGCCGCGGACGCAGAAGACCCGAAAACCTTTACGGAAATTTGCAGTGCAATCATGCCTCACTTGATTTCATTCTTTGTTGTTATGGCTCTTGTTGTGCTTGTTTTAATTGCAATTGCCGTTATCAGCGCCGCACTTTCAGACAGCAGAAAAAAGCGTTATACCGTTATCAGTCTTTCGGCTGCGGGCCTGGTTCTTCTTTTTGTCTGCATACTGATTACAAATGCCGCATTTTCAAAAATTATTGCCGGCGAAATTTCGCTTACAGACCTTGTGACTCTTGTTTCTGACAGCTCAATTGCCGCATTGGCAACAGCCATTGTTTCCGTAACGAGTGCCACGCTTTCCGCAGGCTTTTATGCCATGTTCGGAATGTTTATGGTTCTTATCATCTGGACAATTGTTACGAACATGATTATCAAAACACCGATTCAGATCACCAAAAAATACAGAAGAAAAAAGCCGCACAGAAAGCTTTCCGCTTTAAGAAGAGGCTGATTTGAAGTAATAAGTAAGAGTGAAAAGGGAAGAAGTTTGCTTCGCTTTTCACTCTTGTCATTTCAGAAAGGAATTTTTGTCGGTTATGAAAAAATATGCTCATGAATCTTTGCCGTGCGGATATAAAGAAATTCTTTGTGTAAACCTTGCCAAAGACAAAAAGCTTGCCGTTTGGCTCAACATCGGCTCGCTTCTGATTGCCGCCGCCATGACAATACCGATGCATTTTCATGTTTCAATTTTCACACTCTTTGATATTTCAGATGGTTTATATCCTTATCTTGCACGCTTTGCAGTATTGCTTATCGGTATGTTTATCTATATTTTTCTTCATGAGGCTGTGCATGGAATAACGATGAAGCTTTTCGGCTGCAAAAAGGTGAAATATGGTTTTAAAGTCGTTTATGCCTATGCCGGAAGTGAGGAATACTTTGAAAAGAAAAGCTATGTTGTCATTGCGCTTGCGCCGGTTGTTCTTTGGGGTGCCCTGCTCGCCGTGATAAATGCTTTTGTTCCGGAAAGCTGGTTCTGGGTTGTTTATTTTATTCAGATGCTTAACATTTCCGGTGCTGTGGGCGATTTTTATGTTACGGCAAAGTTTTCAAAACTGCCGAAAGATATTCTGATAAAAGACACGGGAACGCAGATGAGTGTGTTTGCTCAGGGTGAATAATATATCGGATATAATGAATGCAGGACGCTTGAATTTAATGAATAACAAAAGGGATAGGCTTTGTGCACGGTTAAGCCTATCCTTTGCTTTTGCTGTTTAATCTTTTATAAATTCAGCAATATCTTCAATTTTGCAATCTAACGCCGTGCAAAGCTTGTCAAGTGTTTTTGTTTCTATGTTCTCGTTTGCTTTCAGACGGCGCACGGTTTTGCTGTCAATTCCGCATTTTTCACGAAGCGTATATGTTGAAAAGCCTTTCTTTTTCATTGTTATCCAAAGCTTGTCAAAAACTATCATAAATAACCCCACCTTTTACTTGACAAGTTTTATTATGGGGGTTATAATCTCTGATATTAAGGGGATATAATCCCCATATATTGGAGAAGTATTATGAGTGCCTGCACCTTTTTCGGACATAGAGATACACCGCAAGAAATAGAGTCGATATTAAAGGAAATCTTAATAGATTTGATTGAAAACAAAAATGTCGATTTATTTTATGTTGGCAATCAGGGAAAATTTGATAATATGGTTCGGAAAAATTTAAAATTGTTGAAATGTGATTATTTATATATAAACTATATGGTAGTACTTGCATATATGCCTGGTAAAAATAAAGAAAATCTCCAAGAGGATTTTTTGGATACGGTTTATCCGGACGTGTTAGAAACAACGCCGCTCCAATATGCAATTTCTAAACGCAACAAATGGATGATTGACAATTCCGATTATGTTATAACTTATGTTGAACATTCAGTGGGTGGTGCGGCAAAGTTTAAGAAAATTGCAGAAAAGAAAGGCAAGATAGTGATTAATCTTGCTTTTTTAAAATCAACATAATGTTTTAATTAGCTTATATTAAAACAGGCACAGCCGAACGCATCTGCAATCGGCTGTACTTCTCATTTATTTCTCTTTCGGCTTTGCAAAAATCGAAACAATCACGCCGCTGAAAACCGCCGCCATAATACCGACCGATGCCGAGCAGAGCGGTCCGTCAATAACGCCGAGCAAGCCTTTTTCCGCAATTGCTTCGTTTGTGCCCTTAACAAGATTTGCGCCGAAGCCTGTCAGCGGTATGCTTGCACCGCAGCCTGCCCACTCCATAAGCGGCTGATAAACACCGAATGCACCGAGGATAACGCCTGCAACAACAAAGCCGACAAGAATTTTGCCGGGTGTAAGCTTTGTAAAATCAATCAGAAGCTGACCGACAACGCAGATTAAACCGCCCACAACAAACGCTTTGAGAAGCGCAAGAAAAACAGCCATTACATCACCGCCTTGATTTTTGACATAAGCTTTTTGCAGGTCTTTTTATCGCACATACTCATAACAAGACCGCCTGCAAGCAAAGCGAGAGTAGTGAAACATAAAATTTTCTTGATAAAATAAAGACATTTACTGCATTTTATAAGACAACAAATACATTTATAAAACTTGAGCATATTCATAAGGTGACCTCCTTTGGTGTAAAGAATAATAATTAAATCAGTCAAGTCTGATCTGAACAGCATGAGAAATGCCGGGAATACTTTGCCCCTGAAGCGATGACACGGGAGACATCAGCGCACCCGTTGCGGCAAAGAGCACATTTTTATATTTTCCGGTTCTCATGGAATTGAGCACATAGGAGCACAGCACACTGGCACTGCAACCACAGCCCGAACCGCCTGCATGAACATCCTGCTTCTCTCTGTCAAAAATCATCATGCCGCAGTCGTTGTGAACCGATGTGATGTCGATTCCGTGTTCACGCACCATCAGTTGGCGCAGCAGTTCGCTTCCCACAAAGCCTAAATCGCCTGTTAAAATCAGGTCATAATCGGACGGTTTTGTGTTTGTGTCGGAAAGAAAATCATAAATGGTTTTGCAGGCGGCGGGTGCCATTGCAGCACCCATGTTGTTTGCGTCCGTAATGTCATAATCGCGGATTGTGCCGAGCTGAATTTTGTCAATATATGGACTGATTGCCGAATTTGATTTTTTCAGTACCGCCGCACCCGAACCCGTAACGGTCCATTGGGCAGTGGGTGTACGCTGACCGCCGTATTCAAGCGGTTGACGAAACTGCTTTTCGGCTGAGCAGAAATGCGAAGATGTTGCCGCAACCGTACAGTCAAAGCCTCCGGTTTCAATGGCAAGTGAAGCCATGATAAGGCTAAGTGCCATTGTTGAGCAGGCACCGAAAAGTCCGCCGAAAGGTATTGAAAAATCACGCAGACCGAAAGTGGAACCGATGCACTGGTCAAGCAGATCACCCGAAAAAATTCCCTGCACTTCTTCGGCTGAAACCGCAGCTTTGGAAAGTGCTTTTTTCACTGCCTTTTTCAAAAGCAGACTTTCCGCTTTTTCCCATGAATCTTCGCCCATTGTTACATCTTCAAAAATTTTGTCAAACTCTTTTCTGAGCGGTCCTTCTCCCTCTTTTTTGCCGACAACGGCGGCGTTGCCGATTATTTTCGGCTTCTTTTCAAGTTCAACGGTTTTATATCCTAACCTTTTTGCCAATGCTTTTCACCTTTCGGGCAATTATCATTGCACCCGTTCCTTTCATCAGATTTGTCAGTACAGCTTAAAAATATATGAAATAATGCCGTAAACGATTGCGCTTCCGCAGCCGAAAACGATAACCGGTCCGGCAAGCTTGAACATGTTTGCCGCTGTGCCGAGAACATAGCCTTCGCTTTGAAATTCCATCGCCGGCGAAACAATGGAATTGGCAAAGCCGGTAATCGGAACCATGGTGCCTGCGCCTGCATGCTTTGCGATTTTGTCAAACACGCCGAAGCCTGTCAGTATGGCGGTGATTGCAATGAGAATAATCAGCACAAGAGCCTTATATTCTTCTTCGGTCATAGATGTTGTTTTAAACCATTCGGTCAGTCCCTGAGCAAAACAGCAGATGAAACCGCCGAAAAGAAACGCTTTCAGGCAGTCTGTGAAAACAGGCGATTTCGGTGAGGCACGTTTTGCCATTTTGCCGTATTCAGAATTTGAAATCGACATGGTGTTTCTCCTTTCAAAAGCCGCAAATGCGGTTTCATTTTTTTACTGTAATATTTTTTACTGTTTTTTTCCGGATATACGCCTTTTTATTGACAAAATCAAATGGCGATAATAAAATATAAGTGTTTTTATTTTTAAAGCAGGAGGAAAGCTTATGGTTGTGCTTTCGCTCAGTTATAAAAAAATGCCGCTTGAGCAAAGAGAAAAGTTTGCGTTTGAAAACGAAAAAACGCTCAGCTTTCTTTCGGCTCTTTCGGCTGATGAAATCAATCAGGCGGTTTTTCTTTCAACCTGCAACCGCTGTGAAGTTTATGCAGTAGGCGAGGTTTATAAGATTATCGAAAAGCTTTCGCTTTTTTCGGGCGTTCCGGCGGAAACAATCAAAACAAGCGCCTTTGTTTTTGAAAATATCGGTGCAGTCAGACATTTGTTTTCGGTTTGCTGCGGACTTGATTCCATGGTGCTCGGCGAAGATGAAATTCTGGGTCAGGTGAAAAGAGCCTTTTCATTTTGCAGTGAAAATGGTTTTACCGGGTATGAACTGAACACCTTTTTCAAGGCGGCAATCACAAGCGCAAAAAAAATTAAAACGCAGACCCTGCTTTCAAAATCTTCGGTCAGCGTTGCAACGCTTGCAGCTTCTTATTGCAGAAAGTTTAAAAGCGGCAAAAAAAAGGTCCTCATTGTCGGCGCAAGCGGAGAAATCGGCGGCAAAACGCTCAAAAACCTTTTGTCTTACGATGAGTTTGATATAATCGCTGCCGCAAGAGACAGCCATGCTTTTCAAAACGGCGTTAAAGCGGTTTCATATGAAGAAAGATATAACGTTGCAGACAGCGCGGATATTATTATAAGCGCAACCAAAAGTCCGCATTATACCTTTACCTTTGAAAAGCTGAAAAGCGTGCTTCGAACTTCAAAAAACAGACTTCTGATTGACCTTGCCGTGCCGTCGGATATTGATAAAAAAATTTGTGAAATTGAAAACTGTGAGCTTATCACAATTGATGAGTTCGAAAAAATTGCCGAAAAGAACAACGAAATAAAGAAAAAAGAAGCCGTTTCGGCTCAGGAAATTATGAATGAATGTGTGGATGAGCTTTTCAAAGACACTCTTTTTCATGAAAACTTAGGACTTTTAAAAAGAACTCTGAGTGATGACGAGCTTCATTTTGCCTATAAATTCAGAGATTTTGCGAGCGCAAAACAGCTTGAAGAATTCTTCAGGGTGATTGAAAAAATGGAGGGCGGAAAATGACTTTGTTCCCGTTTTTTGAAGATGTTGAAAACAAAAGCTTTGTTGTCATCGGTTCGGGAAAGGTTGCAAAGGGAAAGGTTGAAAAACTGCTTTCTTTTACGAAAAACATAACCGTCATTGACGAAAACGCCGATATTGAGGGCGTAAGCCTTATAAAAAGACCGTTTGAAGAAAATGACATTTTTCTCGGCGATTATGTTATATGTGCAACGGATAACTCAGAAATAAACGAATTTGTTTCAAATCTTTGCAGGGAGAATCATATACCGGTCAATGTTGTGGACAGCCCCGAAAACTGCACTTTCATTTTCCCGAGCCTGATTAAAAAAGGCGATTTGACAATTGCAATTGCAAGCGGCGGAAAAAGCCCTGCATTCTGCAAAGAAATGAGAAAAAGAATTGAAACTATCATTCCCGAAAATACGCAGGAAATTCTTGATAAAATGTTTGCTCTTCGGGAAGAACTGAAAGAAACAGTTTTGTCTCAGAAAGAAAGAAGCAGAATTTTAAAAGCAGAACTTGCAAAGCTGCTTTCACAGGAGGAAGAATGAGAAATTTTGTTGTTGCAACAAGAAAAAGTGCCCTTGCCATGAAACAGACTGAAATTGTGCGGCAGGCTTTGGAAAAAGCCGATGTCAGTACGAGTGTTCTGAGCGTTTCAACAAAGGGAGATAAAAGCGCTTTACCGCTTCACAAAATCGGCGGAGACGGACTTTTTGTGCGTGAAATTGAAAAAGCGCTTCTTTCAAAAGACGCCGATCTTGCAGTACACAGCGCAAAGGATTTGCCGTTTGCGCTTTCCGACGGATTGATGATCGGTGCTGTTATGCCGGCGGCTTCGGGCGCAGATGTTCTGATTGTGCGAAAAGGTGAAAGCTTAAAAAGCGGCGCAGTGATCGGAACCTCAAGTCCGAGAAGAATTGCTCAGGCAAAAAAGCTTTTTCCTTTTTGTGAGTTTAAAGATATACGCGGAAATGTTGACACAAGGTTGAGTAAACTTCGGTCTGAAGAATGTGATGCCATTATTCTTGCAAAGGCAGGTCTTGACCGATTGAAAGTTGATTTGTCTGATTTCGACATCACAGCTTTTGAATGCGACAAATTTATTCCTGCCGCCTGCCAGGGAATTATTGCCGTTCAGTGCCGGAAAGACGACAGGGAAGCTGTTGAACTTTTGAAAAAAATCAGCGATAAAAAAACACAGAAACGTTTTGAAGCGGAGCGGTATATGTTTTCGCTTCTGAATGCAGACTGCTCACAGCCTGCCGGTGTATATTCGGCTATTCAAGATGACAAAATTGAAATATACGCCTTTTTTAAAGGCAAAACCGCAAAACGCAGCGGAAAATATTCCGATTATAAAAAAATCTGCCAAGAGATAAGAGATGAGCTCAATGGATAAAAACACGGTTACCCTTGTCGGAGCAGGCTGTTCAAAAGAGCTTTTGACGCTTCGGGGCCTTGAAGAAATTCAAAAGGCCGATGTGATTGTTTATGATGATCTGATAGACAAAGATATTTTGCTTGAGGCAAAAAAAGGTTGTGAGCTTATCTATGTCGGAAAGCGGCTGGGAAAGCACAGCGAAAGTCAGGAAAAAATCAATGAAATCATCATCAACAAAGCGAACGAAAACAAATATGTTGTAAGGCTCAAGGGCGGTGACAGCTTTGTTTTCGCAAGAGGCGGAGAAGAAGTGCAGACTCTTTTAAAAGAGAACATACCGTTTGAGGTAATTCCCGGCGTAAGTTCCTGCATTGCGGCAGCGGAAAAAACAGGCATACCTGTGACGCACAGAGGTGTTTCGCAGTCCTTTACGGTTGTGACAGGGCATACGGCAAGCGAAAAAGAGGAAAACTATCAGGCACTTGCAAAGCTTGAGGGTACCTTGGTTTTTTTGATGGGGCTTTCAAACATCGGACAAATTGCAAAAAAGCTCATCGAAAACGGAAAAGATAAAAACACCCCTTGCAGTGTGCTTTCAAGGGTATATACACACGATGAAAAAAGAATTGACGGCACGCTCGAAAACATCGCACAAAAAGCAAAGGACGCAAAAACACCTGCGATTATCGTTGTGGGTGAAGTTTGCACCTTTGATTTTTCAAAAACAAAGAAATTGCCGCTTTCGGGCGTTTCTGTAACTGTGACGGGTACAAAGCATTTTGTTTTGAAGCTTTGTAAAATGCTTTCGGAAAAAGGCGCAGACACGGTCAGTCTGCCTTATCTTGAAACGCAAAAGAGGACGCAGAATATTCCCGAAAACCTGGAAAGCTTTGACTGCTTTGTTTTCACAAGCGCAAACGGTGTGGAAATCTTTTTTGAAAGCTTGATTAAAAACAAAATTGATTTTCGTATGTTTGCAAACAAAAAATTTGCCTGTATCGGTTCGGGCAGTGCGCAAAAGCTTGCATCATACGGCTTTTCGGCGGACATTCTGCCCGATGAATACACAGCGCTTTCGCTCGGAAAAAAGCTTTGCCGGGTGCTTGAAAAGCAGAAAAAAATTTTGATTCTGCGTTCGGAAAACGGTTCTGAGCTTTTGACAAACGAACTTAAAGAAAACGGCAGAAGCTTTGCCGACTGCCATATATACAAAATTTCGGCAAATTCGGCAAACAAAAGCATGATAAAAAACGCTGAAACAGAAAGCGATTATATTGTTTTTGCAAGCGGCTCATCTGTTGAAGCATTTTTTGAAAACGTTGCAAAAACAAATGCGGCAAAAATTGTCTGCATCGGGCAGTACACGGCCGAAACACTAAAAAAATATACCGATGAAAGCTTTCTTGTTTCAAAAAAGCACACGGCAGAAGATATTATAAAAACAATTGAAGCCGACAGAGATGCTCAGGCTTCAAAGTAAAGGGTGACAGTTTATGAAAAGATTTCGCAGACTGCGCCAAAGCGAAGAAATGAGAAGCTTTGTGCGTGAAAATGAAATATATACAAAAGATCTGATTTATCCGATTTTTGTCATCGAGGGCGAAAACATCAAAGAGCCGATTGAATCCATGCCCGGAATTTATCGCTATTCACCCGACCGCATTGACGAAGAACTCGAAAGGGTAAAACAAGCAAAAATTCCCGCGGTGCTGATTTTCGGCATACCGAAAGAAAAGGACGAAAAAGGCTCAGCGGCTTATGACGACAACGGTGTGACGCAGCGCACGATAAAACATATAAAAGAGAACTATCCGTCGCTATTGGTTATTGCAGATGTTTGCCTTTGCGAATATACTTCTCACGGACATTGCGGTCTTGTTTGCGGCGGCGAAATTCTGAATGATGAAACACTGCCTCTTCTTTGCAAGGCGGCACTTTCTCTTGCAAAAAGCGGTGCTGATATTATCGCTCCCTCGGACATGATGGACGGGCGTGTTGCGGCAATCAGAGAAACGCTTGACAAAAACGGTTTTCTGAATGTTCCGGTGATGAGTTACAGCGCAAAGTTTGCGTCGGGCTATTACGGTCCGTTCCGTGATGCCGCAGGCTCTGCTCCGCATTTCGGCGACAGAAAAAGCTATCAGATGGACTGCGCAAACGGCAGGGAAGCGCTGCGTGAAATGGAAGATGACCTTTCCGAGGGCACAGATATGATTATCGTTAAGCCGGCACTGGCTTATATGGATATTCTTTCAAAAGCGAGAGAAAAATTCAGTGTGCCGCTGATTGCCTATAACGTCAGCGGTGAATATTCCATGGTGAAAGCTGCTTCAAAAAACGGCTGGATTGACGAAAAAAGAATTGTTCTTGAAAACATGATTTCGCTCAAAAGAGCCGGAGCGGACAGAATTATAACCTATCATGCCCTTGATGTTGCAAAGTGGCTGAGCGAAGATTAAATAATTTGAAAGGAAAAGCAGATATTTTAGCAAATGAACCGAAAAAATATCTGCATGAAAACGAAGATGCAAACAGAAAAATCCAAGCTTCTTTTTGATGAAGCGAAAAAATATATTCCCGGCGGTGTTAACAGCCCCGTAAGAGCCTTTCGGGCGGTCGGAAGAACGCCGCTTTTTATCAAAAAGGCAAAGGGATCTTATATCTTTGACGAGGACGAAAACAAATTCATCGACTATGTCTGTTCATGGGGACCTGCCATTCTCGGTCACGCAAACGAAACAGTGATTGAAGCCGTTAAAGCTGTTTGTGACGGCGGACTTTCTTTCGGTGCACCGACCGAAAGGGAAACCGTTCTTGCAAAAATGATTTGTCAGGCTGTTCCGGCGGTCCAAAGCGTTCGCCTTGTTTCAAGCGGAACCGAAGCGGTCATGAGTGCTGTCAGAGTGGCAAGGGGATACACAAAAAGAAATAAAATCATCAAATTCCGCGGTAATTATCACGGTCACAGCGACGGTCTGCTTGTGAAAGCCGGTTCGGGACTTCTGACCGAAGCCGTACCCGACAGCGCAGGCGTGCCCGAAGGTTATGCAAAAAACACCTTGCTTGCCGATTATAACAGTGAGCAGTCCGTCAAACTGCTTTTTGAAAAATTCGGCGAGGATATTGCCGCTGTTGTGGTTGAACCGGTTGCGGCAAACATGGGCGTTGTGCCGCCGAAAGACGGATTTTTGCCGTTTCTTCGTGATATCACCGAACAATACGGTGCCGTGCTTATTTTTGACGAGGTCATCACCGGCTTTCGTCTGGCATACGGCGGAGCAGAGGAGTATTACGGCGTTCAGGCCGACATGGTAACACTCGGAAAAATTGTGGGCGGAGGAATGCCGCTTGCCGCTTATTGCGGAAAAAAAGAAATCATGAACTGTGTTGCGCCGCTCGGAACGGTTTATCAGGCAGGAACGCTTTCGGGAAACCCCGTTGCGGTAACGGCAGGAATTGAAACGCTCAAAATTTTGAAAAATAATCCTCATATTTACAGTGAGCTTGACAAAAAAGGAGCAAGGCTTGAAGAAGCATTTTTGAAAAAGGGTCTGACGGTCAACCGTGTCGGCTCTTTACTCAGCGCATTTTTTACCGAACAAGAGGTTTTCGATTATTCCGGTGCGCTCTCCTGTGACACAAAGGCTTTTGCCGATTATTTTTCGGCTATGCTTGAAAAAAGCATTTATGTTGCACCGAGCCAGTTTGAAGCGATGTTTGTTTCAGCTGCGCACAGCGATGAAGACATTGAAAAAACAATCCATGCCATTGAACAAAGCTGTTAAATAAAAAAAGAAACCGCCGCAAAGCTTGCAAAAAGCTTTGCGGCGATCCCCTTTAGGAAGCATAACATTAAGATGAAAGCAGTTTTATTCAGTGGTTTTTAACATTTTACTAAACAATTCTTTGAACCACTTGAACAAGGATTTAAGAAATGCGATAAGACGCAACGCCGGATTTGACGGCTTGTCATCGTTTTCATTGGCAACCCAGTTATAGGTGTTGCAGTTTTCTGTTGTCATGGGATCCATTGAACCCCATTGGTTGTTGAAAACCATGAACTGAGTAAGGTCAAAATCATCAACGGTAAGCTGTCTGTCGGCAGAATATACCGCACAGAGAAGCTCGGCTTCATACCAGGTCCAATTGGAATGTCTTGCGTTTTTGACAAACCATGTCTGATCCGGGAAAAGACAGGTGGAAGCGTCAATCTGTTTGTCGGGAGAGATATATTTGCCCTTGCCCTGCGCGGTTCTTTCGGCTATGTAATCATCACTGAGCGTTCCGTATATGGTTGAAGTTGTTGCACCGAAAGAAGCTCTGTTAACGGAGGCAATCTGATCGCCGACGGCATCGCAGGATTCGCAGGTCGGTCCCATCTGGAAGCCGTATTTTGCAATGATTCCGAGATTTGCGTTGTCGTTGATTTCCTGCATAAGCTCGGGAATATTCTGACGGACAACCTTATCATAATTTTCAATTTTTTCAATCAGACCGGCATATTCGGTTCGTTTTTCACTGCCTTCTTTGCCGAACACATAGTTGAGAGCCTGCTGATAATCTTCGGAGCAAACGGCTGCCCAATAGCACGGCCAGGTGAAAAACGTTGAAAGGGCAAGTGCAGAAGTGACACCCTCAAGCAGTTTGTAATATATGGTTTCTTTTGTAACGCCGACAAGCGTGTCAAAAACGCCGCCTTTTGTTAAAAGGTCAATTGTTGTTGTGAGAAATTCATCAATGCTGAACATTCCGAGTGCGTTGCAGTCAATGAGAAAGCGGTTGATTGCGTTGCCGTCAACCTTGAATTTTCCGCTGATGGGTTCGCTTAAAACCTCTGCGCCGTTCACAACGCCGCCGTCAAAGCCCATGCCGGCAATGTCGTCAGTGCCGTATTTGGCGATATAGGCAAGAGCAACGCTTGTGCCGAGACATCTGCTTGTGATGGCAACTTTTTCTGCGCCTGTGGCCTTTTTGATGCCTTTGATAAATTCATTGAACTTGTCGGCAGTCTCAAGCGGGTCAAGTCTCCAGTCATACCAGAACTGATAAGCATAACAGCTGTAATAACCGTCTGCATCTTTTTTGTCGGTGTTCATGTTTCTGATGTTTTCTTCCTGATGCTCTTTTGAAATTCCCGAACCGTTGGAAGCTTCGCCGTTGTTGTCAAGAAGCGTATCACCGAAAAGCTCTGAAATTTCCTTTTGAAGATTTTTGTAATAGTTATCCCAATGATCTGTTAAAAGACCTTCAACAAGGAACGGATAAAGAACATTTGCAACCGATTCATAAATTGCGCTGTTGTCGGATTCATCACCCTCAACGCTCGAGTTAAAAAGATCGGAATAACGTAAAAGCTTGTTTCCGTCTTTGTCATAAAGCGTGTCTCCGTCACCGGAGATGACGATAACCGGATATTGGCTTCTGTTTTGAAGATTGGCATTGCCTGCAAAAGCAGGAACAAAAAGTGAGAAAATCATAATCAGTGATAAAATTACAGACAAAGACTTTTTCATGACGACCTCCAGTTTTTACGATGATTTTTGAAAAAATCATATGAATTTGAATGCTTTATAATGTAACAATACCACCTGACTATTGTATAAATGTTAACAAATTGTAAATAGTTCACAGAACAAACATAAATTCACGCCGATGTTGTGTAACATACAAAATCGAGCGGGAATGATTTTTTAATATTCGTTATAAAGCCGGCTGTAAATTCCGCCTTTTTTCAACAGTTCTTCGTGCGTGCCCTGTTCTTCAATTCCTTTTTCTGTAAGAACAAGAATTCTGTCTGCATTTTTGATGGTTGAAAGCCTGTGGGCAATTGTCAGCGTGGTTCTTCCTTTGGCGAGCGTTTCAAGCGATTTTTTTATGATGTGTTCGCTTCTGTTGTCAAGGGCGCTTGTTGCTTCGTCAAGAATCAGAACAGGCGGATTTTTCAAAAACACTCTTGCAATTGAAATTCTTTGCTTTTGTCCGCCGGAAAGCTTGGTGCCCCTTTCGCCGATAAAGGTGTCATAGCCGTTTTCAAGCGCGCAAATGAATTCATGTGCGCCTGCAAGCTTTGCCGCTTTGACAACATCTTCGCGTGTTGCGGACGGATTTCCGTAAAGAATGTTTTCAATCACCGTTCCGGAAAACATATAAACATCCTGCTGCACAACGCCCACAGCCTGCCTGAGAGCGCCAAGCTCAATTTGAGAAATATCTTTTCCGTCAAGCATTATACACCCGTCGTTTACGTCATAAAAATGAGAAATCAAGCTGCACATGGTTGTTTTTCCACTTCCTGACGGACCGACAATGGCAACATTTTCACCCTTTTTAACGGTGATGTTTATATGTTCAAGAACATCTTCGGATTCGTCTGTATAGCTGAAAGTAACATTTTTAAATTCAATTTCACCCTCGGTTTTTTCGGGAATATATTTCTGGCTGTATCCGTTTTCGCAGTCAATCTCCATCACTTCACGAAACCGTTCAATCCCGGTCAGTCCTTTTTCAAACTGTTCAATGAATTCAACAATGCGCTTGACTGCGGCAATGAGCATGGCGTCATATAGCAGATAAGCAGCATAATCCGCCGTTGTTATTTTGCCTTTGATGATGAACATTCCGCCCATGAGTATCATTATAAGATACATCATGCCGTCAAAAAAGCGCACAACGCTGTTGAGCCTTGCCATATAGCGGTATGAAGCCTGCTGAACCTCGCTCAGATGCGTGCTTTCCTTTTTGAATTGATCTTCTTCATGCTTTTCCTGAGTGAAAGATTTTATAACCCTTATTCCGAGAAGAGAAGTTTCTGTTCTTGCGTTAACATCGCCTGCGATTATTCGTCTGTCTTTAAAAGCCCTGTGCATTTTTTTACGAAAATACATCGTTCCGATAAGCATCAGCGGAAGCATGGCAAACGAAACAAGCGTCAGCGGAAGATTGATTGAGCCGAGAACGGCAAAGCTTACAATCATTTTTAAAGCAAAGATAAAAAACTCTTCGGGGCAGTGGTGAGCAAATTCGGAAACGTCAAACATATCGGTTGTGATTCTGCTCATAAGCTGTCCGACTTTTGTTGTGTCATAATAACTCAGCGGAACACGAAGCAGGTGAGAAAACAAATCTTCTCTCATGCTTTTTTCAATTTTAACGCCCATTGAGTGACCGACATAAATCATATAATAGCCTGCAAGCATATCAATACCTTTGAGTGCGGCATAAAGAACAGCCATTTCGGCAATTACTTTAACCGTCAGATCCGTCATGTTGTTAACGGCAATTTCTGTTATCCGCCGGACAAGCATCGGCAAAACAAGCTCACAGACGGTTGTAAGCGCGGCGCAGAACAAATCAACCGCAACAACGCCTTTGTATTTTTTAAAATAAGGCATGAACCATGTTTTTATCATGCCGGAATTTTTGCTTTTCATTTTACGACCCTACCTTTTACATCTTTCAAAAATATTATATACCAACCGCTTGCACCTGTCAAAGCGGTTTTTAAACAAAAAAAGCGGTTCTGTATAAATAACCGCCACCAATATTAACGTATTTTTAATGAGTTCTTAATTTGTTCTAAAACCCTTTATTTCTTTTTAATAATTGATTTAAGTAGCTTTTAAGTTTCAAGATTATTATAAAAGCACAAAAGGAGGTAAGCCAGATGGACTCAAAGAAAACGGTCCTTGTTTGTGTAACGCCTCAGGAATCATCAAAATCTCTTGTGGCGGCAGGCAAGGCAATTGCCGAAAAAAACTCGGCAACGCTTGAAGTTATATCCGTGCTTCCGATGGAGTTAAACGAAGAAAAAAACAGCCTGAAAATCATTGAAGGAATTCATCATTTTGCAAAAGATGCCGGCGGAGAAATGGCTCTTTATTTCAGTGACGAGCCTGTTCTTACGGTTGCCGCACACATTGCAAAAACCAAACCAATGCTTCTTGTTGCCGGTTTTCCCGGTGAAAACAGCAACGACTTTGTTTCAACAATACATCTTCTCGTTCCGGAACTCCCGATCAGCATGGTTGACGGCAAAAAAGTTTATAACATTCTTCCCTTTGAATCAAGCCAACCCGTTTGCAAATAATGAGTTGCCACCTCATTAATTTGCGATTTGTTTTTTCATTTTTTTCTCTCTGATGGCAAGAAACCGCCCGAACAGGACGGTTTCTTGCTTTTTTGCAATCAGAGATATTTTCTCAGCTGCTCAAGAAGCGATTGCTCCTGAGTAACAAGTTCTTGTGCAAGTTTCTTTGCCTTTTTATCGGCGGTCGGATATTTGTTTTTATAAATTGAAATTTGTTTGATGCCCATGTTGCAGCCGTCCGTCATCAGGGCAGCGATGGTCTGATCGGACGGGTCTTCCATAAGCTTTGCGTTGATTTTTAACCACGAAGCGGCTCTTGCCATTGCAGACGGCTCTTTTTCGCTTTCACCGAGCGAAGAAAGCATTTCGTGCGTTTCATCTCCGATTTTTTCGTGCTTTTTAATTGAATCGGTCAGAAGCTTTAATAATTCATCATTTTTAACATTATCAAGAACTTCT
>JBJEOJ010000172.1:0-7336 GCA_051880655.1 Acutalibacteraceae bacterium | reverse complement strand
TTCCCAATAGGCAAAAGATTTTGGGTCATAACATACATCTGTGGAAGCGTCCTTGATGACGAAGCTGTCAAGCTCCTTGGGATTTGTCGGATCGGATACGTCAAACAGAGAAATCTTCACGCTTGAATAATCTGCGTCATCATCGTCTCCGCTGTATCCGATGCCGACAAGTCTTCCGTCAGCTAAAGGGTGCATATATTCGGAAAAGCCCGGAAGTTTGACCTGACCGATAACGGTCGGATTCGTCGGGTCGCTTAAATCAACGGCAAAAAGCGGGTCGGTGTTTCGGAAAGTGACAACATAGGCAGTGTTTCCGATATATCGGACAGATTTAATTTCTTCATTGGGTGCAATATCCACAATCTTGCCTACCACTTTGAGTTCTTTGTCAAGAACATATATACTGCTGATTTCATCCCACGTTTCATAGTAATGATCGGTCAAAGCAACACGCAGATAGCCGTCTTTTTCGTCAAAGCTGTATTGACTGTCAATCCAGCCCGGAATTTTTCCGGTTGCCTGATAGGCAATGTTGGTCCCGTCCAGCGAAAAAGAGGAAATCTCGGTAAATTCTCTTTCATACTTCTTTGATTTGATTTCAACCCACTTGACGCCGGCAACATAAAGCATACTGCTTGTGCAGTAAACATCATCGGCATTGCCGAGAACAGAGACTTTACCGACATAGCCGTTTTTCTTTGTGGTGTCAAAGGCTGTAACTACAATGTAGTTTGCAGAATCCTCATTTTTGTCTGTCACATAAATACTGTCAAGACTGAGTTTCTGACCGTTTGCTTCGGGAATGTAGCTTTCGGCTGTTGTTTTTTTGCCCAACTCGGGAGTATAGCGTGTTACGGTATAAAGAAAGTTTCCGACCATTCTTGAACTTACGAGATTTCCGTCCTGAGAAACCGTGCGGACCTGTTTCGGATTGGTTTTGTCTGTGATGTCAAAAACAATGTTTTCGGTGCTTTCGGCAAGATAGGCATAGCAGTAACTGTAACATACACCGTCATATTGCCCGGACAGATCTTCAGATTTCTGATAAAGCCCGCAGACCGCTGTCAGGAGATTACCGTTAACATAAATGTCATTGATTTCAAGGTCATATTTTTCCGACTGCGTTTCAATTTTTTTTGAATAAACCGTTTGCATGGTCTGTGTGTCAACAATTGTTAAAAGATTTCTGTCGGAAACAACATAAATATATCTGCCGTCGTTTTTCATAATATCCGCTTCGTCAACACCGTCAACCTGAGTGTTGGTTTTTCCGTAAGAATCGGAATCGGCCATTGTTGAAACCTGAGAAGAAGCATTTTCTCCCACTGCACCGTCAGCCGAAGCCGCTGCAACTGTTGACGCTACGGTTGCGCTTTTACTGCCTGACGAGCCGGAATTATAGTCTTCATATAAAACATCATAATCGTAAGCATCGATAATGTCATCAAAATACTTTTTCAGCTCTTTTTCATCGGAAAAATTCACAGCAGGAGCGGCTTCAATTTCTGTGTCGGAAATGTCAGGAGCTTTTTTGTTTTCGATGAGTATGCCCGAAGCAGAAACGCCGATTGCGGCAATCAGAACAACGGCAATTGCCGCGGCAATTTTCGGAAAATAATGCACTTTCTTTTTGTCCTGCTGTTTTACCGGACTGATTTTTTTCACAATATTTTCTTTTGAAAGCTCATCAGGCAGAGGGGTGTCCTCATTAAAGAGCTTTTGTATATCATCATAATTTTCTTTTTTCATCAAAATAACCGCCTTTCAAGAGTTCATGTATCGGCGAAGCTTTTTTACGCTGCGCGAAAGCTTTGAGCGAACCGTAACCGCTTTCAGATTTAAAAGTTTGGCAATTTCATCACTTTTTAAGCCGCAGGCAAAGGTCAGAACAACAATTTCCTTTTCTTCTTCGGAAAGAAGCTGCATGGCTTTCTGAAGTTCAATGTTTTCTATGTAATCGTGTCCGTCACTGCTTAAATTTTCCGCCTGTGAAAGCGGAACCGTAAGCAGAGAACGTGCTTTTTCTTTTTGTGCATTGGTGCAGCAGACAAAAAGAATTTTGAAAAGCCAGCTTTTAAAGCTTTCCGGTTTTTTTAAATTTTTGATGCTTTCAAAAGCACGAAGCGCAGCGTCGCTGACTGCGTCCTGCGCAAGAATTTGGGAGCAAGTGTAGTAATAAGCAAAGCGGTACATATCATCGGCATAAAAACCGTAAAGTTCGCCGAAAGCTTCGGCGTCGCCGTTTTGTGCCCGAATGACCAGATTTTTTAATTGTGAGCTCATAATTTTATCACATCCGTTCGCTTAATTAGTATCAATTATTAATCAGATTGTTGCAAACAAAATTAATTTTTTGCTGTTTTTTTCACAAAATAGAAACGGGTGAAGTCAGCAAAATATTATGAAAGGGTTCGTGCGGAAAAATTCAAAGATTTTCATCCGTCTTTGTGTGGTTTTCCGTATCTCAGGCGATTTTATGAAAAAGGTTAAAATCAAAATCAAAAGAAAAAACAGATCAGCTTCGCAAAAGGCTGTTGACAGCTGGAGAAAACAGGCAAATTCCAACAGCGATGTTCTCGGCTGGTATACCGGTGTGCCGTCAGGCTCGGACGAACAGCCGGAGCAAGACGGCGACGATTTATAAAAGAATAAAAACACAACTGCCCGAACAAGGAATTTCCCTTTTCGGACAGTTTTTCTATTTAATAGAATCAGGCTCTTTTAACTCTGTAATTCGGCTCACCGATCAGAAGTACGCCGGGTGCGATATATTTTACAAGCAGATCTTCAAGCTTCTGCGGAAGCGGCATGCCCGAAAAATCCATATAGTGAGCGGCAAGTCTCGGCATATCGGGATAAGAATCGTTGCGAATGACGATATGCTTTTCATCGGTGAAATCAAATTCAAGTCTGCGCACATGGCAGCCCTCGGAAATGCGAACAAGCACCGTGAGCACTTTTTCTTTTGTCCAGGCGGCTTTTGTGCAGGCGGTATAAGTGATTTCACCGAGCTTGATTGCGGTTTTCTCATAAACATTATCCATGCCGAGCCTGATGCGGTTGAGATAGGCGCCCTCTTCCCATGTCATATAAAGATTGTTGTCTTTGTCAAGGCTAAGAGAAAATCGGTCGCTTTTTCCGAGCGGCTCGTCAATAACGGTTGTCATAGTCGCATGAAGCATGGAAGCAAAGCCGGTAGAACGTGTGCGAAGCGTTTTTTTGTCATATTTCTTTTCAAGATATGTATTTCTCGGCATTGCAGGGAGAAAATCTTTATCGCCCATGGAAGCAAGAGCTTCACTGAGCTTTTCTTCATATTCTGTTTCGGGTTCGTCCCAAAGCGTTTTATACATTTCGTTTACGGCGTCGGAAATGTTTTCGTCACGTGAAATTCCGCTGTTTATAACAAGCACGGTGTTTTTATCCTTGAAAACATAGCCGAACTGACCGCAAAGACCGTAGGCTCTGTAAGTGTGGGGCAGCGAGGTCTGCCAGAAGCCATAGCCATAGCCCTTTGTTCCGTCGATGTGACCTCTTTTAACGCTGTTGACCTGAAAAGCGGTTGACTGCTTGATCCAGTCGGCAGAAATCACCTGCTTATCCTCCCATTTACCCATGTTCGCATAGCAAAGCATAATTTTGGCAAGAGATTCAATATCCATATAAAGTCCCCAGCCGCCTGCCGCATAGCCGAATTTATCTGTTTCCCAGATCGGCTTTTCAATTCCCAACGGCTCAAACAGTCTCGGTTCAAGAAAATCAACAAGAGTCTGCCCGCTTGCTTTGCTGATTAAAGCGGAAAGCAGATAAAAGTTGTCGTTAAGATAGAAGAATTTACTTCCCGGCTTTGCAAAAAACGGAGCGTCAAAGAAAATCTTAATCCAGTCTTTACCGTGTCTGTTCTTTGCCATTCCGATCATTTTACCTGAAGTCATTGTTACAAGATGTCTGACTTTAATATTTTTGTTAAAGCCGAGCTTGTCATATTCGGGGAAGAATTTGCTGATTGAATCGTCAAGACCGACCAAGCCCTCTTCAACGGCAAAACCGAGAGCAATTGACGTAACCGATTTTGAAAGTGAATAAAGCACATGAGAATCGCTGTTTGTATAAGGAGGATGATAGCCTTCCGCAACCACAACACCGTCTTTGATCAGCATAAAGCTGTCAATGCCGTAGTCTTCTTTTTCAACATTTTGCAAAAACTCATAAACTGCTTTCGGGTTAATGCCGTTATTCGAACATTTACCTCTTTCTAAAAGTTTACCCATTTTTATGACCATTCCTTTCCACTGCGCTACAAGGTGCAAAAGTAAAGTTAAAAAAAATATAATCAATTTTGCCGCAGGCAAAATCACCGCACCTTTTCACTTTTCACTCTTACTTCTTACTTCAAGTTTGAATTTATTCAAACTTTCTCACCTTAATTTCATTTTTTTGTTAATATATCACGAAAATCGACACTTTTCAATAATTTATATATGAACATGAATGAACAAACTGTAAACATTATTAATAATGATGAAAAAATGTAAGTATTTTTTTGACTTGGCAAAATAGTTATGATAGAATAAAAACGAAAAGCAAAGAAAATGCTTTTTAGAAAAATCAGAGAAAGGAAAGGTCGCAGACAAAAATCAAACAGATTTGTTTGTGACGAATGGTTTTATTATGCAGTATAAAATTATCGGCGAGCCGCTTCCCGTTGTAATTTGTGATGTCAATCCCGGCGAAACGCTTATCACCGAAAGCGGCTCCATGAGCTGGATGAGTCCGAACATGAAAATGGAAACAAGCGGAGGCTCAATCGGCAAAGCGCTCGGCAGAATGTTTGCGGGCGAAGCACTTTTTCAAAACCGCTATACGGCAGTCGGAGGTCCCGGTCAGATTGCTTTTGCTTCAAGCTTTCCCGGCTCAATCAAGGTGTTCAACATCACTCCGGAAAACCCGATGATTGTTCAGAAATCAGGCTTTCTGGCAAGTGAACAGACAGTTGATATTTCTGTTTCATTTCAGAAAAAGTTTTCCACCGGCTTTTTCGGCGGTGAGGGCTTCATCATGCAAAAACTGAGCGGAAACGGAATCGCTTTCATTGAAATTGACGGAACCGCAGTTGAGTATAAACTCGAAGCCGGTCAGTCAATGATTGTTGACACCGGTTATCTTGCGGCGATGTCGGCAACGTGCAGAATGGAGATTGTTTCCGTTCCGGGTATCAAAAACAAATTTTTCGGCGGTGAGGGGCTTTTCAACACGGTTGTTTACGGTCCCGGTCAGGTCATTTTGCAAAGTATGCCGAAAAGTACCATTGCGGCAAGTCTCAGCTTTGGAACAAGCAACGGTTAAAAACAAAAAAGTTTTTATTAACGGCGTGCGGTTTTCCGAGCGCCGTTTTTTGTATATGCTCTATTAAAATTTATTATGGCATCTTGACAACTGACTTTTGATATGATATGATACATTCACAATTAAAGGGGAGTAGCTCTCGCTGCAAATCACCATCACACGTCTTTCAGACTGGTTTGCAGGTCACTTTGACAGCAAGACCTTTAACAGAGTGCTTATTTTGTCCGTCCGACTTGATGAGCTTTCTGTTAAAGGTCTTTTTTATTCCTCTTTTATTAAACATTCAGGAAAGGATGAAAATTATGAAGTACTATCTTCAGTCCGTTGATGAAGTTTTCAAAAGCGTTAAAAGCTCGGAGAACGGAATCACAGAGGAACAGGCTGAAAAAAGACTGAGCGAAAACGGAAAAAACAAGCTCAAAGAGGGCAAAAAAGTTTCCATGCTTTCTCGCTTTCTTTCTCAGCTGAAAGACCCCATGATTATTATTCTTATCGTTGCTGCGGCAATCTCTGCCGTTACAGGCTTTTTTGAAGCGAAAGCGGCAGGTGAAGCCTTCATTCCGTCAGACACAATCATCATTCTGGTTGTTGTGCTTATTAATGCCATACTTGGTGTTGTTCAGGAAAGCAAGGCAGAAGCAGCCATTGAAGCACTTCAGGAAATGGCGGCGGCAACCTCAAAGGTGATAAGAGGCGGAAAACAAATCACCGTCAAAAGCGAAGATCTTGTTGTCGGTGACGTTGTTGTTCTTGAAGCAGGCGATGCCGTTCCGGCAGACTGCCGGATTTTTGAATGTGCCAGCATGAAAATTGAAGAAGCGGCTTTGACCGGTGAATCGGTACCCGTCAACAAAATGATGGAAATGCTCGGCACGCAGACAGGTGATGTTGCTCTTGGCGACAGAAAGAACATGGCGTATATGGGCTCAACCGTGGTTTACGGCAGAGGAAAGGCCGTTGTTGTGGCAACGGGCATGGAAACCGAAATGGGCAAAATTGCCGACGCCATTTCACAGGCGGAAGACAGCGAAACACCGCTTCAGAAAAAACTCAATCAGCTTTCAAAAGTGCTTACATGGATCGTTCTCGGAATCTGCGTATTCATTTTCGCTTTCCAGCTTGTTATGACGCTTATAAGAGGCGAAGCGGTCAGCTTTGACCTTGCGCTTAGCGTATTTATGACGGCGGTTTCTCTTGCCGTTGCGGCAATTCCCGAAGGTCTTGCGGCAGTTGTTACGATTGTTCTTTCCATCGGCGTTACAAATATGTCAAAGAAAAACGCAATCATCAGAAAGCTCACAGCGGTTGAAACCCTCGGCTGTGCTCAGATCATCTGCTCGGATAAAACCGGCACATTAACTCAGAACAAGATGACCGTTGTTGAACATTACGGCGACAACGAACAGCTTATTGCAAAGGCAATGGCACTTTGCTGCGATGCCGATATTGACGAAAACGGCGTTGTAACGGGTGAACCGACAGAAGCGGCCTTGGTTGATTATGCAAACAAGCTTTCAATCAACAAGCATATTCTTGCCAAGGAAGAGCCGAGAATCGGTGAAGCACCGTTTGATTCGGGAAGAAAAATGATGTCAACCGTTCACAAAACAAAGGAGGGCATCGTTCAGTTCACAAAGGGCGCTCCCGATGAAATTCTGAAAAGATGCACACACGCTCTGGTCGGTTCTGAAATTGTTGAGTTTAGCGATGAGCTTCGCAAAAAAGCACTTGAAGCAAACAAAAACATGGCGGATAAGGCACTTCGAGTTCTTGCCGTTTCCATGAGAAAATATGACGAAGCCCCAACGGATTTTTCACCCGAAGCACTTGAAAACGACCTTGTTTTCATCGGTCTTACGGGCATGATTGACCCGGTTCGTCCTGAGGTAAAAGCAGCAATTGAAGAATGCCGTGCGGCAGGCATCACTCCGGTTATGATTACGGGCGACCACAAAGACACTGCCGTTGCAATTGCAAAAGAGCTTGGTAT
>JBJEOJ010000171.1:0-33986 GCA_051880655.1 Acutalibacteraceae bacterium | reverse complement strand
GGTAATATTAATATTACCGATTGAACCTGTGAGTTCTGAGCTATCACCGGTCAGAAGTGTACCGAGCGGTTTTGAAAGACCGCAGGCTGCTGCTGCAAGAGCATTATAGAATTCATTTTCATTTGTGATATGCCAAACTTCGTTTGAATCCCAGTTGCTCCAATCAACAGGCTTCATGTTTTCACGGCCTGTTCCGACTTTTGCTGCAGTATCTGAATCCCAATAGGAAAGATAGCAGGTACCAAGGATGAAATACCATGTATCGGTAACATCAGCAGTCTGCATTGTTTCAGTAACTTTCGGATAATAAAGCTTACTTCCGTTGATTGTGATATCACCGTTAAAGAATTTATACCAAGGAAGATCCGAATATGTCTTATAGAACTGGTGAGGCATAAGAGGAATTGCTTTACGCGCTGCGTCGGGGGCAATTTCACCAACAACATAGCCGACATACTTATCGCTCATACCGTCAACAGCGTTACCGATAAGTGGCATCAAGGTCTTGAACAGCAAATCCTGAATCAAGCCGCTGTAAAGAACACCCATAATGGTGTTAATGAGGAATTCCGGCAATGTTTTGATTTCAGAACCTTTGGTATGCTTAACACCGTTGGCGTCGGTATAATCATATTTCCAAACGCCGAGACCCGGAATTTCGTTTCCGTTTTCATCGGTTGAAGCAAGAAGCTTGTTCATGATTGTACCGAAGTCTTCGGAAATGAGCATCTTATCGAAATCGGCAACAGCGTTATCCATCAGGTTTCTTACCTGAGTGGTGCTTACAGTGCCGTATGTAAGACCGATTTCGTTAACAAATTCAGTTACGTTGTCAACATTGAGTTTGTTAACTGCTGTCAACCAACCATAGTTATAATAGTTGTTGCCGCTTGCTGCAGAAGTCTTTTTAAGGATATAGGAAAGGATTGTCTTATCCTGTGTTTTGGCATCAGTGTTATCTGCTCTTGCGTCAGATTTGAGCTTTCCGATATATTCCTTGAAGCTTATAGCAGAGTTATAATAACCGCTGATTGTGCTGAAACGAGTGCTGAGGTTGTCAACAGACGGCATACCTTCTTCGGGAACATAAGCCGGAGCGTTCGTAAGATATGCAGACAACGTCATGAGATCGGTTTCAATGGCATTATAGCTGTCGATGATTGCTTCAAAGTTGTAATATACAACAGCGTTTCCGCCTTCTTTATAATAGGTTTCAACTCTTGCAACCTGATCAACGATTCTCTGAGCAACAGCAGCTTTAACAGTATTGAAATATCTTGTATATTCATCAATACCGTCCGGATATACTGCGGCATAAACAGCCGTGTTATTTGTATCCTTGCTGAGTGCAACAGCCTTGTTATAAAGTCCTCTGAATTCTTCTGAATATGCAGTCAGCTGTGCAAAAGACTGACCGGGTAAAACTGTTGTTTTGATAAGGTTTTCCATTTTGGCTTTTGTTTCAAAATGCTGATAACCGTTTACATCAATCTTAACCGTGTCCATCTTTGCAAGAAGCTGATTATAAAGAGCTTCTGTGATACGGTTCTTGTTATCAGAGAAAGCTGCCTTAACATCCTCGAATGTACCGTATCCGAGAACGAAAGTATCAATGTTTTCTTTGAGAACGGTTGCTCTGTTGAGGAAGTCTTTGGCTGCGGCTTCATCCGCACTGCCCGGCCATGCAGCTGTTGCATCTTCGCTTTCATGGTCATATGTGGGCACTTCTTCTGCAAGGAGCGCAGTAAGCTCATCAGCATATACTTTTGCATAGGCTCTTGCAACATCTGCTTTCAGAACAGCCATGTAATCTGTTACGGTTACATTATAATAATCAGCACCGCCGTCAAAATGCGGAAGTATTTCTTCAAAGATGTTTATACCTTTGTAGTTAGTCTGATTATGCAAAGCCTGATCAATGGCAACAACGCTGTTATAGAAATCAAGAATTTCGTCAGCTGTGTAAGCGGAATAATCCGTTGCCATTTTTTCATCAAACTGTTTTTTATAGCTTGATGCATATGCATTGTTGATTGCGTCAAGAAGACCGTTGTTAATCCATTCTTCGGTTTCAGCATATGTCTTTCCGACTCTCTCTGCAACATAGTGATCCCAAAGTTCATCCGGTTCTGCAGACGAAGAAAGCTCTGCAACAGTCTGGTATGCAGAAAGAACGTTAGCACATGATTTTTCACCGACAACAAGTTCCATGATTTCATCAACGGTCATGGAATCAAGATCAAGATTAAACCATGCTTTGAATGCATCGTCGGCAACGCAGTCCAAAAGTGCTGCCTTAATAGCGGCAACAGTAACATCTGCATCCGGATCAAGTGTTGTTGTTGAAGTAAACGAGACGGTATCAGGAGTGATGCCGTATGTACCGTTTTTGCTGGCGATTGTAAATGTCAGCTGAGCGGTATAATATGTACGGTCAGTTTCAATATCCTCAATTTTGTCATAAGCGAGGATATCATAACCCGTACCTATGTTGAGAGTACGGCTCATTGATGCTCCCGTGAAGCCACCTGTTACATCTGTGCCGAAAGTAAAGTAGTTCAAAACTTTCTGCACGTCTGCCTGCGTGGCACCGGTTGAACCGTCAGAACTGGTGATAATACCGTTGCTGACCATGTCCTGAACAGCCAAATCAACAATGTCTTTATATGTATTGACACTGTTGCTTACGGTTACAGCTTTTGCATAAGCAGAGAATGCCTTTGCAACGTTATACCAACCGGAATGGTAGGTATCGACCGCAACCGCATAGTTGACGCCGCTTGTTTGTGTGGGAACACGCTCGTCTTTTCCGGAATTGATTGCATCCATCAAGCCGTCGTAGTCCATGTTGATTTGCGTATAGAGATTTCTGAGCTGAGATACGCCTGCGCCAAAAACAGTGAACGTCGCAGAAATACTCGTGACTATCATCATGACAGCCAATACGCAACTAAGAACTTTCTTCCCTAGTTTCATTGAATTTTCCTCCTTAAAAATAGAGTATATATTACCAATAGGATTCCCTATATAATACCGAGATCTTTTAAGCACAAATAACCACCCGAAAGTGGAAAAAGGGTGCAAAAAGCCCTATAGAGACACCTATAACTGTGAGTATTGTAACATTTCAAAACAAAGATTTCAATATAATTTTTAATATTTTTTTGCCAATTATTTTTTTTCATCGGTTTGCATAAATGAGAACACCCATTTTTGTGTAGATTTACTGCTGAAAATTATTCTGAAAGTATGACAGAAATAATGAGTTAAAATCCTTTATTTTGCACAAAAATAAAGCATAAAAGCACAGATATTGATGTAATTAAGAAGTTAATTTTGAATAATATACAATATCTGCTGTTTTTTTCACAATATCAGGCGTCCATTTCATAAATCGACTTTGGCGTTTACATTTACTTTTCCACATATATGTTGAAAACTTTATCCGTTGAAAATCGTCTGTAAAGTTAATGTGCTTTACAGACTAAATATCAAGCTTTTTTTGTTTATTTGCGCTGAAATTATGTTAAAATTGCTTTTTAACAAACACCGACGACCATTGCTTTCGCAATGGTCGTCGATAGCTTAGCTTAGAAAGGAAAGCCTTTCTTGTTCACACCCGTATATACACAATTAAATATTTTGATATATTTTATTTATAATATCTCGGGTCGGGGTTATTACAGCACTTGAATTCTCCGGTGAACATCTTAATGATCTTGTGGAAGAATCTGAAGATTGCACCCCAGAAGTCGCTTCTATGGCACGGGCAGGTGCACTTAACAACATCAATCGTCGGAATCTTGCTGGTATCATAAGAACCGTCGGAATTAATCTTGATTGCAATTGTCTTTGCATTAAAGCCTTCACCGTCAAGAACGAGTGTATATTCTTTAGCTTCCGGAACCTTGAGAACAACTTTACCATCGTCACCGGTTATTCCTGAGGTTACGAATTCACCGTTGTCATAAAGTGATGCTCTGACATCGGGTACGCCGTGTCCGTCGCTGTCGAGAACTATGATAACTACAGAAATCTTTTCTTTCTGAGCATAGTCTTTTGTCATTGTTTCGCCGCAACGTTCGCAGAGATATTTTTCGTATCCCGGATTATCAAATGTCGGTTCAACAGCTTCAATGAGAATCCACTTATGTCCGAGAGCTTTGCCGGTTTCTTCTGTGTAAGTATATCCGCAAACGGAGCAGGTGTGTTTAATGCCGGAGCCTTTTTCACAGGTTGCTTCAACAGTTTCATCAACATAGCTGTGTTCAACTTTCTTGAACTTCGCTGTGATATAAAGCGTTTCAGTTACTGTTTCGTCATTTCTTGACCAACCGTCAAATACATAATGTCCGTAAGCATCTGTGTCAGCTTTAGTCGGTTCAGCACCTGTGTATGCAGGAACAGGACTTCCGCCTAAAAGATCTTTATACACTTCAAGAACATTGCTTGAATCAATTGCATAAATGACGTTGTAATACTTCTTTTCCGTAGAATATGTTGCAGTATAAGTTGCATCGCCGGTTACGATTTTTTCAACAGACGGTGTCCAACCTGTAAATACATATCTTTCAGAGTCTGTTTCAGCCTTCGTCGGCGTAGGAATTCTGTCAGAAATATCCGTACCGTATTTCAGATAGCCAATTCTTTTTACGATTGAACCGTCATCATTTTTGAATTCAACCAGATAAACCGTCTCGTCTTCAATTTCTGCGCCGCAGCGGCTGCACTTCTTCATCATTTTGCCTGTTTCAGCATCAACATAAGGTGTTCCCCAGTTGTGTCCGAGTGCAGCAGCGGTGATTTCGGTTGATGTATAACCGCAGTCATCACATTTATAGGTTACTGTTCCTGCATTTTCACAGTCAACCGGTGTGGTGGCGATTATCGTTTTGCCGTGTTCAACTGCAGTAAATTTAGGTGTTACGAATGTGTCTGCCTGAATATTGGTTGTTTCATCTGACCAGGAATCAAATACATAGTGATATTTTTCATCTTTTTCCTTAACCGGAGTTACACCTTCGTAAACAACATCTTCACCGGCCATTACTGTTGTGCTCTGAAGAATATTGTTAACGTCATATGCAAATGTAACCTTATACTTTCTGAGTGTTGCTTCATAAACAGGAACAAGGATTGCATCAGCTGCTGCAATTGTCCATGTCTTTGAAGCTGTGTTATCATCTGTTCCTTTAAGCTTCCAGCCGACATATGAATAATCATAAGTTGAGTCGGATTTCTTTTCCGGAGCTTCAGGCAGTTCAAGAACTTGTTCGTTATGAAGATAACCTATCTTCTGAATCTGAGTTGTTGTTCCGTCTGTGTTTTCTCTTACCAAGGTAACAGCATAGTTAACATATCTTGAATCAAATACTGCTGTGAGTGTTGTGTTTGCAGTTACTTCAAGAGGAAGTGTTACGGTTTCGCCGTTTTTGTCTTCCCAATGTGAGAATGTGTATTTATAAGTTTCGTTTGCTTCTTTAACAGTTGCAGGTGCTTCTGTTGAAATGAGGGTTTCACCCTTAATCTTTTCAATTGTGCTTAATGCACCCTCAACATCAAAGGTAACCGTATATTTAACTGACGGGTCAACATAATCGCCATATTTGAAGTGACCTTCTGTTGTTTCATCGCAGTTGCGGCATTCATAAATTGTATAGCCCTTTTCGGTTTCGGTCGGTTCAACAACTTCTTTAACTTTATAGCTGTGACCGGTTGCCGGAATTGTTTCCTTATCCTGAACTTCGGTTGTGTCGCAATTTGCGCAGTACTGAACCTGTAAGCCGTCTTCAAGGCAGGTTGCCGGCTGTGTTACAACCCAAACGCCGCTTGCGGTGTGACCTGTTTTGGCAATTGTTTCAATATCTTTATATCCGCAATACTTACATTCTCTTGTGATTGAACCGTCTTCGGTGCAGGTTGCCTTAACTGTTACAGGATAATAATATTTGTGTGCATCGGGGTTAATCTCAACAGTTTCTGTTTTTGTCTTGCTGCAGATTGAGCAGGTATATGTCTTATAGCCTGTTGCACTGCAGGTCGGAGCAGCACTCTGGGTCAATACCCAATTATGTTCGCCTGTTGTTGCGGGATCATCTTCAACAACTTCTTTATATCCGCACTTCTTGCAGGTATAAGTTGTGTATCCGTTTGTTTCGCAGGTCGGCTTGGTATATACGCCGGAATCAGTTTCATGACCCATGGCTTCAATGCCGATTCTTTCGCCGATTTGCTGCTGACAGAGCAAGCATTTATCATACTGATAACCGTCTTCGGTGCAGGTTGCGGGAATTGTATAAGATTTGATTGCATGCTTTCCGACAACTTCAAAGTTTGCCTTTGACTGATTGCCGGCGGTATCTGTAACAATTACCTGATAGATACCTGCTTCTTCGGTTGTGTACTTGCCGTCAACAAGCTCAATTGCTTCACCGTTGAGAGTTACGGATTCAATTGCTCTGTTGTCTGAAGCTGTGATTGTTGCATCAACACAGTGCTTGTTATTATAGTGATGATCACTGTCAACCGAAACCTCAGGTGCTGTTGTATCATAAACAAGAAGTCCTGAGTTAATATAGGAAACATTGCCTAAACGGTCTGTAATTTTACCGTATAATACAAATTCACAGTCGTTAGCAAGTTCAGTTCCGTCCGCATAAGTTGTAATGTTGCCGAGTGTACCGGAAGCGTTTGCTTTAAGAGTTGCCATATAAGCATCAACTTCTGCAAGCTTTTCTTTAAGAATTGCTTCATCATCGCCTGCTTCGGTTCTTGCTTGCTCAGTCAGATATTCTTTTGTTGCGTCATAATCAAATTTTACTGTCCACTGATCATCTGCAATTGAAGCAGGATCAACTTCGCCATACTGAACACTATATTCAATCTTACCGACGCCTGAGCCTTTGCTGCCGTCTTTGTTAAACTGAGCATTAACATCGCCGGTATCGGTTGCGTTAATGATAAGCTGGTTGTTCGGAGCAGCAGGAACAGCATTTGTGAAATCAGCGCTGTCGCCGGTTACCCAAGTTGCGTCTTTAACATAAAGCTTCGATTGCGGAGCAACTGTATCTGTGAGCTTTTCAATTGCAACTTCTCTTGTTAAACCGCAGGAGCATTTTTCTGTTCCGACACCTTCTTCAAAGAAGGTCGGAGCGGTTTTAACAACATCAATTTCAAAGCAGTGTGCTTTTGCTCTGTATGCTGCAACATATACTGTATCTTTGCTTGTTACGGTTGTTGCGCTGTCTGTTCCTTCCCAGCCTGCGAAGATATAGTGAACATCATCTGTTGAGGTCTTGATCGGAGTTGCATAAGCAATGTCTGAAAGTGCGGTTCCGTAAGCAACCTTGATTTCCTGAAGGGTTGAGCCGTCATCGTCAAGGAATGTTACGTTGCAGATCTTTCCGGTTTCGGCATAGGTTGCCGTATAAGTTGCAGGACCTGTGATTCTGTCACCGCGTTTATAATAGGTTCCGTCAGCTTTCTGCCAACCATAGAAAACCATCTCATAGTTTTCACCTTGTGTCGGTGTCTGGCTTGTTTCGGGCTGAGTAAGCGGAGCGTTTATTCTTTCATTATATATATAGTCTTCCTGCTTGAATACATCACCGTTTTCATCGAGCCATGTAACGGTATAGTAGTTATATGACTTTCTGTAGGTTGCCGTGTAAACCGCATCGCCGCCGCATACGGTTGAAACATCGTTATCCCAGGCTTTGAATTCATAGCTGTAGGTATTATCCGGTGTTTTTGCTCTCTGTTCTTCTGTCGGAACGGTTACTGCGTCGCCGTAATGAAGAATCTGTTCGGGAATCATGTCTGTTCCGTCATCTTTGAGGAATCTGACCGAATAGTTTATAACGTCAGCTGTGTAATGTGCGTAAAGATCAACATCACCGTCAGGCATTGTTGTAACTTCGTTGCCGTCTTTATCACGCCAGCCTGCGAAAACATAATTTGTTGCATAAAGGTCGTCTGCTTTTGTCGGAGTGTCGCCGGTATATGCCGGAACAGCTCTGCCTGCAACTTCTTTGACTGTTTCAAGAAGCTCGTCACCGTTATAATAGTTTACGGTCATGAGTTCTGTCTTGTCATAAACTGCATAATAGTCTTCGTCCATAACGGCAATTCCGCCGACAAATGCATCACCGTTGAAACGTTCAAAATGTTTGAAGGTATATTCATATGAATCGTCTCTGTAAACCTGAGTTGCATCTGCGTTTGTGACTCTGATTGCATCACCGTGATTATACTGATCGTCCTGATCGTTAATCTGTGTGCCGTCATAATCAAAGAATCTGATTGTGTAAACAGCAGGGGTGATTAAATAATCAGCAACATAAACGGCATTGCCTTTAACAGTGCCCGGAGTTGCCGGATTGCCGTTCAATGTCCAGCCGTTATAGGTATATCTGTAACCATCTTTAGTATATGAGGTTGCAGGGACTGGAACTTCATAGGTATCATTATAATGAAGCTTTGTTAAAACGGTCTTGTTCGTTACACCGTCATAAGAGAAGCTGACTGTATATTCCTTATATACTTTTTCAAAAACAGGAACATAGACTGCATCTGTTCTGACAGTGAAATCTGTTGTGACAGGAATATAGTTTCCGTCATCATCATAGCTGTTTGCATCAACAAGATAGTAATCGGTTCTGCCGTCAGATACTTTTGTCCAGCCCTTGAACAGATAGGTATATGTATTGTTTGCTGCAAGAACCTGATCGCCGGGCTGTGTCGGAAGATCATTATAAGAATAATCTGCATTTGTGAGATTACCGTTTACATCATAGAATTTTACATTATAAGAGTTCTTAACAACACTGTAAGCTGCGCGGAAAGTTACATCGCCTTGAAGAACAGCTTCATCGGGACTCAAGCCGCCGATTGTTCCGCTATAATCTTTTCCGTTTACATCAACCGCACTGTCAACAACCCAGCCGGTGAAAACATAATTATAAGTTCCGGTATCGCCGGGTCTCTTGTGATATTCGGGAGCTTCAATTGCAGCAACAGCTGCGCCGTTGACATCAGTAAGAGTTTTGTCAAACTTACCTTGAACGGTTCCGAGAACTTTGCCTTCGTTATCAATAAAGGTTGCCGTTACATTTTTTGCCCACCATGCGGCATACCAGGTTTTGTCGCCTTCAACCGGGGTTGTGTTTGTGAGCTGACCTGTATAACCGGAGGTTGAACCCGGAGTCGGTTTTGTGAAGTCATAGTTCGGATCTTTTGCAGTTCCGTACATCGCAATAAATTCATAACCGGGACGAACACCGCTTGACGGAATCAGAGTAGAAGCAAGTTTATTATAATAGTATTTACTTACTGATGCACTCGGACTGATGGATGTACCGCCGTTTACATTGAAAGAGAATGTATAGGTCGGGTCGGTGACCACGAAAGTCTTGGAATTAAACACAGTAAAACCGTTAAAGGTATAGCTGACTTTCGCAGTAATTGTATTAGTATTAGTATCATAATCCTTCAGCTTTGCGCTGTTGGTAACTGAGATTGTCCACGGATCATACGTTGAGGTGGTTGTGCCTGCTGCACAGGTAATACCTGTTGTACTGCTTCTGTTTGAAGTGAGGGTGTATGTCTTTGAATAATTTGCATCTGATCCAACAACAACACCATATTGATCCACAAGGTGAGTGCGCATTGAAGTTGTTGCTGTGCCAGTTTTTGGAACTGTTACAGCACTCGGATTCTGATCAAAAACAACATTGTTTGCTTTTGGTTTTTCCCATCCATTCCATGTTGTTTCTCTTTTGCTCCACCAACCATATGTATCTACTGTATAATTAGGGCTTTTTACTGTTACAGATCCTATCTCGATTTTTGTAATCGTTATATCTATAACATTAGTGCTCATTGAATTGCTTCGTTGTGTAGAAAATGTCATTGAAGTTGGGAACCCCGGAACACTGATTGTTTGGGTTTTACTTCCCGTACCACTATTAAGCAATGTGCCAAGATCATATGTAGTCGTTGTTGAACTGCCCGTTCCATTGACAGTTTGATAAGTGACTTTCAATTTGTTGTCACAGCCATTCGCCTCGTCATCAACAGTGGCATAGAGTTTAAGCGTATAAGTAGATCCCGCTGTAACAGCATCTGCTTTAGTCGGGGTAACAAATACCCAACATGACAGAAGCATAAACACCGTCATGATAAGCGATAGACCTTTTTTGAACTGCTTTTTCATAAGATAATTTCCTCCTTAAGAAAAAATTTCAATAAAGCCGCCAGGTGATTTGCGGCTTTATCAAGCGTTAAAAATGCCGAAACAACCCGTCTGCGCCTTGACCGGCTGTTGACCTCAACCGTTCACGTCAATTTACAAAAGGGTATAGCAAGGCATAATTAGTCACTTTTAGTTATTGTTAGTATAACACTCTAAAATCAATAAAGTCAAGATGGCAAATTAATTTATTTAATTTTTCTTAAATTTTTGTTTTCTTTGACCGATTTTAATACGTTTTACTTGTGCAATTTGACTATTCCCGTTACACAGCTTTTCCTTAATCACTTAGTGACAGCTCACTCGTGGTAAGACGAATGCTTCCTCAGTCGGCGTTGCGTTACGGTTTATTGCGGAGGGCGAGCGCTCCCTCAGTCACTTCGTGACAGCTCCCTCAAAGAGGGAGCCAATTCAACGACCTGAAAGAAAGCATTTTAGCCTCCCTCGTGAGGAGGGTGGCGACGTCAGCCGTCTCAGGGAGCAAGCCTTGCTGAATTTTACCTTGCAGCAACGGTCAGTAGGTAACCCGCTTAGTCACAGCAAAGCTGACAGCTTATAGGACTCCTAAACTAAAATTTATCGGTTGGGACTTCCTCAGTCACTGCGTGACAGCTCCCTCAAAGAGGGAGCCAGGGGAAGTATCACGTTTATACTATTTGAGTTGTTCATTTGGAAACTGCAATAGCCGTTCATTGACCTTTTTATCTATTTCCATGCATACCCCTTCAAAGCAATTATCCACATCATAATTTGAAAATCTTATAACTTCCAAATTATATGCTTTTAATATATCTGTGCGAACCTTGTCATATTCCATACCTTCTTTTGTATAGTGCTGACTTCCGTCAAGTTCTATAATCAATTTTGCTTTATGACAATAAAAATCCGCTATATATGAATCAATAACTTTTTGCCTTTGGAATCTTATTTTATAACTTCTCAAATAATCATACCATAAATGTCTTTCTTGAGGTGTCATATTCTTCCGAAGAGTCTTTGCTCGATATATCAATTGTTTATTGTACGGTAAAGACATATAATTCACCTGTTTTTAATTTTTTACCCTTGCATGGCTCCCTCTTTGAGGGAGCTGTCACGCAGTGACTGAGGGAGCATTCGCCCTCCACAACAAACCACTACGCAATGCCGATGGAGCATTCAGTCTCTACAAATCAACCTGTCATGCAATAATTTAGAGAGCTTTCTTTTTTTGATATTGTTCATCACGCTTTGAAAACCAACAGCAAAACATAATAGAGAACACGCTGCCCATCGGGCAGCGTTGTCTTTTATTCATAAAGCGGATATTTGTCACATATCGCTTTTACGCCTGATTTTATTTCTTCTTTTTTGTTTTCGAAATCAGTTGCGGCAAGATGAATGAAGCCTGCAATCTCATCGAGATCCTGTTCTTTCAGTCCTCTTGTTGTAACTGCCGCCGTGCCGAGCCTTACACCGCTTGTTACAAACGGTTTTTGCGGATCGTTCGGAATGGCGTTTTTGTTCGTTGTGATGTTTACTTCGTCAAGGCGGTGCTCAAGCTCTTTACCCGTGATGTTCAGCGAACGCAAATCGAGCAGGCACAGGTGATTGTCTGTTCCGCCTGAAACAAGGTCAACTCCTCTTGTTATAAGTCCTGCGGAAAGTGCACGGCAATTGAGAATGATCTGTTTCTGATATGCCTTGAATTCGTCTGTAAGTGCTTCACCGAAGCATACCGCCTTTGCTGCGATAATATGCATCAGCGGCCCTCCCTGGTTGCCGGGGAAAATCGCTTTATTGAGCTGCTTTGCATATTCTTCTTTTGCAAGAATCAGACCGCCTCTCGGTCCTCGGAGTGTTTTGTGCGTTGTTGTTGTGACAACGTCTGCATACGGAACAGGTGACGGATGAAGTCCTGCCGCAACAAGACCGGCTATATGCGCCATATCAACAAAGAAAATTGCACCGACTTCCTTTGCGATTTCACCGATACGCTCAAAATCAATAATTCTCGGGTATGCCGAAGCACCCGCAACAATCATTTTCGGCTTGTTTTCAATTGCAATTTCGCGAAGCTTGTCATAATCAAGAAAGCCGTTTGAATCCACACCGTATGAAACAAAGTTATATAAAATTCCGCTTGCGTTAACCGGTGACCCATGTGTAAGATGACCGCCCTCTGCAAGGCTCATACCAAGCACGGTATCGCCCGGCTTAAGAAACGCGGCATATACGGCAAGATTTGCCTGTGATCCTGAATGCGGCTGAACATTGGCATATTCTGCGCCGAAAAGTTTTTTTGCTCTTTCAATTGCAATATTTTCAACTATATCAACATATTCACATCCGCCATAATATCTCTTGCCCGGATAACCCTCGGCATATTTGTTTGTCAAAACACTACCCATTGCCGCCATAACAGCAGGTGAAACAATATTTTCCGAAGCGATAAGTTCCAATTTATTGCGCTGGCGTTCAAGTTCCAGCTGCATGGCATCTGCAACCTCGCTGTCTGTTTTTCTGATAAGTTCTATGCTGTCTAAAAGTTCACTATACATTTTTATCCTCCATGTTCTTTTAAATACAGTATTTCACAGCGGGGAAGCTGTGCTTATAAACCGTGCCAAGACGGTTTATTTAATTACATCAACGCCCATATACGGTCTGAGCGCTTCCGGAACGGTTACACTGCCATCGGCATTCTGATAATTTTCAAGAATTGCCGCAACTGTTCTTCCGATTGCAACACCTGAACCGTTAAGAGTATGAACAAGTTTTGCCTTGTCTTTCGGATCGTCCTTATATCTGATGGACGCTCTTCTTGCCTGAAAATCTTCAAAGTTTGAGCATGAAGAAATTTCAACATAGCGCCCATATGACGGAAGCCAGACTTCAAGGTCATAAGTCTTTGCAGATGAAAATCCGATATCTCCGGTACTCAGTGCAACAACACGATAGGGGAGACCCAGAAGCTGAAGCACACGCTCGGCATCGTTTGTCAGCTTTTCAAGTTCGGCATAGCTTTCCTCGGGTTTTACAAACTTAACAAGCTCAACTTTATTAAACTGATGCTGTCTGATAAGACCTCTTGTATCTCGTCCGGCTGAACCTGCTTCTGCTCTGAAGCAAGCTGAATATGCACAGTAGCTGATCGGAAGCTTTTTTCCGTCAAGAATTTCATCACGGTGCATATTTGTAACAGGTACTTCAGCGGTCGGAATGAGGAAATAATCATTTGTAAGCTTAAAAGCATCATCTTCAAACTTCGGAAGCTGACCGGTTCCTGTCATTGATGCACGGTTTACCATGAACGGCGGAAAAATTTCTTTATATCCGTGCTCTGTGTGGGTATTAAGGAAAAAGTTAATAATTGATCGCTCAAGTCTTGCACCGAGACCTTTATAAAAATGAAAACGTGCTCCCGTTACTTTTGCGGCTGTTTCCGGATCGAGAATATCCAAGTCCGCACCGATATCCCAGTGTGCCTTTGCTTCAAAATCAAATGTTCTCGGCTCACCCCAGCGGCGAATTTCAATATTTTCGCTGTCATCTTTGCCGACAGGCGTTGTATCGCTCGGAATATTCGGAAACTCATAAATCAGGCTTTTCTGTCTTGCTTCCAAAGCGTTCAATTCATCTTCATCTGCTTTAATTGCATCTTTAACGGCATTCATCTCCTTCATAATTTCGCTAATGTCACCGCCGGCTTTTTTGATTGCGGGAATCTGTTTGCTTGCCGCATTCTGCTGTGCCTTAAGCGCTTCTCTTTTTGAAGAAAGTTCACGGCGCTTACCGTCAATTTCAATGATTTCATCAACAAGAGCATCCATGTCTTTATTTCTTGTTTTCATGGCTGCCTTAACTTTTTCGGGATTTTCTCTGATAAGTTTAATGTCTAACATTTCTTTTTACCTCTTTTTTATTGTCTGTTAAATACTTCAAGCAAATTTGCAAAATCTTCTTTGCTGAAAAATTCTATTTCAAGCGTGCCTTTGCCGTTCGAATTCACATGTACTTTGGCTTTTCTTCCGAGGGTATTTGATAAAGCGATTTCTGCTTCGTTGAAATAATTATCACGCTTTTTTTCTTTTTTCTTTTTTTGAGTGCTGTCTTTAAGCATAAATTTAACAAGCCGCTCTGTGTCACGAACCGAAAGGCCTTTTTCAACAACTTCATCTGCAAGTTTTTTAATTTTATCATCATCTGAAAGTGAAAGTAAAGCTCTTGCATGACCAGCCGAAAGCTTTCCCTCACGGACAAACTGCAAAACCGATGGCGGAAGCATCAGCAACCTCATTGTATTTGCAATTGCAGGGCGTGATTTTCCAACCTTTTGCGCTGCTTCTTCCTGCGTCATTCCGTAGGTTTCAATCAACGTTTGCAAACCCTCGGCTTCTTCAATCGGATTCAGATCCTCACGCTGGAGATTTTCAACGAGCGCAAGCTCCATAATCTCGCTTTCTGTGATTTCCCTGACAAGCACGGGGACTTCCGTTAGGCCTGCCATTCTTGCCGCACGCCAGCGTCTTTCTCCGGCGATAAGCTGATAACCTCCTTCGGGAAGCGGACGAACGAGCAGAGGCTGAATAATTCCGTGCTGTGCAATGCTGTCTGCAAGTTCTTCAAGGGCTTCTTCATCAAAAGCTTTTCGTGGTTGATCTCTATTGGGTTCAATTTCGTGAAGCTTTAACATAAGTGTTCCTACATTTTCTTCTTCGGTACTGTTATCAAGCATTAAGGCATCAAGACCTTTGCCCAAACCACCTTTATTTTTCAGTGCCATAATATACCTCCTTATCTACTGTTCTTATTAAGAAATTCTGTTGCAAGTTCGTCATAAGCCTTACTTCCTTTTGACGCCTTGTCATAATAGCAAACCGGCATACCGAAAGATGGTGCCTCCGAAAGCCTGACATTTCTCGGAATAACCGTTGAATAAACTTTTTTTGGAAAAAATCGCTTAACCTCGGATACAACTTGTTGAGTAAGATTTAGTCTTCCATCATACATTGTCAGCAATATTCCTTCAATTTCAATCAGCGGATTATATAAACGCTTAACTTGTCTTATGGTATTCATCAACTGCGACAAACCCTCAAGCGCATAATATTCACACTGAATAGGGACGATAACACTGTCAATTGCACTGAGTGCGTTGACTGTTATTAAACCAAGAGACGGCGGGCAATCAAGAAAAATATAATCAAAGCTATCTTTTATCGGTGCAAGAGCTGTTTTAATTCTTCCGGTACGATTATCAAGTTCGGCAAGTTCGAGTTCAGCACCTGCAAGATTCATGTCAGATGGAAGCAGGGAAAGATTTGCAAAATTCGTTTTTATAAGAATGTCTTTTGCTTCTGCTGTACCGATAATCATATCATAAGTTGATTTTTCAACATTTTTTTTGTTATAACCAAGACCGCTTGTGGAGTTTCCCTGCGGATCTATATCAACTAGTAGGGTTTTATATCCGTGCATACCAATTGCCGCAGAAAGGTTAACAGCTGAAGTTGTTTTTCCGACACCGCCCTTTTGGTTAACAATCGCAATTGTTTTTCCCATAAACTTCTCCTTTCCGTATATAAATGACCCAAAAGATCAGGTCACCGTAATTATGATACAGTATAACACATACGAAAACGATTTTAAAGTATTAAGCCAAAATTTTTTTCGTTTCACGTGGAACATACAGCAAAAGACTCCGATAAACGGAGCCTTTTGCCGGGTGTGAAAGAGAAAGATATGATTATGTGAACATACAAAGACTAATACTTCGTATGCTGACAACAAATCAGTGCACAATAGCGAATAAAAATGCATTAATCACAGTTGGTTTGACTTGTGCAGTTTTTATATGCACTGCTTTTTGGAATAACAATTTCATAAACTATATTTTCATCTGTTTCAGATTTAGTAAAACCGGCATTTATTCCGGCACTATGCATTGTTTCAACGGCATTGTTTATTGTGTTAAGAAATATTTTTATGTCACTGAACATTCTTTTTGTTGTGCGTTTGGGCTTGTTTTTTTCTTCAAGCATATTTTCAACAAGCCTTTCTGTTTGTGCAACATTAAGTTTACGTTCAATAATTTTTTCAAGCGTTGGAATAACCGCTTCGCTTTCAAGGCGAAGCAAAGCACGGGCATGTCTTTCTGAAAGCCCGCTTTCAAGAAGCATCTTCTGTGCCTTTTTGGGAAGACTCAAAAGGCGCAGCTTATTTGATACTGTCGACGGAGCTTTACCCAGTTTTCTTGCAGCCTCTTCCTGTGAAAGTCCATATTCATTCATAAGACGTTCAATTGCAACAGCTTCTTCAAAATAGTTCAAATTTTGTCTCTGCAAGTTCTCAATTAAAGAATAAATAGCAGATTTCATTGAATTGACATCAACAACTATGCAAGGAACAACAATCATACCTGCAAGTCTTGACGCTCTCAGTCTTCTTTCTCCCGAAACAACCTCATATCCTTTTTCAACTTCTCTTACTGTAATCGGCTGTAATATGCCGTTCATTCTGATACTTATTGCAAGATTCACCAATTCACCCTGATCAAAAATTTTTCGGGGTTGGTTTGGATTTGAAAAAATTTTTTCGTTCGGTATGAGCAACACTTGCCCGGCCGAACGCGGTTTTTCGGTAACCATTAGAAAACCTCCCTCTTATGCCATGATGATAGCATAAAAAGGGAGGTTTGTCCAATAAAATCGTTCGTCCAATTATGCAAAATTTTGACTTTCTGCGACATTATACCAAAGGCATTTTTGCAATTTTTGCCGATGGACGCGGATATGCTGTCGGTGTATGCGATATTTTATTTATAACAAAAATATTTCTTTCACCCGCATTTTCAAGTTCAAATTGCTTTTTAGATTCAATCTTAGCACCGAGCACTTTAATTGTTTTTTTTGCTCTGTCTGCTTCCTCATCTGCTTTTGCACCTTTCATTGCAATGAAAGTGCCGCCGATTCTGACGAACGGAAGACAATATTCGCAAAGTTCCCGTAAATTTGCAACTGCTCTTGCAGAAGCAAAATCAAAATTTTCCCTATATTGTGTTTTTCTGCCTGCTTCTTCAGCTCTTGAATGAACAAGCTGAGCCTCGAGTTCAAGAGCTGATAAAATATTCGCAATTACATTAAGTTTTTTAGCTGTGCTGTCAAGAAGAGTAAGCTTTATATCAGGTCTCGCGATCAAAACAGCAATTCCCGGAAAGCCTGCACCTGTTCCGACATCAATTAAACTGCTGTTTTTCGGTATATCCACAACGCTTAAAAGTGATAGGCTGTCGATAAAATGTTTAATAACAATTTCATCCGGTTGGATAATTGCTGTAAGATTAATTTTTTCATTCCATGTAACAAGTTGCCTTGCATATATATTGAATCTTTCCAGCGCTGTTTCATCAAGTTTAACTCTGAATTTTTCAGCAGTTTCAGCAAGTAAAGTTTTGTTAATAAAATCTTCCATGACTGTCCTTTCAACCGTTTTTCTTAAGATAAATAAGTAAAACAGATATATCCGCCGGACTTACACCCGATATTCTTGAAGCTTGTCCGACATTTTCCGGCTTAATCTTGTTTAGCTTTTCCTGTGCCTCCATACGCAAACCTGTTATCTTGCTGTAATCAATATCTTTATCAAGTTTCCTGTTTTCAAGTCTGCGCATTTCCTTTGCCTGTGCCAGCTGACGCTTTATATATCCTTCATATTTTAAATCAATTTCTACCTGTTCAAACACTTCAAAAGGCAAATTTGGTCGTTCTTTGTCAAAAGGTGTCAGCAATTCATAATTAAGCTGCGGTCTTTTAATTAGCTCAGAAAGTTTGCAGCCTGTTTTAAGCGCTGATGTTTCACGTGAAACAAGCAATTCATTGAGTTCATCGCTTGGTGATATTGAAACATTTTCGACACGTTCTCTTTCGTTTCTAATCATTTCAAGCTTTATTTGCAGTCTTTGCCATTTTTCTTCACCAACAAGACCGATTTTATAACCGTATTTTGTAAGACGAATATCTGCATTATCCTGCCTCAAAATCAAACGATATTCCGAACGCGAAGTCATCATTCGATAAGGATCGCTGCATCCCTTTGTAACAAGATCATCGATAAGCGTTCCGATATATGAGCTTGCACGGTCAAGAATCAGCGGAGGTTCTCCTTTAACTTTTAGTGCAGCATTTATTCCGGCAATCAAGCCTTGTGCTGCGGCTTCTTCATAGCCGCTTGAACCGTTAAACTGACCTGCACCGAACAATCCGCTGTAATTTTTAAACTCAAGCGTCGAAAACAACGCAAGCGGATCCACGCAGTCATATTCGATCGCATAAGCAGTACGCATAACCTGAACATGCTCAAGTCCGGGAATCGTTTTCAAAAAAGCATGCTGAACATCCTCAGGAAGTGATGACGACATGCCCTGCAAATACATTTCCTGAGTATTTTCGCCGCAAGGTTCAATAAAAAGCTGATGGCGTTTCTTTTCTGAAAACCGGACAATTTTGTCTTCAATGCTCGGACAATAACGAGGACCAACACCGTCAATTTTTCCGCTGTAAAGAGGGGAACGATGGATATTATCAAGGATAACCCTTTTTGTCTCTTCGTTTGTATATGTTATGTAACAGGGAAGCTTGTTTTCAGGCTTATATTTTCCGTCAAAAGAAAAGGGAACAATGTGTTCGTCGCCGTTTTGCACTTCAAGATTTGAAAAATCAATGCTTCTTTTGTTTACTCTTGCAGGAGTACCTGTCTTAAATCGTCTGGTCGGTATTCCGAGTTTTTTAAGTGATTCGGTAAGAGCGGTTGCCGCAAACATTCCGTCAGGACCACCCTCATATGAAACATCACCGACATAAATTCGTCCGCCTAAAAAAGTTCCCGTTGCAAGAACAACACATTTCGAACGGTAAATAGCTTCCAGCTTTGTCACAACTTCCCATAAACCATCTTTGGTTTTCTCAAGACTAATAACCTCAGCCTGAACAAGTTCAAGATTTTCCTGACTCTCCAAAGTCAGCTTCATGTATTCACTGTAATGCCTGCGGTCAATTTGAGCACGCAAAGAATGAACCGCCGGGCCTTTTCCGAGATTAAGGATACGGCTTTGCAAAGTATTGGCATCAGCGGCTTTTCCCATTTCACCGCCCAAAGCATCAATTTCTCTGACAAGGTGACCTTTGCTTGTTCCGCCGATTGAAGGATTACACGGCATATTGCCGACCCAATCCATATTTATTGTGAATACACCGACACTCACACCGAGCCTTGCAGCAGCAAGACCGGCTTCAATTCCGGCATGACCGGCACCGATTACCAAAACATCATATTTTTTTGCAAAATATCTCATAACTCCTCCGATAAAGGATAGCTTTATTGTTTTTGAAAGTTTTCAACGTTTGTGACTTTATATGTTGAAAACTTTTATTTTAAATTTGATTTGATATTGAATAGAAATGTTTTAAACGTATAAAACATCATTTCATTGTTATCTATTTAACACATTCCGATATTTCTGTAATATTATTATATTTATTCTTAAAACGCATTCATGTGCATTTATTATTCCAAATACTATTATAATACAATATCAGCAATCTGCGGTGCCTTTTCAACAATATACGTTGCATGATGTTCTTCAAATTCCTGACGGTTTCCGTATCCGAATAAAACAGCACAGCTGTCAACTCCGGCTCCGGCTGCTCCGTCAATATCAAAATATCTGTCACCTACCATAAGCACCTTTGATTTGTCTTTTGCGCCGAGTTTTTTCATTGAATCAAGAATAAGATCAGTTTTTCCGCTGTGATTACTGTCATCAAAAGCAGTTCCGCTGACTGCATCAAACAAATCCGTAATTTTCAGATAATTCATAACATCATATATCAGATGAATCGGCTTTGAAGAAGCTATACCGATTTTAACACCGTTATCTCTGAGTTTTTTAATTGTTTCTTCCATTCTATCATAAACAAAACACTCATAAATGCCTTTTTCTCTGTATCTTTCACGGTATTTTTCAATATAGTTTCCGACCTCATCTTCGCTTATACCGTAAAAATGAACAAAGCTGTAATGTATCGGAGGACCTATAAATTTTTTCAGTTCGTCCATATCCGGTGCTTTTTTGCCGTGTGCTTCAAAAGAATATTGCAGACTTTTTAAAATTCCCTCACCGGTATCTGTTACCGTCCCGTCAAAATCAAAAATCACATAATCATATTTAGACATTTTCTTCGCCTTTCTTTGTAAAGCTACTGCGGTTTATCGCTTTCTTAATAAACTTTTCTTTTTGCACAATGAATCTTTCGTGCCTGCCTTTTCCGATAAGACCGGCATTGTCATAAGCTTCAACATCAAAAGAAATTTTTCGGCTGTCAAACTCCGTAACAATAGCTTTTGCAAAAACTTCCTGACCGATTGAAGTCGCAGCAATATGTGAAATGTCAAGAGCAGTTCCAACCGTTGTGAACCCTTCCGACATATAATTTTCGCAAAGCTCGCTTGCCGCTTTTTCCATTAGAGCACACATAAACGGTGTCGCAAAAACATCAAGGCTACCGCTTCCTGCACTTTTGGCTGTTTTTTCATTTGTAACTGTTGTTTTAGCAATATTTTCTTCTCCGATTGTTATATCCATCTCAATTATCGGCACATTGATTATAAAATCTTATAAGAGCCGCAATCCTTTCTGAAATTTTTCTGCGTTACTGAGCAATAAGCCATCAGCAGAAGCTGACAGCTTATTAAAGGTTAAATATTATTATTTTCTCAGTTCATAACATATTGTCCGTCGCTGCTTCTGTAAGAAAGCATATTGAACGGTTTTATTCTGTCATCACTGTTAACAACACTTGTATTTCCGTAAATACCCATTTGAACAACTTCGGAAACAGCAGGAAAATCAGAGAAAACAACTGCTGAATTTCCGACATATCCTGTCACAAACATACTTGGGTCATTGATCGTAATCTGCTCAATATCATAGTTTGCCCAACCGTTTGCAATTGCCTGAGCACCATATGACAAAATCTGCATTTTTGTCAAATCGGTTTTAACATATTTGAAAAGTGAATTGAGTGCAGAGTTAAGCTGGCTGAGACTTGCATCTTTTGCACTGTCAATAAAAGCTGTGATAACCTTTCTCTGTCTTCTTGTTCGGCTGACATCACTGTCGGAATCGCTGTGTCTGATTCTTGCATAAACCAATGCTTCATAACCGTCAAGAGTGACAGCAGGGCCATAGTCAATCGTGTGAACGGTTGTTCTGTTGATATATTTTGCCTCATATTCTTCAACTTCAACGGTAATTCCGCCGAGTGAATTTATAATGTCGGTAAATGAAGAAAAGTCAACCGCAACATAATAATCAATATCAATTTTAAAATTCTTTTCGAGTGTGTCAATAAGAGCGTCTGCTCCGCCGTACATATAAGAAGCATTGATCTTGTTATAATTCGGACCTTTTGAAACATTCATGTATGTCCAGGTGTCACGGTAAAAAGAAGTCAGATAAATTTTTTTGGTCTTCTTATTCAATGAAGCAAGAATAATGGTGTCGGAGCGTCCTCCCTTTTCAAGAGCGTCTTCCGAATCCAGACCGATAAGCAGAACATTGATAACATTTCTGCTTGAACGAAGTGCAGCGCCGTTATTTGCCCATTTATAAATATAATCGTTATATGAAGATGCGCTTTCAATCGCAGGGATTATTTCAGGTTCTCCGTCTTCATAAATTTTATCTATATTATCCGAGTTTTGAATGTTCTGAAGATCATCTTCGCCTGCATTAGGTATAAACATATCAAGTTTAGCTGTGACAAAACCTATCGTAAGTGAAATAATCATGATAAATACTGTCATAACAAACAAGATATTTCTTCCTCTTTGTCTTTTATCTTTCCATAAAAATTCAGAAACCCGGTTTGTTTTTTTTGTCGGTTTGCTTTTTTTTGCCAAGCCGATCACTTCTTTCTTTTTCTTTTTTAAGATGATTATTAAAAATCACCGTTTTTATTATTCTTCCGTCTCCTGAGCGACATTCTGTTCGTCATCTTCATTACTGTCATCTAAAATTTCATCGGTCTGTTCTCCGTCGCTTTTAACAACAGCGGCAGAAACAACTTTTTCACCGTCCGTAACCTTCATAACGCTTACGCCTCTTGAAGTTCTCTTTGAAATTTTGATGTCTTTTGCGGCAATTCTGATAACAATACCGTCTGAAGAAATGAGAATAATATCATCGTCATCGCTGACAGGCATAACAGAAGCAACTTTTCCGTAATCATCAACTTTGTAGTTTCTTTTACCCTTACCGCCTCTTGACTGAAGGGTAAATTCAGACGGAATGCATCTTCTGCCGATTCCTTTTTCGCTGACGGTGAAGAAAGTCGGAGGAGTCTCGGCATCTTCGGGAACAACGCACATTCCCACAACCTCATCATCACCGGAAAGCTCAATTGCTTTAACACCTCTTGCGGTTCTTCCGATCGGTCTTGCATCGTTTTCATTAAAGCGTATGCCCATACCGTTTTTGGTTGCAACAAAAATTTCGTCGTTTCCGCCGGTGAGCCATACCCATGCAAGCTCATCGTCTTCATCAAGGTTAATGGCAATGATACCGCCTTTGCGGATATTTTTATAAGCGTCAAGCTCCGTTCTTTTGATGATACCTTTTCTTGTTACCATGCAAAGATAATATTTACCCTCGCCGAAATCGGGAACCTTAATCATTGCGCTGACTTTTTCGTCGGCTTCAACAGGCAGGAGATTAACAATGTTCATGCCCTTGCTCTGTCTGCTTCCCTCGGGAATTTCGTAACCTTTCAGACGATATGTTCTTCCCTTTGTTGTAAAGAACATAATATAATCATGCGTCGAACAGGTGAACATCGTGTTTGCAACGTCTTCTTCTCTTCTTGTCATGCCTTTGATACCCTTACCGTTCTTTTTCTGAACGCTGTAAGTGCTGACAGGCTGACGCTTGATATATCCGAAGTTCGTTAAGGTAAACACACAGTCTTCCTGTTCAATAAGATCTTCAATGTCAACTTCACCGCTGACATTCATAATCTCGGTTCTTCTGTCATCATTGAACTTATTTCTGATAACCATTGCTTCATCTTTGATAATACCGAGAATTTTATCTTCATGAGCCAGAATATCGTTATATTCTTCAATTTTTGCTTTGAGCATTTTCAGTTCATCTTCAATCTTGATTCTTTCAAGACCGGTCAACTGTCCCAAACGCATTTTAACAATTGCGTCCGCCTGAACATCGTCAAGATTAAAGCGATCCATAAGCTGCTGCTTGCCTTCGTTCTGGTCTTTTGCAGCACGAAGAATTTTAATAATTTCATCAATAAAATCAAGTGCGGTTTTCAAGCCCTCAAGAATATGCTCACGTTCCATAGCCTTTTTGAGATCAAAGCGTGTTCTTCTTGTGATAACCTGTTCCTGAAATTTTATATAGTGTTCAAGAATCTGTTTCAGATTAAGAATTCTCGGAACGCCGTCAACAAGAGCAAGCATAATAATGCCGTAGGTAATCTGAAGCTGCGTCATGCTGAAAAGCTGGTTCAAAACAACCTGTGCGTTCACATCACGCTTGAGATCAATCACCATTCTCATGCCCTCACGGTTTGAATAGTCATTGATGTCGGCAATACCCTCAATTCTTTTGTCTTTCACAAGATCGGCAATGGCTTCAATCAGTCTTCTTTTGTTGACCTGATAAGGAAGCTCCGTAACAACAATGCTCATTCTGCCGTTTTTGTTTTCAACAATTTCGGTTCTTGCACGAACGGTAATTTTAGATCTGCCCGTGGCATAAGCCGCACGGATTCCGGCTCTGCCCATAATAATTCCGGCAGTCGGAAAATCCGGTCCCTTGATGTGTTCCATCAGTTCTTCAAGGCTTGCATCGGGATTATCAATCAGACAGCACATTCCGTCAATGACTTCGCCGAGGTTATGAGGCGGAATGTTGGTTGCCATACCGACAGCAATACCCGTTGAACCGTTAACAAGAATGTTCGGAAAACGGGAGGGGAGAACGGTCGGCTCTTTCAGACGGTCATCATAATTCGGAATGAAGTCAACCGTATCTTTGTCAATATCGGTGAGCATTTCCAATGCAATCTTGCTCATTCTCGACTCGGTATAACGGTAAGCCGCGGGCGGATCTCCGTCAACGCTGCCGAAGTTTCCGTGACCGTCAACAAGAATATATCTCTGAGAGAACGGCTGAGCCATTCTTACCATTGCGTCATAAACCGAAGAGTCACCGTGGGGGTGATAGCGTCCGAGAACAGAACCGACGGTGTCCGCACATTTACGGTAGGGCTTGTCGGGATAAAGACTGTTTTCGTCCATTGTATAAAGAATTCTTCTGTGAACCGGCTTCATTCCGTCGCGCACATCGGGAAGTGCACGCGAGGTAATAACCGACATTGAGTAATCAAGAAAAGATTTTCTCATTTCCTTGTTCAGCTCAACATTAATTATTTTTCCGTTTTCATATTCCGGTGTATTATCCATAGTATCGCCATGCGGCACGATTTACGGCCGTTTCCTTTCAGTATAGTAATATATCAGTAACTTAAAAAGAAATATAATTGCTGTTTGGTAAATTTTGCAATCAAACGTCCAGATTCTGAACATATTTTGCATTCTTTTCGATGAAATCTCTTCTCGGTTCAACCTTGTCGCCCATAAGAATGGAAAAGGTTTCGTCAGCCTGCTGCGCATCTTCAAGTGTAACACGAAGCATAATTCTTCTTTCGGGATCCATTGTGGTTTCCCAAAGTTGAATGGCGTCCATTTCACCAAGACCTTTGTAACGCTGAATTGCCGCACCGGGCATTTCAACCATCACTCTGTCTCTTTCCTCATCGGAATAAGCATAAACATGCTTCTGACCTTTTGAAAGTCTGTAAAGCGGCGGCTGAGCGATATAAACATAGCCGTTATCAATCAGCGGACGCATATATCTGAAGAAGAAAGTCAGAAGAAGCGTTCTGATGTGTGCGCCGTCAACGTCGGCATCGGCCATGATAACAATTTTGTGATATCTTAATTTTTCAATGTTAAAATCTTCATCAATTCCTGCACCCAACGCTGTTACAACAGGCATAAGCTTATCGTTTCCGATAACCTTGTCAAGTCTTGATTTTTCAACATTGAGCATTTTTCCCCAAAGCGGAAGAATTGCCTGAATGGTTCTGTCTCTTCCTTCTTTTGCACTGCCTCCTGCGGAATCTCCCTCAACGATGAAAAGTTCTGTTTTAGCAGGGTCTTTTTCCGTGCAGTCTGCAAGTTTTCCGGGAAGAGAATTGCTTTCAAGCGGAGATTTTCTTCTTGCGGCTTCTCTGGCTTTTCTGGCCGCCTCTCTTGCTCTTGAAGCGTCAAGAGCTTTTGAGAAAATTGTTTTTGCAATCTGCGGATTTTCTTCAAAATAATCCGTCAGCTTTGTATAAACGGTGTTAGAAACAAGCTTTGTCATTTCGGTGTTACCGAGCTTGCCTTTTGTCTGACCCTCAAACTGAGCGTCTGTAAGCTTAACGCTGATTACACAGACAAGACCCTCTCGGCAGTCTTCACCGGAAAGCTTTTTATCGGCGTCTTTGAGAAAACCGTATTTTTTTCCGTATTCGTTAAATACTTTTGTCAAAGCAGTTTTAAATCCGGTTTCATGAGTACCGCCGTCAACGGTGTGAACATTATTTGCATAAGAAAGAATGGTTTCGTTATAGCCGTCATTATACATCATTGCCACTTCGGCGCTTTTTTCGCCGGCAACGCATGAAAAATGAATCGGTCTTTCATGAACCGGAGTAAGACCTCTGCTTTTGTTAATATATTCAACAAAAGAACCGATACCGCCCTCATAGCAGAAAACATCTTTCACAATGTTTTCTTCATCACGCTTATCTGTCAGCGAAATATTTATTCCGGCATTCAGGAAAGCGGATTCACGAAGATGTCTTTGTAAAGTTTCGTAATCATATTCGGTTGTTTCTTTAAAAATTTCCGCGTCGGGCTTGAACATGATGAATGTTCCCGTACTGTCTGTATCGCCGACAATTTCAAGATCGGTAACAATGTTGCCGCGCTCAAATTTTTGTCTGTAAACATGGCCGTTCTGAGAAACTTCAACAATAAACCACTCAGAAAGTGCATTAACAACAGAAGAACCGACGCCGTGCAGACCGCCCGAAACCTTATATCCGCTTCCGCCGAATTTACCGCCTGCGTGAAGAACCGTCAGAACAACCGTAACAGCCGGAAGTCCCTGCTGCTCGTTGATGCCGACGGGAATACCTCTTCCGTTGTCTCTTACCGTAATTACATTTCCGGGAAGAATTTCAACTTCAATATGCGTGCAGTAGCCGGCAAGCGCTTCGTCAATGGAGTTGTCCACAATTTCATAAACCAGATGATGAAGTCCGCGCGGTCCCGTTGAACCGATATACATACCGGGTCTTATTCTTACCGCTTCCAATCCCTCAAGAACCTGAATTGCGTCCGCATTATATTCCTGCGTAACGGCGGTATCCATCACTTCAATTTCTTCTTCAATAATTTCCGGTGTTTCGGCTGCAGTTTCTTCTGCGTTTACAATTTCATTTTTGTTTTCGTTCATATCCACTTTTAAAACCTCATTAAAACAGATTGTGATAATTCGTATACTAAAAATTTATATATTAAAATTCACCGTCAAAGGCAAATTGATCTTTCTTTTGTGTATGGATTCGTTTGATTAACGTTGCACATGAAATTTGAGAAATATAAACCGTATTATCAAGACAAACAATGAATGATTTCGGCAGTTCCGAAGAAACATAAACCACTCTTTTTTCTTTCTGTGCCTGAAAAAGAAAATCTCTTGTTTTTTTTGAAACCGTTGTGTTGTCAAGGTCAAATATTCCGACAATTTCATCGGTTGTAATAACCGTGCTCTGACCTAAGTGAAGATACATTTTTTCTCACCGTCTGCTGATTATTTTTCCGTTTTTCATTTCAAACGCCTTACCGCATTTTAAATTGCCCACGGAGTTCGGGTCACAACAGGTTATAAACACCTGCCAGTCTTTAATATGATTCAGAATATAATTCTGTCTTGAAATATCAAGTTCACTCATCACATCATCAAGCAAAGCCACCGGCTGTTGAGAAGAAAAATTTCTGATAACTGCCGCTTCGCCGAGCTTCAGAGCAAGAGCCGCCGAACGCTGCTGACCTTGTGAGCCGTAATTTCTTGCAGAAAGGCGGTCAATTTTGATATTCAGATCGTCTCTGTGCGGACCGACCGAAGTAAAGCCCGAAGCAATATCGGTTTTTCTTGAAGCAAACAGCAAATCTTTGATATTTTCAAAAAGTTCTTCTTTATTTTCCGAAAAAGCGGGGCACTGCTGATAATATGATATTTCAAGCTTTTCTTTTCCGCTTGAAATTCCCGAATAGATTTCAGAAGCAAACTGAGAAAGCAGTTTAATATATCCCACTCTTTGTCTGATAATTTCGCCTGCATAAAAAGCAAGCCGTTCTTCCCAGATGTCAAGCGTATCATAAAGTTCGCTGTGAAAAGCAATATCTTTGAGAAGAATATTTCTTTGCGCAAGTGCCTTATTATAATGAGAAAGCGTCAAAGCATATTTCGGCTTGAGCTGACTGATTGCGATATCAAGAAATTTCCGTCTTTCATACGGACCGTCTTTGACAAGAGAAAGATGAACCGGAGAGAAAACAACTGCAAGAAATTCTCCCATAATTTTTGAAGCAGAGCCTTTTTTAACGCCGTTGAGCATAAATTTTCTGCCCTTTTCAATTTCAAGAAAAAGGCTTTGATCTCTGCCGCTGCCGAAAAAATCAAGGCTTAAAACGGCTTTCGGTGAATTGAAATTAATAAGCTCACTGTCTTTTGCATTACGAAAGCTTCTGCAGCCGGTAAAAAGCCAGATACTTTCAAGAAGATTTGTTTTGCCTTGGGCATTATCACCGTAAATGATATTGATACCCTCGCAGGGCGTGATAATTTCTTTTTCAATGTTTCTGAAAGACGAAAGTTCAAGCTTTGTAACATTCATGATCGCTTACGCAAAAAACAGCATACCGTCCGAATCATTGATAAAAGCGAACAAAAGCTGTTCCTTTCTTTATTATTTTATAATTTCATAAATGACGCGTTCAAATTCAAAACTGTCGCCGTCATGAAGTTTTTTTCCTCTTTGAGTGCAGACTTCACCGCCGACTTTCACTTGCTGTGATTGTATAAGCGCTTTTGCCTGGCCGCCCGTCTGAGCAGCGCCGGAAAGCTTCAAAGCTGCGTCAAGGCGAATAAAATCCGTGGTAATTTTTACGGGTATTCTTTTCTTTTTAGGTACTTTAATAACAACTTTCATCTAAATCATTCCAAAACAACAAATTGATTAAATACGGACAGGAAGAACAAGAAACAGAAAATCATCACCATTAGTCGGCAAAATGATAATCGGCTGATTGGAAGAATTAAGTTCAATTTTAACTTCGTCCGTGTCACAGGCTTTGAGTGCATCAAGAATAAATTTATTATTAAAACCAATTTCAAGGTCATTTCCCTCAACATCAGCCGCCATCTTGTCATTCGCCGTTCCGATTGTTGTTACGCAAGAAAACTTCATTGCCGAATTTTCAATGGTGCAGCGAACAGGACTTGATCTGTCGGTAATAATAAGTGAAGTTCTTTCAACACATTCAATCAGTCTTTTTGTTGAAGCTGTAATGGTCGTTGTCGAAGTAAGAGGAATTGCCGCTTTATAATCAATGAAGTTACCCTCAAGCAATCGGGAAATGATTTTATATTCGCCGACTTCAAAGCAGATATGTCTTTTTCCGACATTGATGGAATAAAATCCGTCATCGTTTTCGCCGAGCTTTACAACCTCGCCAAGCGTTTTTGCCGGAACAACAAACGAAACCTCTTCGCCCGAATAATCAATATTTTCTCTTCTGATTGCAAGGCGTGCACCGTCAACGGCAACCAGAACAATTTTTCCGTCTGTAATTTCAAATTTAACGCCGCAGTGAACGGGATTTCTTTCGCTTGTTGAAACGGAAAAAATTGTTTTTCTGATCATATCTTTCAAAAGTGCCTGATTGATAACAATCGGAAAACCTCCCCCGACTGTCGGTACATCGGGATATTCATCAGCATCAATACCGATAAGGGAATATTCCGTCTCACCGCTTTTTATTTTACATATATTTCTGTCATCACTTTCAATCATGACACTTTCGTCCGGAACAAAGCGCAAAATATCACAAAGATGTTTTGCATTCAAAACAACGCTTCCGTTTTCTTCAACCTCAGCCGGAATATAGGTATCAGTTCCGACTTCAAGATCATATCCGGTCAGATTCACGCTATCGCCAAGTGCTTTGATTAAAATACCCTCAAGTGCAGGTATGGTTGATTTATTTGAAACGGTACGCTGAATATTAAGGCAGCTTTTTGCAAGCTTTGCACTGTCGCAGATAAATTTCATTTTAATTGCCGTAAGCTACAGAAAACTGCTCAAGCAAACTTAAAGAGAGTTTCTGTAATCTATCCTTTCTTTATTATTTTTCTATTAATTTATATTTTTTGTTTATTTTATTTTGTTATGTTGATTGACGACTTTGCCGTCAATAAGGAAACCCCCGGCGAGGGTTTCCTACGATAAAACAGTCCACCGGACTGTTTTATCTACCTTCCTGCGCTATTTGAAGCATCAGGATTTCGCCGTCTGCGGACGGCGCCAAGCTTTTTTTCAAAAAAGCTTGATAAAAAACTTTACTCCTTTTGCACTAACTTTCCCTCGCGGCATCATTATAAAGATTACAGCTTCCTGCTTCGCGTGAGTCCCGCGGGCGTTGCCCGCACCCACGAGCTTTTTTGTAAAAAAGCTCGGCAAAAAACTTTGCTCCTTTTTGCATTCAGCTTCCGCCGCGGCATAAATGTAAAGACAATTGCTTTCTTCTCCGCATGAGCATGCAAGCGGTGCTTGCCGCAAAACTTTACTCCTTTTTTCATTTGAACCTGTGTGTCATAATATAAATATATAAATTTATTAGTAGTAGCAGTAGGGGGTATGGAAAATGTTTAAAAGTGTTCTGCGTTCTGTAAATAAAGGTAATTTGAGAGTTTTTTTGTGTTAAAATGCAGGTTGAAAAATCGTTGATTTTAACGCTTAAAAAATCTGCGTGTTAAATATGTTGAAAAAATGGTGTTGAATGTTAAAAACTGTATGGAATAATCTTCTTGTTTTTTATGATTATATCGAATTATTCATTGATGTTTTTGATTATGTCATCAACCGTGGCTTTCAGTGCAACATTATTTTCAAGCTTTTCTTTCATTTCGTTCAGTGCATATATAATTGTTGAATAGTGCTTGTTTCCGAATTCTTTTCCGATTGCTTTGAGTGAAAGGTCGGTAACTTCGCTGATTATATAGATGGCAACCTGTCTTGCCTGTGAAATTTTTGCATTTCTTTTTTCCGAGCGTATATCCGAAGCCGAAACATCAAAAGTACGGGCTACCTCATTTATAATGTTTTCAATTGTCATCGGAATCGGCTGATTGTCGTTTGTAATATCGCTGATTGCTCTTTTTGCAACGGCAATGTTCGGTTTTGTTCCTTCAACATCCTGATAAGCTTTGATTTTCTTAACGGCACCTTCAAGCTGTCTGATGTTTTTCTTTATATTGTCGGCAATAAAGTTGATTACTTCATCACTCAGTTCAATATCCAGATCATCGGCTTTTCTTTTCACAATTGCCATTCTTGTTTCCAGTGTAGGTGGTGTGATGTCTGCAATAAGACCCGATTCAAACCTTGTCAGAAGTCTTTCTTCCAAAGTGAGCATTTCTTTCGGCGGACGGTCGGAAGTCAGAACAATCTGTTTTCCTGCATCACTTAAAGCATTAAATGTGTGGAAAAATTCCTCTTGGGTGGATTCCTTGTCAGCAATAAACTGAATATCGTCCACTAAAAGAACATCACAGTTTCTGTATTTTTCATGAAAAGCAAAATTTGTTTTTGTCCTCAGGCAGTTGATAAGCTCGTTTGTAAAATGTTCGCCGCTTGTATAAATAATGTCTGCGTTCGGATTTTTCATTTTGATTTCGTTCATAATGGCACTGAGAAGATGAGTTTTTCCGAGTCCCGAATGACCGTAGATGAAAAGAGGATTATAAACCTTTCCCGGATTATTTGCAACATTTAAAGCTGCGGCATGAGCAAAACGGTTTGACGGACCGATAATAAAATTATCGAAGGTATAATTATATTCATTTGAAACCTTGGGCTGCTTTTTTTCTTCTCTTTTTACCGAAGAACTGTCTTCACCCGAAATGACAAATTCAACCTGAACAGGAAACCCGACTGTTTCTTCACAAGCTTTTTCAATTAGAGAAGAAAATTTATTGATTATAATGTTTCTTTTAAATTCGCTGGTTTCAAGAGTAAGAGTGTCGTCTTTAAAGCTGACAAATTTAAGAGGACTGAGCCAGACATTATATGCAACTTCTGACACTGAAGTCTTTAAATAATCACGAATACTGTCCCAAATTTCAGCAAAAGAATCCATATACTACCTCCTTTAATTTTTATAACGAAATATAATTTTTATTTTCAGTCGTATAATCTGAATATAAACAAAAACAAGCTTATTAAATAAAAACATAATATAAAATATACCGATTTTATCCAGTATAATATCATATACTTTCATTTTACCACAAAAATTTTAATTGTGCAAGCTTTTTGGTAATATAAGTATGTATAAACAAAAAAGTATAAAAATTGTTTCTGAGCCGATAAACACGCCTTTTTCGGCAAACAGGCAAAAAATATAAGTATAATGATAAAAATAATAAGGAAGAAAAAAATGAAATATATTCAAAAAAATAATGACATAATTTTAAGTGATATAAAATGTATTAACATAGGACTTTGTGTTGACTGCGGTCAGTCTTTTCGATGGACCGAAAATGAAGACGGAAGCTTTCATGGAATAGTCAACCGCAAAAGTATTGACATTATTCAAAGTGAAAAAGAAATAGTTTTTAAAAACACAACCGAAGAAGAATTTGAAAAAATCTGGAAATCTTATTTTGATCTTGAAAGAGACTATGAAAAAATTTGTGCCGGCTTTGATGATAAATATCTTAAAGCTGCATGCAATGAATTTTACGGTATTCGTATTTTAAAACAAGAACCGTGGGAAACGGTTTGTTCTTTCATTATTTCTCAAAACAACAATATTCCGAGAATAAAGGGAATAATATCAAGACTTTGTGAAAATTTCGGAGATCCCATAAATGAAAAAGAGTTTTCATTTCCGTCTTTTGAAACTCTTGCAAAATTGGAACCGGATGATCTTTCGGTAATAAGAGCCGGTTTCAGAAACAAATATATAATTGATGCGGCAAGAAAATTTGCTTCGGATGAAATAAATTCCGAAGAAATAAGCAAAATGCCGATTGAAAAAGCAAGAGAAGAACTAATGAAAATTAAAGGAGTCGGCGCAAAAGTTGCCGAATGTTCTTTGCTTTACGGATTCGGTAAAATTGAAGCTTTTCCGGTTGATGTTTGGGTAAAAAGAATCATGTCCGAACTTTATCCCGACGGCTTGCCCGAATGTGCAAAAGGTAATGAGGGCATAGCGCAGCAATATCTTTTCCACTGGAGAAGAAACAGCAAGAAGACAAAATTTGATGAAATAACAGGAAAGGAAACGGTACAGGTATAAATCTGTATTAAAAAATAAAATGACAAAAAAACAAAGGGTACTTTTATGTGTTGAAGCTTTAAAAAAAGAATATCCCGATTCACTTTGCTCGCTTGAAGCAAAAAATCCGCTTGAGCTTTTGATTGCAACAAGACTTTCGGCTCAGTGTACTGATGCAAGAGTAAATCTTGTCACACCGGAACTTTTTAAAAAATATCCGACTCTTGATGATTATTGCAACGCAAAGGTTGAAGATGTTGAAAAAATTATTCATTCCTGCGGATTTTTCAGAGCAAAGGCTCGGGATATAATTGCAATGGCAAAAAAAATTAAATCCGATTTTAACGGTGAAGTACCCGACAGCATTGAAAAGCTCACTTCCCTTCCGGGTGTCGGAAGAAAAACGGCTAATCTTATAATGGGTGATATATATAAAAAGCCGGCAGTCGTTGCGGATACTCATCTTATAAGAATAACCAATCTGATCGGTCTTGTAAGCACGAAAGACCCGTATAAGGTTGAAATTGAACTGAAAAAAATTCTTCCGCCCGAAGAAAGTAACGATTTTTGCCACCGTATGGTACTTCACGGCAGAGCAGTATGCATTGCACGCCGACCGCAGTGTGATAAATGCTGCATAAAAGAATATTGCAAAAACGCAAAATAAAGTTATTAAAAAGTACGATACTTTTATTCAAGAAAAATTTAGTTTCAATAAAAAATAAAACCCGGTATAAAATAATAACGGGTGAAAAAATGAAAAGTAAAAAAAAGAATAATTCAAAAAATTCAGCAGATCCTTATAATCTCGGCAATATAAGCGATTTTCTTTATGAACGTTTTTCTGTTATGTCTGCAACAGAATGCACGGGACTGATTCCTGCTGAGCCGGAAAGTGAAAAAAAGAGAAACAATTATAAAGACATTTACAAAATCAACTAAAAACAGAGGGGCTGTCGCAAATCGGCAAAATGAAGAGCGACAGCCCCGTTTTTAAGGACTT
>JBJEOJ010000170.1:0-7420 GCA_051880655.1 Acutalibacteraceae bacterium | reverse complement strand
AAAAGCCCATCCCGACAAGTTCATTGACTGCGGAATTGCAGAATCAAACATGATGGGTATTGCCGCAGGTCTTGCAACAACAGGCTATACTGTTTTCGCAAGCTCTTTTGCCATGTTTGCGGCAGGCAGAGCATATGAACAGGTCAGAAACTCAATTGCTTATCCGAAGCTTAACGTTAAAATCGGCGCAACACACGCAGGCATTTCCGTCGGTGAAGACGGTGCAAGCCATCAGTGCTGTGAAGACATTGCTCTTATGCGTGTCATTCCGAATATGGTCATTATCAACCCGGCAGACGATGTTGAAGCCCGTCAGGCTGTTTTTGCCGCTGCTGAACATGACGGTCCGGTTTATATGCGTTTCGGAAGACTTGCTGTGCCCCGTGTTAACAGTGAGGACTATAAATTTGAACTCGGCAAAGGCGTCACCCTCAAAGACGGAACCGATGTAACCGTTATTGCAACCGGTCTTATGGTAAACGAAGCTTTGATTGCCGCCGAAAACCTTGAAAAAGAGGGAATCAGCGTTCGTGTTGTTAACATTCACACAATCAAGCCGATTGATGAAGAAATCATCATCAAAGCCGCAAAAGAAACCGGCGTCATTGTTACTGCAGAAGAGCACAGCGTTATCGGCGGACTCGGTTCGGCTGTTTCGGAGGTTGTTTGCGAAAAATGTCCCGTTCCGGTTGTTAAACTCGGCGTCAACGATACTTTCGGAAAATCCGGCCCGGCTGTTGAGCTTTTGAAAATCTTCGGACTTGATGCGGATAACATCATGAAAAAGGTCAAAGAAGCATTAGCCCTTAAAAAATAAGCAAAAATTCATTATTACTGAGCCGTCCTTAAAGACGGCTCACCTTTTTTGTCATAATCTTTTTTCCTGCGGCATAAATTGTAACAAAGTCAAAATGGATAAGCACGGAGGAATGTTTATGACTGAAAAAAATATTTATTCTTCAATCGCAACAAGAACGCAGGGCGATATATACATAGGGGTTGTCGGACCGGTCAGAACAGGAAAATCAACTTTTATAAAAAGATTTATGGACGTTCTTGTGCTGCCCAACATGACGGCGGATTCTCGCAAAGACAGAGCCGTTGATGAACTGCCGCAGTCATCATCGGGAAGAACGATTATGACTACCGAGCCAAAGTTCGTTCCTGAAAATGCCGTTGAAGTGGCAATTGACGGGGCGGCAAAGTGCAAAGTAAGGTTGATTGACTGCGTCGGATATATTGTTCCGAGCTCGCTTGGATATATTGAAAACGATAATCCGAGAATGGTGAAAACGCCTTGGTTTGAAAAGGAAATTCCGTTTAACATGGCTGCGGAAATCGGCACGCAAAAGGTTATCACCGAACATTCAACAATCGGTCTTGTGGTCACAACAGATGGTTCAATCGGTGAAATTCCCCGTGAAGAATATGCCGAAGCAGAAGAAAGAGTGATTAAAGAGCTCAAAGAAATCAACAAGCCTTTTGTTGTACTCTTAAACTGCAGAAATCCCGAAAATCCCGAAACCAAAAGTATGGCGAAAACGCTCAGCGAAAAATACGAAGTCGGTGTAATACCCGTCAACTGTATGTCGCTCGAAGAAAAGGAAATCCTCAGCATTTTAAGCCTTTTGCTTTATGAATTCCCGATCCGGGAAATGAAAATATGCTTTGACAATTGGATAACAGGCTTAGGAAAAGAGCACTGGCTCAGAAGCGAAATCTATTCTGCTGTTTCTGATGCGGCAAAGGATTTAAAGCGTGTTAAAGATGCGTCCGGTTTCATAGGCAGTCTCAAAAATGCGCCGGATATCATCGGCGGTAAAATCGAAAGCGTTGATTTGTCCGACGGAAGCGTAAAAATTTCGCTTCAAATTAAGCCTGAACTGTTCTTTAAGGTCCTGACGGAAAAAAGCGGTGTTGAAATCAAAGATAATAAGGAACTGTTTACAACGTTAATCAACCTTTCAAAAATGCAAAAAGATTTTGAACGCTTCAGGGAAGCTCTTGATGAGGTTGAAAAAACAGGCTACGGAATCGTTATGCCCACAATGGAGGAACTGAGCCTTGAAGAGCCGGAAATCATGAAGCAGGGCGGCAGATACGGTGTGCGTCTGAAAGCGTCTGCGCCTTCGATTCACATGATGAAAGCCAACATCACAACCGAGATTGCACCGATTGTCGGAACGGAATCGCAGTCGGAAGAACTGATTATGTATCTGCTCAAAGGCTTTGAGGAAAATCCGTCTGAAATCTGGAAATCAAACATTTTCGGAAAATCCCTTGAAAGCCTTGTCAATGAGGGTCTACACAACAAGCTTTATAAAATGCCGACAGACGCAAGAATGAAGCTTCAGGAAACTCTCGAAAGGGTAATAAACGAAGGCTGCAGCGGACTTATCTGCATTATTCTGTAACGTTTTCAATAAATATGCAATTTAAACAACAACATGTCGGAGGCACACTTTGACATGTTGAATTTTTTTGGTAAATGTGATATTATATAAAAGCTAACAGCAAATGCTGAAAAAGAAAAGGAGACAAATATGGGAAAAAGAATTATTGTTGCAGGCGGAGGACACGGCGGAATTGCCGCTGCTGCCATGCTTGCAAAAAACGGCTTTGAGGTAACCGTTTATGAAAAGAACAAAAGAGAAAATATGGGCTATGACTGGACGGATATTTTTGACAAAAAGGGCTTTACTGCCTGCGGTATGGAAGTTCCGCCGAAAGAAATGTATAACCTGAAACAGGATATGACATTTTTCGGTCCGTCAATGAAAACCCCACTCAGGCAAAACACACCCGAAGATCAGCTTGAAATTCAGATGGAGCGAAAGGATATTTACCGTTATATCATCGGCTATGCAGAAAAATACGGCGTTAAATTTGTTTTTGAAACTCTGATTGAAAAGCCGATTCTTTTCGGAAACCGTGTTGTCGGAATTGTGACATCCAAGGGTAATTTTTTTGCTGACCTCGTCATTGATGCGGCGGGAATGAATTCGCCCGTCAGAAAGAACCTTCCGCCACATCTCGGTATTCAGAACGAAGTGATTGATTTTGAACAGTTTTATGTTTACAGAGGCTTTTTCAACAAAACGGCAGAAACACCCGAAGATAAATTTAAGGTGTTGATGTTTTATCAGAATAAGCTCGGAATCAACTGGGTTGCGGCCGAAGAAAAATATACCGATGTTCTGATCGGTCGCTTTGAAAAAACGGATAAGGCAGAAATTGACAGCACACTTGAAGAACTGAGAAAAATCAATCCCTGTCTCGGAACTTCACTTCAACGAGGCGGTCGGTTCGTGAACATTCCCGTCCGTCAGCCGCTCGGACTGATGGTTTGCGACGGTTATGCTGCAATCGGCGACAGCGCGTTTATGACAGTGCCGATTATCGGCTCGGGTATCGCGAACAGCATGAAAGCCGCTGCAATTCTTGCCAATGTCATCATTGCCGACAAAGATATGTCATTCAGTGCGGAAACCTTATGGCAATATCAGAAAACATTTTTTGATGAAATCGGAAGCGGTCTTGCTCCGCTTGCCTGCGTCAAGCTGATGCTCACAAGGCTTGAGGGAAGCGAGCTTGATTATATTTTTGACAACGGAATCCTCAACGCAGAGGATATGACAATCGGCGCAGATTCAACCAATCTTGCGGCAATGCTCGGCGGAATGTCTGCAAGCGACATCAAAATCAAGCTTACGGGGCTGATTAACAATAAAACTGTGCTCAAAAAGGTTGTCAGAATGGGTCTTGAGTTGGCAAAAGCAACTGCCGTCACGGCGGCAATGCCAAAAACCTATGACAGACAAAAGGTTCTCAAATGGGTAAAGCAATATAATAATTGTTTTAAGCACTAAAAAGAAAGGGGTTGTCGCATTTAGCGCAGAACAAAAAGCAAAATGAACAAAAATAAAATTAAAATGATTCATTTTGCTTTTTTAAGCGTTTTTTCACCCACTCGCAGTATCTTTATACAGCTTCGGGGTGAAGAAAACGCTTTCTGCATCTAAATGCGACAACCCCTATTTTTATATATCACAGAAAAAGTTCATGTGCATTTTTGTTGCACCTATCAATCAGGTCTTGCGCATCCGTCCTGCGAATTTGTGCAAGAACCTGAGCGGTATAAGCGATCATGGAAGAATCGCATCGTTTTCCTCTCATCGGAACCGGTGCCATATAAGGGCAGTCCGTTTCAAGCAAAAGCCTGTCTGCGGGAACAATTTTTGCAACTTCAACCGCCTTTCTGGCGTTCTTGAAAGTAACAGCACCACCGAAACCGATATACATACCGAGCTTTAAAATCTCTTTTGCGGTTTCAACGCTGCCGGAAAAGCAGTGCATAACGCCTTTCGGCTTATATTGCTTTAAGATGTTCAAGGTGTCCTCATGAGCGTCTCTGCTGTGAATGATAACAGGAAGCTTAAGCTCATTTGCCGTGATAAGCTGTCTGATGAAAATATCCTTTTGCTTGTCTCTCGGTAAATCGTCATAGTGATAATCAAGCCCGATTTCGCCCACGGCAACCACCTTTTTGTTTTCATAAAGCTTTCGGATTTGTTCAAAATCGCTTTCCTTGACATCGTTTACCGATTCGGGGTGAACGCCGACAGCGGCATAAATAAAATCATAATTTTCTGAAAGTGCAACGGCTTTCAGAGAAGTGTCCAGGTCACAGCCGCAATCAATAACCGAGCTTACACCGTTTTCTTTGATAAAAGACAGAGTTTGCGCTCTGTCTTTTTCAAACTGTTCATCGTCATAATGTGCGTGTGTGTCAAATATATTGCAAAGGCTCATCTGATTTTTGCTCCGTTCGGCATACCGTCAACAAAAAGAACTTTCACATCATCTTCAGAGCAGTCGGCGGCAAGAATCATGCCGCAGCTTTCAACACCGCAAAGCGTTGCCGGCTTGAGGTTGGAAACAACAACCACCTTTTTGCCGATCAGCTCTTCGGGCTTATACCATTTTGCAATTCCGGAAGCGACTGTGCGCGGCTTATCTGTTCCGTCGTCAAGCGTGAGCTTCAAAAGCTTCTTTGCACGTTTGACGGGAACGCAGTCTGTAACCTGCGCAACTCTTAAGTCAACCTTTGCAAAATCATCAATTGAAATCTGCGCAATACCTTCAATTTCTTCAATTGCTTTTTCTTTTGCGGCGGCTTCTTTTTGCTTTGCTTCAATTTCAGCCATCATTTTTTCAGCGTCAATTCTTGCAAAAAGGGGAACAGCCTGACCGACTTTTTCGCCGGATGAAAGAGCACCGAAAGTTTTGATGCTGTCATAGGAAGCCACATCACAGTTGAGCTGCTTCAAAATCTTATCTGATGTATCGGGCATAAACGCATAAACAAGAACCGCAATAATTCTGATGCTTTCAAGCAGATTATAAAGAACCGTGCCGAGTCTTTCTTTTTTCGCTTCGTCTTTTGCAAGTGCCCACGGAGCGGTTTCGTCAATATATTTGTTACAACGCTTTGCAAAGTTCATAACTGCTTCAACAGCGTCTGCCATATGATAGGTATTGATGTTTTTGTCAACAGCTTCAAGGGCATTTTTTGCCGCATTTTTAAGCTCTTCGTCAAGCTCTTCTGCACAGACAGGTGAGGGAATAACTCCGTCAAAATATTTGTTTGTCATGGCAATTGTTCTGTTGACAAGGTTTCCGAGTGTGTTTGCAAGGTCGGAATTATATCTTTCGATAATGGTGCTGTATGAAATGGAGCCGTCATTTGCGTGCGGCATTTCGGCAAGAAGATAATATCTTACCGCATCAACACCGATAAGCTTGACAAGGTCGTCGGCATAAATAACATTACCCTTTGATTTTGACATTTTGTCCTCGCCGAACAAAAGCCACGGATGACCGTAGACCTGCTTAGGAAGAGGCTCACCGAGCGCCATGAGCATAATCGGCCAATAAATCGTGTGGAAACGGACAATGTCCTTACCGATGATGTGAACATCACAAGGCCAGTATTTCTTATAGGTTTCGCTGCTGCCGTCGGGGTCATAGCCCAAAGCGGTGATATAGTTTGAAAGCGCATCAATCCAGACATAGATAACATGCTTGTCATCAAAAGTGACGGGAATACCCCATTTAAACGAGCTTCTTGAAACGCAAAGATCCTGAAGTCCGGGCTTTATGAAGTTGTTGAGCATTTCTTTTTTGCGGCTTTCGGGATAGATGAAATTGTCGTTTGATTCAATATATTCTTCAAGCTGCTTCTGATATTTTGAAAGGCGGAGGAAATAGGCTTCTTCTTTTGCTTTTTTGACCTCTCTTCCGCAGTCGGGGCATTTTCCGTCAACAAGCTGAGATTCTGTCCAGAACGATTCGCAGGGCGTGCAGTATAAGCCTTCATATTCGCTCTTATATATATCACCCTGATCATAAAGCTTTTTGAAAATTTTCTGAACGGTTTTTTCGTGGTATTCGTCAGTGGTTCTGATGAATTTGTCATAGGTGGTGTTGAGAACATCGCAGATGCCTTTGATTTCACCGGCAACCTTGTCAACATATTGCTTCGGTGTGATGCCGGCATTTTTTGCATATTCTTCAATTTTCTGACCGTGTTCATCTGTACCTGTCAGGAAGAAAACGTCATAGCCCTGAAGTCTTTTGTATCTTGCGATGGCATCAGTCAGAACAATTTCATAGCTGTTGCCGATGTGCGGCTTTCTTGAAGTATAAGCAATGGCAGTTGTAATATAAAATTTTTCTTTGCTCATTTCCAGTCTCTCTTTTCTAAAAATTATTAATTAACCAAAATATTCTAACAGCATATTTATATATTTGTCAACAAAATATCCGATTAAATTTTTTAATTTTAATACTTATTTTGTTTTTATTTTTAATTGTGCCGAATATGAAGAATAAGCGGTTACATTACTTGTTTTTTTATAAGCTTTAACAGCAAATTTATATGTTGTTTTGCCTTTTAAAGATTTTATCGTCATGCTTGTTGAGGTGGTTTTTCCGACAACAACATATTTCTTTGTTTTGTCAATATATTTATAAACGACATAGCCGTTTGCACCGGAAACTTTCGACCATGAAAGCTTCAGTGAATCTGATTTAACCGAAGAAGCTTTTATACCGGACGGTTTTGACGGTGCGGTTGAAGCCTTGAAAGCATCGCTTGCTGAACCATAAAAAACTCTGTCGGATATTTTTCTGTATGCTTTGACTTTATAATCGGCAGTTTTTGCAGCTTTAAGCGAAGAAATTTTAAGTGAAGTTGAAGATGTGATTTTTAATCTCTTATATTTTTTTGTTGCACTGTCATATTTGTAAACTATATAGCCTTTGGCTCCGCTGACCTTATTCCATGAAAGTGTATAAGAGGTTGTTGTTATGCCCGAGAGCTTAAGACCGCTTACTTTTGCGGGATTGGTTGAAGCGG
>JBJEOJ010000169.1:0-1652 GCA_051880655.1 Acutalibacteraceae bacterium | reverse complement strand
TCATGCTGATGTCAGCGGCTGCACTTCCGACTTGGGCAGCAGCATCGGCAGTAACGCCTAAAACATATATTGCAAAACAAAGCATAGAATACAACGAGGGATTTAAAAATCAAGATGGATATGTAAGCTGCAATTATTTTGTGTATAACGACGGTCAAAAGGTCATTTTTGATAATTCGATAAGTGATTATTATGAAGAATTAAGATATTTTAATCCGATGACTTATGTAAGATCAAATATAATATATTATGGTTTGAATTCGGATTTTGATACTAATAAATTAAATTATCTGTGTTCATCCGATCTCGGAGTAGTGGACGGAAAAGGCAAAAAGGTTTTATATAAAGGAAAAGCATATATTGAAGTAATAGGAGGTTACGGGGCTGCGATTATTTTCTGTGAGGGATCAACCGTAAAAAAATATTATAAAGGTAAAGTTTCAAAATTGTTTAAAGTGAATGAAAGCAATGCTAATTATAAATCAGCTGATATTTTTAACGGTAAATTATATTATGAAAACAAGTCATACGATTTAAAAACAGGAAAGATTTCGGTTTTTGAAGCAAAAAGATTCTATCCGAACAGCAAATATCTGATATATATCAACAAAAATAACAACCTCAAAAAAATGGATTGTTCCGGAAACAGAACAATGGTGGATACCAATGTGTACAAGCATTATTTTTCAAACAGCAGTCCGACAGTGGTTTATAGTAAACTTGATAAAAGCGGAAATGAGATTTTTTATAAGAGAACCGGTGACGGCAATCCGATAAAGCTCACAACTATGAACGATATGTTGAATACGCTTATAGATGAGATGAAACACGATCCCTATGTGACTAATAAGAATTATTCTGATTATTTTAACAGATCCAATGTTGAGGGTATAGTTATTACAGTAGAAAATAAAAAAGTAAATATATACATTACTGTGTGGAGCAGATACGATATTGGTGCAAACTTTACTATTGAAACATCAGGAAAGAATTTTGCTTTGAAAGATTATCATTGGTTAAGCCCCGAAGAAATGGGCATATATGATTAATTTTCTGCTTACATGATTGAATACAACTTTATCAAGCTCAGATAAATTTTTTTAAAGATAATCATTAACGGTAAAAATCTTTAACAGCAAAAACAAGGAGGTAAAAACAAATGAAAAAAGTAATATCATTAATACTGTCAATAATCATGCTGATGTCAGCGGCAATGCTGCCGACATGGGCGGCAACGTCAACCAAAAAAGCAGCAACAAGCACGGCAGTAACACCCACCACATATATAGCAAAAACAAATTATAAAACCGACAGAGGTCATGTTGACAAAAAATATTTTGTTTATGACAACGGACAGAAAATTATTTATGAAAATTCAAAATTTGATGACAGTTATGAATATTTTCTTTTTGAACCTTTGAGCTATGTAAGAGGTGATCTTATATATTATGGCTTCAATGCGATGTCCGGTAATAAAAAGTGTCAGTATTTATGTTCTTCTGACGTTACAAAAGTCAGTGGAAAAAGCAGAAAGGTTTTATATAAAGGAAAATCTGATATTAATGTAATCGGCGGTTACGGACAGAGCATCTTTTTCAAAGAAGGAAAACAAGTAAAGAAATATTACAAAGGAAAAATTTCAAACGTTTTCA
>JBJEOJ010000168.1:0-7589 GCA_051880655.1 Acutalibacteraceae bacterium | reverse complement strand
CATATTATCTTCGGTAAAATAGTTAAGAAAATGCTTCGGTGCACTCGGAAGATTCAACTCCTGCGCTTTTCCTTCAAAAGATGTCCATGCGTCAATAATTTCCTCTTTTGAAGGTTTTACACCGTCTTTGAAGCGCATAAACACTGCGCCCATATGACCGTCTGAAATGGGAACTCTGATGCACTGAGCAGTAAAAGCAGGGGAAGCGGCATTAACAATTCTGTCGCCCTCAACAGTGCCCCAGATTTTAAGCGGTTCCTGTTCGGATTTTTCTTCTTCACCGCCGATAAACGGAATAACATTATCAACCATTTCCGGCCAGGTTTCAAACGTTTTTCCTGCGCCTGAAATTGCCTGATAAGTACAAACCAAAACTTCCTTTACGCCGAATTTTTTGTCAAGCGGATATATGGCGGGAACATAGCTTTGAAGAGAGCAGTTTGATTTAACCGCAATAAAACCTCTTTTGGTGCCAAGTCTTTTTCTTTGTGCATCAATAACTTTGATGTGGTCAGCGTTAAGTTCGGGAATTACCATCGGAACATCCGGTGTTGCACGGTGAGCACTGTTGTTTGAAACAACAGGACATTCTGCAATCGCATACGCTTCCTCAAGAGCTTTGATTTCATCTTTTTTCATATCAACTGCGCAAAAAACAAAATCAACGCTTGCAGCAATTTCTTCAACATCAGCAGTTGCATTTTTAACAACAATATTTTTAAGCTTTTCCGGAATCGGCGTTGTCATTGCCCATTTCTTTTCAACCGCCTCCTGGTAGGTCAGACCTGCCGAACGAGGACTTGCTGCAAGAACTTTAACATCAAACCAAGGGTGATCAGAAAGAAGAGTTGCAAATCTTTGACCGACCATTCCCGTTGCACCGATAATACCAACATTAAACTTTTTCATTTTAACACCTCTTAATCATAAAACAAGCTGAATTTAGCTTTAATTTTGCCTTAAAGTGTTGCCAAATACAGCAATTTGCACTATAATATACACGCTGTTTTATATAATATCACTTATAAAGTAAATAGTCAAATACTTTTGAAGTAAATTTTTTAAAAAGGACGGATATGCGTTTTTCGCAAAATTTTATGAAGAAATCAGATTTTTATTATGACCTGCCCAAAGAACTAATCGCTCAGCATCCCGTTGAACCCCGCGATCATTCAAGACTTATGATTGTTGACAGAAAGAGCGGTGAAATAGAACATAAACATTTTTATGATATTGTTGATGAGCTTAATGCCGATGATTGTTTGATTCTCAATGACACAAGAGTTTTGCCTGCAAGAATTTTCGGTATCAAGGAAGAAACAAACGCTCATGTTGAATTCTTGCTTCTTAACAACAAAGGTGATGACATTTGGGAAGTGATTGCAAAGCCCGGGAAAAGAGCAAAAGTCGGTTCTTGGTTTAGTTTTTCGGACGGGCTTCTCAAATGCAGAATTGAACAAGTGCTTGAAAGCGGAAACATTCTTGCAAAATTTGAATATGACGGCAATTTTTTCAATATTCTTGACAGGATAGGTCAGATGCCTTTGCCGCCTTATATTACCGAAAAGCTTGAAGACGGTGAGCGTTATCAGACGGTTTATTCAAAAGAGCTCGGTTCAGCTGCGGCACCGACAGCAGGTCTTCATTTTACAAATGAACTGCTTGAAAAAATCAAGGCCAAAGGAATCAAAATAGGCTATGTAACGCTTCATGTCGGACTTGGAACTTTCAGGCCCGTCAAGACTGATGATATTACACAACATCATATGCATTCCGAACATTATTGGTTACCGAAAGAAACCGCTGAGCTTATCAATGAAACCAAAGCAAAAGGCGGCAGGGTAATTGCAGTCGGCACAACAAGCTGCAGAACGCTTGAATCTGTCGGCACTTTCAAAGGTAAAATTGAAGAGAGCGAAGGCTGGACCGATATATTTATTTATCCCGGTTACGAATTTAAGTGCATTGACGGCTTGATTACGAATTTCCATTTGCCGGAAAGCACACTTATTATGTTAGTCAGTGCTTTTTGCGGCTATGAAAACACAATGAACTTTTATAAGGTTGCCGTTGAAGAAAAATATCGGTTTTTCTCTTTCGGAGATGCGGCATTTTTACGATAAAATAACGGAAAGGTGAGCGAATTTTTTCGCAATAATAACTTAATGTTTAAACTTATAAAAACAAATGACAAGGCACGAAGAGGGGAGCTTCAAACCGTTCACGGAAATGTTCAGACGCCTGCTTTTATGAATGTTGCAACCTGCGGTGCAATTAAAGGAGCTCTCTCTACACTTGACTTAAAAGAAATAAAGTGTCAGGTTATGCTTTCAAACACATATCATCTTCATGTAAGACCCGGTGATAAACTTATAAATGAGCTTGGAGGACTGCACAAATTCACAAATTGGGATCGTCCGATACTGACCGACAGCGGCGGATTTCAGGTCTTTTCTCTTGCAGGACTGAGAAAAATCAAAGAAGAGGGCGTTACCTTTGCCTCTCATGTTGACGGAAGAAGAATTTTCATGGGCCCCGAAGAAAGTATGCAGATTCAATCGAATCTCGGCTCAACAATTGCAATGGCCTTTGATGAATGTGTTGAAAATCCTGCAAAATATGATTATGCAAAGCAGTCGTGTGAAAGAACGGTACGCTGGCTTGAACGATGCAAAGCAGAAATGGCAAGGCTCAATTCTCTGCCCGAAACAATCAACAAAAATCAAATGCTTTTCGGAATCAATCAAGGCTGTACCTTTGATGATTTGAGAATTGAAAACATGAAGCAAATTGCAGAACTTGATCTTGACGGTTATGCAATCGGCGGTCTTGCGGTGGGCGAACCAAAAGAAGATATGTACCGGATTATTTCGGCTGTTGAGCCTTTTGCACCAAAAGAAAAGCCGCGATATCTTATGGGTGTAGGAACACCGGGCAATATTATTGAAGGCGTTTCAAGGGGGATTGATCTTTTTGACTGCGTAATGCCGTCACGAAATGCCCGTCACGGTCATCTTTTTACCTGGAACGGTATTATCAACATCAACAATGCCAAATATGAAAGAGATGACACACCTCTTGATCCGACCTGTGATTGTCCGACTTGCCGAAATTTCAGCAAAGCTTATATCAGACATCTTTTTAAAAGCAAAGAAATGCTTGCCATGCGCCTTTGTGTAATGCATAATCTTTATTTTTATAACACTCTTATGGAAAAAATAAGAGCTGCAATTGAAAATAACAGCTTTGATGAATTTAAAAATCAATATGTTGATTTGCTTGACACAAGAATTTAACAATTTTTTTAATTTTTATTTGTGTTATATCAAAAAATCGCTTGCAATTATCAACATTTCCCGCTATAATGTTAACATTGTCATAAAACAGATTAGATTACAGGAGGAATTCAAATGAATTTTATTCTCGCAACAACTTCAACGACCGCTCAGGGCGGCAGTTCATGGACCATGATTATTATGCTGGTTGCCATGTTCGCAATTATGTATTTTGTAATGATCAGACCTCAGAAAAAGAGACAAAAAGAAGAAGAAGAAATGCGTAATGCCGTTGATGTCGGCGATGAAATCACAACAATAGGCGGAATTTGCGGTCGTGTTGTAACGGTTAAAGAAAATCATCTCATTATCGAAACCGGTGCAGACAGAAACAAAATGCAAATTACAAAATGGGCTATTCAGACCAACAACACCGCCAACGAAAGACTTGCTGCAGAAAGAGCTGCTGCAAAAGAAGCAGCCGAAAAAGCAAAAGCTGAAAAAAAGGAAAAGAAATCAAAGAAGTCTAAAGAAGACTGATTGATGAATAAATAAAATATCCTCCTCATATTCTTTAACATAGTACAAACTATGTGATTGAATATGAGGAGGATTTTTATGTCTAAAAAAAGCAGGAATCAAAACAGTTCAAATAATATCAAGAAAACTGTATTTTTTAAGACACTTTTCTTGCAGGCTTTGTTGTCATTATTGGTGCTGATTTTGGTTTCATTCATAACATACTTTTCTTCGGCAGACAGACGAGCTTATTTTTACATTGCGGTTTTATCCTTTGCTTTGATTTCGTTTATATGCGGATATTATTCCGGATATAAAATACATGAAAACGGTTTGCTGACAGGTCTTTTGTATTGTTTGCCTGTTAACATAGTTGTTGTTTTAATTTCTCTTGCTACAAACAGATTTAAAGCTGATGCAACTTTGATTATTTCTGCTTTTGTTCTCATTATCTGTTCAATGCTTGGCGGAGTAGTTTCGGTAAACACAAAAATGAAAGTAAAAAATAAACGAAAGGGCAGATGAAATTGAAAATTGAAGCTGTAATCAACAAACATGATCTGTTCAAAAAACATGGAAAAATAAAGCTGTCGTCAAGTCTGATTATTTCTTTCGCTTCGCTTTTATCGGGCATTATCAGCGGCGCATTGATATTTATTTTGAATTCTGATTTTATATCGAATAATATTTCAGGATATTTTATTTCGTTTCTGTCAGACTTTTCTAACAAAAACTTTTATGAGATATTCTGCGGTTTGGCAGTTAATTTTCTTGTGTTTTATTTTCTTGTGCTTATTTTTTCAACAAGCATATTCGGAGTCATACCGACTGTTGCGGCAGCTTTTTTTAAAGCATTTGGAATGGGTTGTCTTACAGCATATATTTTTTCGGCATATGAACTTCACGGATTTGAATATTTTTTGCTGATTGTTTTCCCGGGAAAAATTATAATGCTGTTTTCAATCCTACTGATTACAGAAACCGGGATTGAATCATCAAAAAACATTAAACAGCTTTCACAAAAGGGCAGTGGAGATAAATTCAACATAACTTTATTTATCAAAAAAATGGGATTTATCCTGTTAATCATGACATTATCTGTTCTTGTTGAAACAACATGTATCAAATTATTTTCGCCGCTTTTTGAACAAAGCATTTAATTATTATCTTCATTTTCATGGCTAAGAGGATTGTTTCTGACAGCTTCTCTCAATTGTTTGTTTTCAACGTGAGTGTATATTTCGGTAGTTGCGAGGTTTTCATGTCCGAGCATATCCTTTATAACAAGAACATCGGCATCACCGTATTGATACATTAAAGTTGCAGCGGTGTGACGCAGCTTATGTACGGAATAATGATTACCGTCAAGTCCGATTTTTTTCAAATATCCGTAAACCATGAGTTGAACCGCCTGGCGTCCCATACGCTTGTTCAATCTGCTGATAAACAAAGCATTTCGGTCGTCGCCTTTCAGTCCGTCAACCGGTCTGACTTTTAGATAATCTGAAATTGCATCAACACAAGCTTTGTTCAGATAAAGCATGCGCTGTTTGTTACCTTTGCCGGTAACACGCAGCGTTTTTTCATATAAATCAAAGTCAGATAAATTCAGCGAAACCATTTCGGCAAGGCGCAGACCGCAATTAAGAAATAAAGTCAATATACAAAAATCTCTTTCTTTGAATTTACCGTCAACGCTTCTGAGAAGTTCCTTGCTTTGTTCAAGCGTCAGATATTTCGGAAGCTTTTTTTTCAGCGGCGCAACCTGAAGCTGCGAAACGGGATTTGAGGGAATATATCCCATTTTGTCGGATATATAATTGAAAAATCCACGAATTGCCGAGGCTTTTCGCGCGCGGGTAACAGAAGAATTATTTCTTTCTGTGTTGCAATAAGCCAAAAATGCATGAACATCATTCAGTGTTATTTGCGACAATATTTTGTCATCGATAAAAGACAAATCAATTTTGTTGTTATTATCATCTTTTTCTTGACCGTTGGATTGTAAAAAACCTTTTTCTTTTGAAATATACTCAAAGAAAAGCCGTAAATCTCTTACATATCCTTCAACTGTCAGAGCGGAATCATCCTTGATTGCACTTAAATAAGTTATATATTCATTCACACGCTGCGGAAGCAAAGCTTTGTTATAGTTACTCATTGTTTTTTCTCCTGATCCTAATAAGGGAAAGTCATTTGTTTTTACATCATCAACTATACAAAATAAATGTTTTGTATAGTTCGGGTGATATATTCTTTTTATCTTTATTTTAAAGGCTTCTTATTTATTTATTTTTCAATTTTGTATTCAAAAAATATTTTGTATGGTTGGTGATTTTATGCTTAAAAAATATGGTTTTGTACCTATTTTTAAATTCATTGCAAAAAATGGTCGTGGTATCGTTTTAACTGATACTTTCAAGCGTGTTTTTGTTCTTGACAGCACTTTTGATAATATCGTTATCGGTGAATATGTCGAATTGTCTGGTAAATGGTTCAAAGATAAATACAATGGCTTTTGTTTTACTGAGAAGCAATCATGAATACGAACATTTCAAAGCTTAAACGGTCTTTTATTGCTTTTGCTTCTCTTTTATCGGCATTTTTAATAGCGTTTCTTCCTTTTAATTTTGTTGTTTCTGCTGTTACTGTCTCAGATAATACAAAAAATACTATTGTTGAATTACCGTTTCCTTCTCCTGATTCTTTCGGTGATTGTTCAAGGTCTCTTGTTATATATGATAATTCTGATAAACGTTATACTATGTTTGTTTTGACTTATGTTGTTTCTCCGTCTTTTACTGCTGATTCTATTTATTTTAAAGCGACTTTGAATACTTCATCTTCTGATTCTACTGTTTTTAATAAACTTTCTTTTTCCATTGGTACTAAAGGTGATATTTATTATACTGAAGAAATTTCCGATACTAGTGTTGTAATTGCTTCTAACTTTCATTTATACCGCTTTAACTGGAGTTCTGGTTCTTCTGTATATACTGTTGCTGAACGTACTATTACATGGACTCCGGATTATAACGGTAATTTGGTTGGTGTTGTTTCTCTTTCTGATGATTATATTGAGAGTATTACTTCTGGCTCTGCTAGTTATACATTACCTTCTGGTGATTATAATGGTTTAGTTTCTTATACCGTTCCCTATAATGGTACTATTGTTGATCCTGCTGTTCATTCTTCAGGTACTATTGGTTATTCTTTTACTTCGACTGATTCTGGTGCTATTTTGTCAGTTGTTAATAAAATGAATTCAACTTTAAATAGTGTTGATGATAGCTTGAATAATATTGAAAACGGTGTTAATTCTGCTAATTCTTATTTAGGTAGTATAGATGCTAGACTTGAAGAAGCTAATACCTATATTGATTTATACGGCAATGGTATTACTTTTTATTTGTCTAAAATCCTTGAACAACTTCAAGACGATAGTTATACACCCGAAGAGACTACAACAAATGAAGCTTTAAATAATTATAACTCTGCTGAAGGTGCACTCATGGACGATAATATCAATCAGTTGAATAATTTTGAAATGCCTGATTTAGATTCATTTAATAGTGGCTCACAAAAAAATGCTTTCGCTTTTATATCAAATAATATTGAGTTCTTTAGTGGCATGAATGGGTCCGGAAGTGTTTCAAAGATTGCAACTGTTCTTCTTGTTATTCTCGGTTTAGGTCTTGCAAGTTTCATTATCGGTATGACTAACCGCCGAAAGGGTTGATTTTATGTTTATTTTTTCTTTTGTTTCATGCCGTGCTTTTATTTATCTTATCGGCT
>JBJEOJ010000167.1:0-7680 GCA_051880655.1 Acutalibacteraceae bacterium | reverse complement strand
TATTAATCCTAAGTGAGAAAGATTGACAAGTGAAGAGTGAAAAGTGAATAGTGAATAGTGAAGAAGTAAAAATCACAGGAATTCTTTTTGAATTCCTGTGATTTTTGGTGAGGATGAATGGGCTCGAACCATCGACCTCTTGCATGTCAAGCAAGCGCTCTGACCAACTGAGCTACACCCTCATATGAAAGCGCTTTGTCAGCGCCTTTTTTAATAGTCATATTTTTCAAGCAGTCCGGCGACAACATCGGGGAAGTTTGTGATGATTCCGTCAACGCCGCATCTGATCATTTTTTCAATTGATTTAACGGAATCAACTGTCCAGGGGTTCACCATAAGACCTGCCTCGTGGGCATTGGTTACATATTTTTCATCAACGAAGAAAAAGATCGGGTGAAGTGCGTCAACACCGATTGATTTTGCAAAGTCTATCGGGCGGCTTATCAGCCTGTTTTTATAGGTTGTTTTTTTGTCGGGACTGTAAAGAAAACCTGTTTTGCAGCTTTGATCAATTTCTTTTGCTTCAACAAGCAGTTTCGGGTCAAAACTGGAAATGATAAGCTTGTCAAAAAGTCCGTGCTCTTTCACAAGACGAATTGTTTCGCTGACAATTGCGGTTTCGTTTTGTTCGGGACTTTTCAGCTCAATGTTGAGAACTTTTATGTCCGTTGTTTCAACAAAAGAGAGAAACTCGTCAACCGTCGGAATTTTTGTTCCTTTGAATTTCGGACTGAAGTATCCGCCGAAATCATATTTTTCAAGCTCGGATAAGGTCATGTCGGAAATTTTGCCTTTTCCGTTTGAGGTTTCGTCAATTGTGTAGTTGTGGCAAAGGATAAGCTGATTATCTTTTGTGATATGCACATCTGTTTCAAAGCCGTCAATACCGATCTGAACAGCTTTTTCAAAAGCGGGAAGCGTGTTCTGAGGTGCATATTTATTTGCGCCTCTGTGAGAAATGACATTGATTTTTTTCATGCCGACTTTCACCTCTTGATTTTAAGGTAACCGCTGACATATAAGGCGGCCGCCAAGCATGTAACTTAGTTTAACACAATACACACAAAAAATCAAGGCTGTTTGACAAGTTTTTTATGTGTTATTTTATAATATTGAGGATAAAAAGTATATTTGCTCGATAAAAAACATATTTTTGCTAACTTGACATTATATGTATATTATGATAGAATCGAACCGTTATAATAAGTTTTATTATCTGATTTAAAAATATATGTTTTAACTTTTTTAAGAAAGGAACAGCCGTTTCTTGTTCGCCGATGCGAACAATTTTCACGGCTGTACGGAACTTTATAATGATTTATGCTGTTATTGCCGCCGGAGGAATCGGAAGCAGAATGGGCAACATGGATAAGCCCAAGCAATATCTTATGATTAAGGACAAGCCGATTATCGTTCATACTGTTGAAAAGTTCTTCATCAACAGCAGATTTGAAAAGGTAATCATTCTCTGCCCGGATCAGTGGGTCAATTACACAAAAGAAATTCTTGCAAAATACCTGCCGGAAAATGATAAGGTAATTGTTCTCAAGGGCGGAAGCACCAGAAACGAAACCATCATGAACGCAATCCGTTATATCGAAGAAAAAGACGGTCTTGATGACGAAACAATCATCGTAACACACGACGCTGTCCGTCCTTTTGTTACGGCAAGAATTATTGATGAAAACATTGAAGCCGCTTTGAAATACGGCGCAACCGACACGGTTGTTCCGGCAACGGACACCATTGTCGAAAGCGAAAACGGCGAAGTGATTTCCAATATTCCCGACCGCAGCAAGCTTTATCAGGGACAGACTCCGCAGGCGTTCAAAGCAAAAAAGCTCAAAGAGCTTTATGAAAGCCTGACGCAGGAAGAAAAGAACATTCTGACCGATGCCTGCAAAATTTTCAGCATGAAAGGTCATGATGTTCATCTTGTTGACGGTGAGGTTCATAACATTAAAATTACCTATCCGTATGATCTGAGAGTTGCAAAAGTTCTTCTTGATGATTATGAAGAATAAGAGGTTACTATCATGCTAAACACGGTTTACAGGCTCACACAGCCCGGGAAATTTGAAATTGCTTTCAGTGAACTTGATTTGTTCAGTAATGATGTAATCGTTAAGCCTACCTATCTTTCAATCTGCCATGCCGATCAGCGATATTTTCAAGGCACACGCGATGCAAAGGTGCTTGCACAAAAGCTGCCGATGGCTTTGATTCATGAAGCGACGGGCGAGGTTGTTTATGCCCCCGACGGAAGCTTTCAGCCCGGTGACAGAGTTGTTATGATTCCGAATACGCCGACGCAGAAAGATGATGTTATTGCCGAAAATTATCTTCGCTCAAGCAGGTTTCGCGCCAGCGGATATGACGGCTTTATGCAGGAATATGTTCAGATGCCTGCCGAAAGACTGGTTCGCATAAGCGACGAAATCAGCCCGGAAGTTGCAGCGTTTACCGAGCTTGTTTCGGTCAGTGTTCATGCAATTTCACGCTTTGACAGATTTTCTCACAAACGCAGAAACATAATCGGTGTCTGGGGCGACGGAAATTTAAGCTATATGACAAGCATCTTCATCAAGAAATTCTTCCCCGGAACGCAGCTTTATATTTTTGGCGTGATTCCGAAAAAGCTTGCCGATTTCACTTTTGCCGACAAAACATTTCTTGTCAGTGAAATTCCCGAAGGCTTAACCGTTGACCATGCCTTTGAATGTGTCGGCTCAAACGGTTCGCAGGCGGCAATCAATCAGATAATTGACTATATTAACCCGGAGGGTACAATTTCATTGCTGGGCGTCAGCGAATATCCCGTTCCGATCAACACAAGAATGGTTCTTGAAAAGGGACTTCGTCTTTTCGGAAGCAGCCGAAGCGGACGGGAGGATTTTGTCAAAACCGTTGAGCTTTATGAAAAATACCCGGATATTATCGAGCATTTAAGCCGCATGGTAAGCTATGTCAAGCCTGTCAGAACCATTAAAGACATGACGGAAGCTTTTGAGCTCGACAAACAAAAATCATTTGGAAAAACAATAATGAAATGGGAATAGATTGAATCGGGCTGAAGCTGAATGCGACAGCCCCCAAGTTTTATAAAGAGGGTGAAGATTTGAAAAAACTCTTGCTGAAATTGCCTTTTGCAAACAAGCTTATAGGATTAAAAAAAAGGCTCAAAGCATTTCTGATAAAAAAAACAGACCCGATTTATCTTTATTTTGTTTTCAAAATTTTATATCCGAGAATATATAAAAAATATGCACGTTTCCCGGTTGACGAAAACAAGATTGTTTTTGTTGAATGCCGCTTGCCCGAGCTGACAAACAGTTTTAAGGTTATCTATGATGAATTAATCACAAATTATGATTTTGAAATTCATTGCCACTTTTTGAGATATACATTCACACCCCGAACCGATTACAGAAACCGCTGCAAAGCTTTCATAAGAGATATTGCAACCGCAAAATATGTTTTCATGGACGAAGCGACAAACATCAACGGTAACATAAAAATGCGTCCCGAAACGGTTGTAACACAGCTCTGGCACGGCTGCGGTGCATTCAAAAAGTTCGGAATGAGCACGGCTGACGCAATTTTCGGCGCAACACGCAAACAGATGGAGCAATATCCGTTTAACCGAAACTATACTCATGTTACGGTCAGCAGTCCCGAGGTAATCTGGGCTTTTGAAGAAGCGATGGATTACACTCACGAAAGCGGCGTTGTAAAGGCTCTCGGAAGCAGCAGAACCGATATTTTTTATGATGAAGATTTCAAAAAAGCTTCCTATAACGCTCTTTATGAGCTTGTGCCTCAGGCGAAAGGCAAAAAGGTGATTCTTTATGCGCCGACTTTCCGCGGACGTGTTGCAAATGCCGAAGCGGCAAAAAATCTTGACATTGAGTTTATGCAGTCCGCCTTGGGTGATGAATATGTTTTGATTGTCAAGCATCATCCGCTTGTCAGAAAACGTCCGGATATTCCCGAAAAGTGCGCCGGTTTTGCAACCGATATGTCTGTCGGCGGACTTACGATTGAACAGCTTATCTGCGTCAGTGACATCTGTATTTCGGACTATTCGTCACTCGTTTTTGAATATTCACTTTTTGAAAGACCGATGATTTTCTTTGCCTATGACCTTGAAAATTATTTTGACTGGAGAGGCTTTTATTATGATTATTCTGAGCTTGCTCCGGGACCGGTTGTCAGATCAACAACCGAAATTGTTGATTATATCAAAAATATTGACGAGCGCTTTGATAAGCAGAGAGTTCACGATTTCAAGGAAAAATTCATGTCGTCATGTGACGGACACGCAACCGAAAGAATTATTGAAACCGTTATCAGTGAGCAAGAGCGTGCAAAGCACAAAAGAAAAGAACCGCTTGAAAAACGTGATTATCATTCGATTCCTTCCTACAAGGACTTTGACGGGAAGAAATACAGCTTTGAAAAATGAAAGAAGCATTTTTGGAGTGTGGAGTTTGGAGTGTGGAGTTATTTCATTGGAAACTTGCTACTGAAAATTTATTTGTGTTGTGAGAGGTTTAACATTAATAAATGAAAAATGTCCGCGGACTGTCCGCGGACGCGTCCGGAAAATGTCCGGTCAATGTCCGGTACAGATAAAGATATAGATATAGAAAAAGATATAGATATATTTAAGAGAGAGTCAGAGAGAAAATTTTTGACGCTCTCTTTTTTTATTGCGAAAGTGCGATTTTTTCGCATATCTCTTTGAAAACCGGTGCGCAGTCAGAACTTCCGCTGATGCCGTCCTCGTTGAGGACAACAACAATATAATGCGGATTATCGGCAGGGAAAAAGCCCGCAAACCATGTGCGGCAGATTTCTTTGCCGTTTTTTGTTGTTCCGCTTTGGGCAGTGCCCGTTTTTCCCGCAAGCTCAAGAACCGGACTCTTTGCTTTTGATGCGTTGCCGTTTTCAACAACGGATTTGAGCATCTTGCGAATTTCAAGCACGGTTTTATCCGAAAAGATTTTTTGCGGTGTGCTTTGAGCGGTTGTCTTGACAAGTCCGTTTTTGTTTGCTGTTCCTCTGATTACGGTCGGCTCAACATAGTTTCCCGTTGCAAGCGCATGATAAGCGCAAAGAAGCTGAACCGGTGTGACGAGAAGCTTACCCTGCCCGAAAGAAAAATTTGCCTTTTCACCCGGACTTAACAGCTCGCTGTTTTCGGGCAGAACGCCTGCCGCGCTGCAAAGTGCATCTGCAAGTTCGGTTTCACTGCCGAAGCCCAAGGAGCGGCAAACCGAAAGAAGATAGTCACTGTCGATGTTTTTTATCAGGTTAATAAAATAAGTGTTGCATGAATTTTCAAGCGCTTTGGTCATGTTTTGTTTGCCGTGTGCCTTGCTGTCATAGCAATTGAAAACGGTGTCGCCGACTGTGATTTTTCCCGTGCATTCATATTCAAAATCGGTTTTTACCGAGCTTTCAAGAGCGCAGGCGGCAATGATAGGCTTGAAAACCGAGCCGACGCTATAGCTTTGAAGCGCCTTGTTGATAAGCGGTGAGTTTTCCTGCCGAAGGCTTTTATAAACAGCATTCCGGTCAAAGGTCGGAACGCTTGCCATGGCATAAATTTCGCCTGTGTCAACATGCATAACAAGGGCGCAGCCGCTTTTGATTTTGCTGTTTTTGAGTGCATTTTCCGCAATTTGCTGAACGGTTTTGTCTATGGTCAGAACAACGCCGGCTTTTGAGTTAAAGTTGTTGTCGTTGACCGTTTTGTCAAGACCTGCAAGCACTTTTCCGTTTGCGTCAACAGAAAAAGAAACGCTCAGACTTCCGCTTTCGGCGGAAAGAAGCGGATTATATGCCTTTTCAATTCCGGAAAGACCGTTTTGACCGCTGCTGTCAACATAGCCGACAAGGTGGCAGGCGCAGTCGTCGCTGTATCTTTCGGGAACGGCAAAGGTACGCACAAGTTCGTTGTTGATTTCTTCTTTTACTTCGGCGGTGAACGGTTTTCCGCTTTCAATTTTTTCAGTGAGATTTTCGCAGGCGTCCGCAAGCGGCTTGATTTGCGTGACCGAAAGGGCAGGGGTAACGGCGGCAATCAGCCTGCTGTTTGAATCAACAAGCTTTTCAAGATTCCGGTCATAAATTTTTCCTCTTGATGAGCCGATTGTGATTGTTTTTGTTTGCTGCGATTTTGAAGAAACATCATAAAGCCGGTTGTTTATCTGAACGATTTTGATCATCAAAGCCAGAAAACAAAGGCAGATTGAAATATATAAGGTGACAGCTCTGGATTTCATAAAAGACCCCGCTTTATCAGTTTGGAGTTATTATCAGTGTGGAGTGTGGAGTTATTATCAGTGTGGAGTGTGGAGTTTGGAGTGTGGAGTTAACCGCTCTTTTTTAAGTTTGTGCAGCAGGGACACGGTGTTCCTTATCCGCACAAAGCATTGAATAACTCCTATGGTTAAAATGTTACAAATATAAGTAAATATAATTTTAATCAGGAAGTCAGTTAAAATTTTCAGCAGAAATTTTCAAGTTGAAACAACTCCACACTCCACACTCCAAACTCCACACTGATAAAAACTCCACACTGTCATAAACTCCAAACTCAAAACTAAGTTAGTTTTAATTCTCAATTTTATTCTTTGTGGGATTTTTAAAAACAATTCTGAAAAATTTTTCCACTTTTTTTTAAAAAGGGGTTGATTTTTCAAAAAAAAGGGATAAAATAAGTATTAGCACTCGGAAGTAATGAGTGCTAAAAATTAGCACAAAAAGCAGCAGACGCACAAAATGACATTTTGTGACAGCACTGTGAAGTTTAGGAGGATAAATGTTATGACCATCAAACCACTTCTCGACAGAGTTGTACTCAAACCGACAGAAATTGAAGAAAAAACCAAAAGCGGTTTTATTCTTACAAGTGCTTCTCAGGAAAAACCTCAGTTTTCCGAAGTTGTTGCCGTAGGTCCCGGCGGAATCGTTGACGGCAAGGAAACCGAAATGTATGTTAAAGTCGGCGACAAGGTAATCGCAGGCAAATATTCGGGAACCGAAGTTAAAATTGACAACGAAGAATACACAATCGTTCGTCAAAGCGACATTCTTGCAATAGTTGAATAATTTTGGAGGTACATTAACATGGCAAAACAGATTGTTTACGGTGAAGAAGCAAGAAAGGCTCTTCAGCAGGGTATCGACAAGCTCAGCGATACCGTTAAAATTACACTCGGCCCCAAAGGCAGAAACGTTGTAATCGACAGAAAATACGGCGCTCCGCTCATCACAAACGACGGTGTCACAATCGCAAAGGAAATTGAACTTGAGGACGCTTTTGAAAACATGGGCGCTCAGCTTATCAAAGAAGTTGCAACAAAAACAAACGATGTTGCAGGCGACGGAACAACAACCGCAACGCTTCTTGCTCAGGCTCTTGTTCGCGAGGGCATGAAAAACGTTGCCGCAGGCGCAAACCCGATGGTTGTTAAAAAAGGCATCAAATCGGCTGTTGAAACCGCAGTTGCCGCAGTCAAGAAAAATTCACAGCCTGTCACCACTTTTGAAGACATTGCAAGAATTGCAACCGTTTCTTCGGCTGACGAAACAGTCGGCAAGCTGATTGCAGAGGCAATGGAGGTTGTAACAACCGACGGCGTTATCACAATTGAAGAATCAAAAACCGCC
>JBJEOJ010000166.1:0-1680 GCA_051880655.1 Acutalibacteraceae bacterium | reverse complement strand
GCAACATTTTGCATTGCTTTCAGTCAACATATATTCAATCCGATCTTCTGGATAAGTAGGATCGATTGGCATGTATGTCGCACCGGATTTCAAAATACCAAACATTGTTGCAATTAAATAACTCTTTCTCGGCAGGGCAAAGGCAACAATATCCCCGACATTAACGCCTTTTTCAATGAGTGAGTGTGCAATTCTGTTCGCTTCTTCGTTCAGTTCCCGGTATGTCAGCGTTTTATCGCAGGCGATAACTGCCACTTTGTCCGGTGTTTTTGCCACCTGCTCCTCAAACAGCTGATGGACACACTTGTCTCTTGGATAGTCAACAGCAGTGTCGTTGAATGTGTAAAGCAGTTTCTGCTTTTCGTCAGCGGTCAGAATATTCAATTCATAAAGCTTTTTGCCGGAATGCTCTATCGCATCAAAAAGCAGATTGCAGATGTGCTGATGAAGCATATCAATTTCATGCTCTGTAAACTTCTCGGTCTGATAGTCATAATGAATACGGAAAACGCCCTCGTTATCCTGGTCGTCAATATGAATCTGCAGGCTCTCGGTCTGCATACCGCTGTGATACCATGTGGTTTTAACTGCACTGCCCGACACTTTCGCATTCTGGTAGCTGATCATTACGTCATAAAGCTTTTCGGAAAAGTTATGATTCTTCCGAAGCTCCTCCAGCAAATCACCGTAATTATACTTCTGATGCCGCAGGACGGAAAGAGCAGAATCTTCAACCGCTTCAAGGTTTTTCAAAAAATCCGAATTGTTATCAAGTTCAATCAGAACGGGAACGGTATTGATAAACATTCCGGCTGTGTTTTTTTCTTTAAATCCGGTTCTGTTCAGAACAGCCGTTCCGATACAGAAGTTTTCGGCGTTCATCTTGGTGCGGTTGATATACGTCGCAACCGCCGTTAAAAATAAAGCAAAAACAGAGGTGTTTTTCTCCTGTGCAAAATGGGTAAGACGGCTTGCTTTTTCTTTCGGGATGACAAATGTTGACCTGTCCGCAGAATCAGAGTCAATGTTCTTTTCGCTGATATAGGTAACCTCGTCACACTTTTTGAATTGCGAAAGAAAGTATTCTTTATCTTTCGAATACCGGGCACTTGAAGTATACTTCTTTTCCGCTTCCACATAATCGGCATAAGAAAACGTTTCCGGCTGTTGACCCGAAAGAATACTGTTCAACTGCGAGCCTAAAAGCGACAGCGTCCACGCATCACCGACCAGATGATGAAGCTTGGCAAGGATTCCGCACTGTTCCGGAAGCAGAACAATTTTAATTTCGCACAACGAGCCGTTCAGATCAATCGGTACTTTTGCATAATCGGCGGCAAATGAATCAAGTTCCGCTTTGCTGCCGAAACTAAGAATGTCAATACTCTGTTCAGCGTATTCTGATATGTACTGCGAAACATCCTGGCCGTTTTCGGTTATACGCATTCTTAATGCATCGTTGATACGGTAAAGCTCATTGATGGCGGTTTTCAGTTCGCCTGAATCTTTTTCCGTTCCGAGCAGCATACTTCCGCATATTACGGCAACAGCACCACCCGTAAACTTTTCCATATTATATATTAACTTTTGCGGTTTTGTCAGGTTCATTTTTTCTCTCCCTCAGATTCGCAGAATATTCCATTGTGCGAAGCAAAGCTTGAAAACACCTGATTTATCAGT
>JBJEOJ010000165.1:0-1685 GCA_051880655.1 Acutalibacteraceae bacterium | reverse complement strand
AATAGCCGTAGTTTCCGTAACGACCGTATTTTCTTCCGTAATAGCCGTAGCGTCCGCTCTGATAACCGTAACCGCTGTAATAGCTGTCTTTATAGCCGGCAAAGCCCTCACCGACCGCATTGAACACAACGCCTGCAATGTTGCAGCCGATGTCATGGATAAACTTCATGGCCTGTCTGACCTTTTTAACCGCTGTATAGTCCTGTTTCAAAACAAACACAGTCTGGTCAACATAGCTGAACACTCCGGCGGCATCTGTCACAACAAGACACGGCGGTGCATCAACAAAAACATAATCAAAATGTTCTTTTGCAAAATCAATCAGCGCACCGATCTGACTATAATTTTTTCTCTTTACCCTTTGTGTTCCGGCAAAAATCAGCTTGAATTCTTTAAATTCGGTTTCCTGCAAAATCTCATCTGCATTTTTTTCACCGTTCAGAAATTCAGCAACACCGACAGGCTTTTCGTCTTTTGCAAAGCTCTTTTGAATGTTCTTTTTTGTAATGTCAAAATCAATCAGGCATACCTTTTTACCTGTTCTTGCCACAGCATAAGCAAGATTGTAGCAGGTTGTTGTTTTTCCCTCGCCCGAATAAGTGCTTGTGAATGCAAGCGTTTTTTCACCGTTTTTGTTAAGCAGGTTCGTAATTCTTCTTGAAAGATACCTGAACGCTTCGGAAAAAGCGGGATATTTCGGCGAAATTGTGACAAAGCCGTTTTTCTTCACGCTTCTTTTCGTCTGCTTGACAAGCGGAACTTCAACAAGGCATCTTCTGTTGAGCTTTTCTTTGATGTCATCGCGTTTTCTGATTGTGTTTCTTGTGAAAGCATAAATAAACATTATGCCTGCCGAAAGAACAAGACCCACAGCAGCGGCGATTATAACTTCCCTTTTATAAGAAAGTGTATTTGACGGTTCTTCCGGAACTTTCGGTTCGGAGAAAACCTTAAGCTGAGTTTCACCAACAACATACTGCGCAAGTCTGGGGTAATTTTCCATGACGGCTGTCAGTATATTATAAGCGTCCTGCGGATTTGTACTTTGAACCTGAATTGTAAAAATCGGTGCAGATTCAACCTCGTTTGTCGCTGTAATCGTACCGTTTAATGTCGGCGTATTCAGTTGACGAAGCAAAATTGTTTTCATGGTTGAACTGTTGATGATATAGCTGAAAGTTTTTGAAAGCTGCTGTGTTGCGGCAGCATTATAATATGCCGAATATGACGAGGCTCCCGAAGCAACCGAACTTGTATTTTCAGCCGAAACGGAAAAAGATGCTTTTGCAATATAAATCGGAACATATTCTTTTTTACATTTATAAACTGTCAATGATGAAAAAGCAAGAACAAAAATTAACGCAGTCCACCAAAACTTTTTAAATGCTTTCCATAAATCAACTATCAAAACATCAAGTCTGATTAAGTTTCCGACATAAGTTTCTTCGGCTTGCTCTTCACCGTTGATTTTATCTTCCTGCATCATTTCATCTCCCTTTGTCTTTTATTCTTCATCGGCTTGCGGTTTATTCTCATAGTAATAGACACCGTCACCCTTTTTGGTTTCGGCAAGTCTTTCCCCTCTGAAAAGTCCGCCGATCGTTCTGTAATTGTTAAGAATACAGCCTGCAAAATAAGAATCTTCTCTTGTGAGCATATCAACGGCATCATTGATTCTTGAAATC
>JBJEOJ010000164.1:0-35491 GCA_051880655.1 Acutalibacteraceae bacterium | reverse complement strand
GCCTATTGGGAAGAGAAAGACGTTTTCGGCATTCCGGTTATTGATGAGTCATATGATGAAAACGGCGACTGGAAAGGCGAAAGCAGCTTCAGACTGTTTGAAATTCAAAATGATAAAATCGTTCAGAAAGCCTCCTTTGTTCAGCCGGAAGTCAAAGACAGCGAAAACGAACCCATTTACTTTGCTTTCAACCGTGCAACTTATATCGAAAATAATGTTTATACAGTCACCGATTACAACATTGCAGAATTTGATTTTGAAAGTGCAAAACAGCTTCGAACCGTTCAGTTTGCCGAACCTGAAGTTTATGAAGCAATTGAAGAATATACCACCTATGGCGCAGTAGAGATAACAGAAAGCATTGTTATTGATTGATTTTTTTAAACATTTAAAAATGTAAATTTTCTTTGAAATTCGTCACATAAAAAACATTTTTTCTCCTTGACAAACGGTAAAAATTGTTATATGCTTAAATTACCAAATAAAAGGAGGAATTACTATGGACGAAACAACCACTGTTGTTGATGAAGAACTCAGCTTCACCACAGGAAATTCAACATTCGACGAAATCATTCACAGACTTCTTCAGGTTTTCACAAAGCTTCTCATTAAGCTTGGACTCAAAATTATTTTCTGATAAAAATTAATTCGGTTTTCATACTGAATTGGATTTATTTAATACACAAGGAGGATTTTTATCATGGACGAAACCACCACTGCTGTTGTCGAGGAAGAACCCGGCTTCTCCACAGGCAACGAAATTCTTGATTCAATTATCAACAGACTTCTTCAGGTTCTTGCAAAGCTTCTTCTTAAGCTCGGCATCAAACTTGCATTCTGATAAAATCAGATTAAGTCTCTGGTAGTAAGAATTACAATAAATGCGGCATCATTTTTCGATGCCGCATTTTTTATCATTTTACAATATTTTGCAAAATTATAATGCTATCCGCCAAAGACAGAAATAATTCCTTCCAAAACATCTTTTGCAGATGCTTTGTTTGATGTTGTCGGACTTTTTGTTGTTTTCGGCGCAGTGGTTTCAATCCTCGGCTTTTTGGAGATTGAATAATCGTTACCGATTCCTGCCGCAAGAACAAACGGGTCGTCTTTGTCGGGCGCCCAGACGCACAAATAGCAAATTGCCGTTTTGATTCCCGTCCATGTAAGATAAGGTCTTACAATATAAAACAAGCCGTCGCCCATATATGCAATACCCTGAGTGCCGTATTTTGCGTTCCAACCGTAAATATCATTTTTCTTGTCATAGCTTCCGTCCTGATATAAAGACAGAACATATTGCTTGTCGGTCTCGGGTTGACCTTTAAGCTTTTGACGCTTCGGCTTGACATCACCGTCAATTGCGAACAGGGAATAATTCTGATACTGTGTTTTTGAGCCTTTATAGCAGTTTAAAATCCACAGATTCAGCTCATCAAAATATTCCATTGTCTGAACGCCGTATTTTGTGTTTCCGGTATAAAGAAAATACTTTCCGTCATATTTTGAAGGACCGATTGTATGCGTAATTGAAGAAAGCGGCTTTGCATATTTATCCCACCAGCCCGTTACATCATATTGCACAAGCACCTGATAGTTATTGTCATCACGCTCGGCATTCTCATAAATTCCCTGAGCGATGGTCAGAAGCTCTTTTTTGTTTTTGCCGGAAAAATCAGGGCCGAAAGTTGTTGCGTCAATGCCCGATGTTCCGTAGCGGTGTTGATATTTTTTTGCTTCATCGCCTTCGCCGAGAGTTACAATTGCTTTATAGTCATTATACGGATCTCTGAGATAAACGCTGCGAACAATATCTGCTGTCGGCTTCATGTCCATTTTATTGATTTTATCTGCCTGAAAAATAATTGCATAAAAGCCCGTTCTGTTTTCGGAATAATATCCGCAATAAATTCTTCCGTCGGCTTCATTATATGCAATATCGCCGAGATGTCCTTTGATTCCGGTGACTGTTCCGACAATATTTCCGTCAAAATCACATTTAACAAGCATGGTTGTATATGAATAATAAATATATCCTTTTTCCTTGTCAACGGCAATTCCCTGACAGTGCTTGACGTCCCACTTGCCGCCGGCAAGTGAAAGCGGATACAGATCAATGACCGTCAGACTGTTAAGATCAATAACAGGTTCGGCGGTTGTCTTTTTTTCTGTCTCTTTTTTTTGCGTTGTCGCTTTTTTGCTTGTTGTTTCTTTTTGTGTGGTCTGAGCTTCGGTTGTTGTCTGAACGGTTGTAACGGTTGTTGTTTCACCGCCTTTATAATTGAGCCCGAAAAACGCACCTGCCAAAGCGGCAAGGACAAGAACAACACAGGAAATGATTATAAGTTTATATTTTTTCATGATGAACACCAAACAGTTGGCGGATCTGCGTCCGCAGAGATTTTTTGCTGAATGAAGATAAAAAGGGGATCAAAAAATCCCCTCTTTTTTTAACAATCCATTCTTATCCGAATTAAAGAATAATTTCCCCCATAAGACCTGGTGTGCAAAGAGCTGCGTTTGATTCGTCGGTGTCAATATGCATGGCAAGAGCATATGACGGACTTACACGAACAACAACATCGCCGAAAACAAGTGAACGTCCTTCGCTTTCAACCTGAACAGAAACAATCTGCTTATCGCTTACACCGTATTTTTCAGCGTCTTCGGGTGTCATATGTATATGACGTTTTGCAACGATAACGCCGTCTTTCAGTTCAACTTCACCTTTGGGTCCGACAAGCTTGCACGGAGCACTGCCCTCAAGGTCGCCCGATTCTCTGATCGGAGCTTTAACACCGATTGAACGGGCATCGCTTGCAGAAAGCTCAACCTGGGTTTCTTTTCTTTCCGGTCCGAGAATGGAGACAGCAGGGAAACTGCTTTTCGGTCCGATAACAGCAACTCTTTCTTCGCAGGCATATTGTCCCGGTTGAGAAAGATCTTTCTTTTTTGTAAGAGTGTAGCCTTCACCGAAAAGAATGTCCAGAACCCGGCGGCTGACATGAACGTGGCGTGCAGAAGTTTCAATTAAAACTGGTTTTTCCATTATTTTTTACCTCCATATGATGCTGAAAAACATTTTACAACAATTGAGCAAATAATTCAATAAAGATGATGAAAATAAGTGCAAATTTTATTGTTTTGTGTTAATATAATTATATAAGCTGATAATAAACAACATAAGACAGTTTAAATTTGCTTATTAGTATAAAAGCTATTGCGGAGAGTTTAATATTATGTATAAAACAATTGAAGAACTTGAACTTGCCTGCCGCGAATGCCAGAAGTGTCCTTTGGGCAAAACAAGAACAAATCTTGTTTTTTCAGCCGGCAGAAGCGATTCAAAAATTATGTTTGTCGGCGAAGGACCGGGACAGCAGGAGGATTTGCAAGGGCTTGCCTTTGTCGGAAAAAGCGGTCAGCTTCTTGACAAATATCTTGAAGTCATTGACCTTGACCGAACCAAAAACATCTATATCACCAACATTGTTAAATGCAGACCGCCGAACAACCGCGACCCGAAAGAGGAAGAAAGCGAAATGTGTATCGATTGGCTTCGCAGTCAGGTAAGATTCATAAGACCGAAAATAATAGTATGTCTCGGAAGAATTGCGGCGCAAAGGTTGATTTCTCCCGATTTTCGGGTTACAAGACAGCACGGTCAGTTTTTTGAAAAAAGCGGTGTTTTCATGATGGGTACTTTTCACCCGTCCGCACTTTTAAGAAACCCTGCTCAAAAAAGCATTGCTCTTGAAGATTTTCAAAATCTCAGAGAAAAAATCAAACAGGTATGCCCGGAGGTTTATGAGGGGTGAACATTTATATCAGTGTGGAGTTTGGAGTTTGGAGGTAATGTTTGTAGGGACACGGCGTGCCGTGTCCGCACAAAGCGTTAAAAAATTTAAGTCAGTTAAAATAAAATATATTTTTACGGCTAAACCTGTTAGCATCAAATGAAAATTTGTGCCTGACTGCGGACACGGCACGCCGTGTCCCTACCATAATCTGTTTTTTAAATTAATAATCAGGAACTTTGTAAAATTTGAGCAGAAATTTTCATGAAATAACTCCACACTCCAAACTGTCATAAGCTCCACACTCCAAATTTAAATAGTTTCTTTGTTATTTTTACGAAAGGAAACCAAAAGTGCGACTTGCGCTTTTCGGTAATTTATATGAAAGTGCTTATTGTCATAGACATGCAGAATGATTTTATTAACGGTGTGCTCGGAACAAAAGAGGCTGAGGCAATTTTACCGGCAGTTAAAGAAAAAATTGAAAAATGCAAGGCAAACGGCTATGAAATCATTTTCACAAGAGACACCCACGGAGAAAATTATCTCAACACGCAGGAGGGAAAAAATCTGCCTGTTGCACATTGTATCAAAAACACCTTCGGCTGGCAGATTGCCGACTGCCTTGACACAAAACAAAGCAAAATTTTTGACAAGGAAGTTTTCGGCAGTGTTGAACTTGCAGAGTATCTTGCTTCTCTTGAGAAAATTGAAGAAATTGAGCTTGTTGGTGTTTGCACTGATATTTGCGTAATTTCAAATGCTGTTTTGATTAAATCTTTTCTTCCCGAAGTGCCTGTTTTTGTTGACGATGCCTGTTGTGCCGGGGTAACGCCGCAAAGTCATCAAAATGCAATTGAATGTTTAAAAATGCTTCAGGTCGGAATAAAATAAGTGCTGAAATAACAAGAGGGAGCTGTTTTATCTGAAAGACAGCCCCCATTTTGTTTTATTTGTCAATTTCTCGAATTCTGATTACGCCGTTGATTGCTGAAATTTTTTCTTTCAGCTCACTGCTTAAAGCGGTGTCAATGTCAAGCATTGTGTAGGCAACTTCACCTTTCGCTTTGCTGATCATGTTGTCAATGTTTGCTCCGGTTGAAGAAACCAGAGTCGTGATCTGATGAATCAGCGTTGGCTTGTTGTCGTGGAAAACGCAAAGTCTTGCGGCACTTTCGATTTCTCCGAGAGAACATTCGGCAAAGTTTACTGAATTTTTAATGTTTCCGCAAATCAGATAATCGCGAAGCTCTGCCGCTGCCATAACAGCACAGTTGTCTTCAGCTTCATAAGTTCCCGAAGCCAGATGCGGCGTAAGAATCACATTTTTATAGCCGATCAGGTTGTCAGTCGGGAAGTCACAGACATATTTTGCGATTTTGCCGCTGTCAATTCCGGCTTTGATTGCATCGGGATCGGCAATTTCCGCTCTTGACATATTAAGAAGAATAACATTGTCTTTGCACTTTTCAATGAAGTCATCATTGAACTTGTGACGTGTTTCATTGTTAAGCGGAACATGAACGGAAATAATATCGCAGTTTTTGATGATTTCGTTTTCGTCTTCAACTACCGTGATTGAATTTGAAAGATTAAGTGCGGCATGAACCGTCAGATGCGGATCACAGCCCATAACCTCCATACCGAGGTCTGCGCCTGCCTGACAAACAAGCGAACCGATTGCGCCAAGACCGATAACACCAAGCTTTTTGCCCATAAGCTCATGACCGACAAACTGATTTTTGCCTTTTTCAACGGTTTTGACAACGCTGTCTCCGCCGCCCGAAAGCGAAGATACCCAGTCAATGCTTTCAAGCACATTTCTTGAAGCAATAAGCATTGTGCAAAGAACAAGCTCTTTAACGGCGTTTGCATTTGCTCCCGGTGAGTTAAAAACAACAATTCCTTTTTTTGTGCAGTCCTCAACGGGAATGTTATTAACGCCTGCTCCCGCTCTTGCAATGGCTTTCAGGTTACTGCCTAAGGTCATTTCATGCATATTGAAGCTTCTGACAACAATGGCATCGGGATCATTGCAGTCGGCAGAAACAGCAAATTTGTCGCTTTTGAGCTGTGTTGAAATCTTCGGTGAAATTGAGTTTAAGGTGAGTATATCAAACATCATCTTTGCCTCCGTTATTTTTTATATCTGACAGGTAAAAACGCTGTCACTTTTTATTATATCAATTATCAGTTTTTGTGTCAACCGAACAAGTGCGTCAGAACTGCTTGTGTTAACCGATTTCTCTCGGTTCTTAAGAGAAAATGCCAAAAGCAACTACCAAAAGATAGTTGCTTTTGACAAAAGAAAAGATTTATAAGAAAGGGGGAGAAGAAAGCTTAATTGAAAAATTGTTAACCTCTTACAACGCCGTATGAGGTTGTGACTTTTCCGCTTTCGGCAGAAACAACATCGTTGTGTACCCAGTCAAAAACAACCTGCGGATTTGCAAAAATCTCATCGAGTCTTTTGATGAAAGGAACAACATCGCCGAAATCGATAACCCTGTGGTCAAAAGCAATGCACATCGGAAGAATGCTTCTGACGGCAATTTCTTTCTGACCGTCTTTTTCAACAACAACGGGTTTATCCTGAATTGCTCCGATTGCGAAAGCTGAAACCATCGGCGGAACAATTTCAAGAAGTGAAAGTGCGCCGTTCTGGTTAAGATAGGTTGAACCGATGTTTGAAACAACAACTGTTCCGGGTTCAAGATCTTTTATTGTAAGCCTTTCGGTTTCGGGAATTTTTTCATATTCTTTTTTTGCTTTGCCGTGAAGATGATGGATTTTGCAGCTGCCGAAATTTGCACCAACGAGCTTCATGATAACGCGAAGAAAATGACCTTCTTTAAGAGTGTTAAGTGTGTTATCAAGTGAAACCGTATACATCGCTTCGGTAAGGTTGGTTTTTTCAGCTCTGCGTCTGACATCTTTAATATAGGCAGTCATGTTTTCAATACTTCTGTTGCCGAAGTTACGAAGGTTGATTGTCATCATTTCTCCGTTGGGAAGAATAGTAGGCATTGAAATATTGATATCTTCAAAAGAATCAATTTTTCCGGTTACGAATTTTCTGTTGAATTCCATGTGTGAATTCAGAATCGGGCAGGCTTTAAGACCTTCGGTAATGATTTTAAGCATTACCGTGTTGAATGTAACTTTTGTTTCAGGTGTTCTGTCTTTGTTGATTTCTTTATAAACTTTGAACAGTTCGGTTACATCGGGCTCATACATATATGTAACATGAGGAATGGTTCTCCATGATTCTGTTGTCATGTGCGAAACCATTTTTCTTTGAATACCGAAATGTTCTCTTCTGGTAATTTTCATCAGATCATATCTCCTTTGATTTTTGGTTAAAATTAATTTTTACAAAATCCCTTATCTTATCTTAAATATACCATTTCTTATGTGTTTCTTTATTTTAAACATTTACCAAAAGGCTTGATCGATTTACTGATGTTAATAAGTTGTTAACATTTTATCACATTTAATGCGTATTGTCTATGGTGAAAAGGTTAAAAAACAACAAATTTTTTATAGCAAAATATACAACATGCACAATTTTTTGAGTGAACGTTCACTCAAAACAGGCTTAAAAATTTTTTCCTTACGGACTGCCAAAATTTCATATGTGGAATTTGAAAAAAGGAAGGGGAAATCTTGACAGTCCGTTAAGAAAAAATAAGAAAAGGAGAGCCAAAATGCATCTGAAACTGACATAATAAACAACCAATGAGTGAATATTCACTCATTTTATGTGTCGATAAACAGCTTCACAAGTGATTTTGTGAAGCTTTTGTGTTTACGCTTTTATTTATAAGCGTATATATTTAAATGAAACTTAAAATATTGTAAACATCTGTTAAAATTATGTCGCTTTTTATAATTATTTTTAAAAGTTACAAATTATACATATTTTCATATTAATTATTTCATTTTTCTCCAATGTTTTTATCGTCAGGCTCGTTATTCTGATTGATATTTTCCTTTTCGTTTTCGTTTTCGCAAAGAGTCTGATGCTCTTTTCCTTTGTTGCTTTTTGAATTGCGGCGGATTTTGCTTGTGTTTGTTTTTTCAAGCTCGTTTTCGTGTATTCTGATTTTTCTTATATTTTTATAAGAGGGCAGGGCGCGGTTGATTTTTCTGACGGTTTGCAAAATGACATTTTGTATATCTTCTTTTGAAAGCTTCTCTTTTTGAAGTTCGTTTTTGATTGCTTCTTCGTCCGGCACAACGCAGGCTGTTACCTGCTCGTCCTCTTCGTCATCGGAAAAAATTAACGATTCAAGCACCATCGGATCACGGTTGAGATAATATTCAAGCTCCTCGGGATAAACATTTTTGCCGTTTTTTGCAATAATGACATTTTTGCTTCTTCCGGTGATGTGATAATATCCTTCATCATCGCAGTAGCCTAAGTCGCCCGTGTGAAGCCAGCCGTCTTTGATAACATCGTCGGTCGCTTTTTTATTCTTATAATAGCCGAGCATAACCATCGGACCTTTGACGCAGATTTCGCCGATGCCGTCCTCAGTGCTGTTTTCAATTTTGATTTCTGCGCCTTTAATCGGTTTTCCGATACTGTCCGGATGAGGATCATCGCTGTTGTTGCAGATGGCGATGGGAGAACACTCTGTAAGCCCGTAACCGATGATTACTTTGAAGCCGAATGCTTCATAATCGCGCACAATGTCTTCGTTGATGGCGGCGGCTCCCGTAATAATCAGGCGCATATTTCCGCCGAAAGCTTCATGAATGAGAGAATAAAGCTTTTTCTTGATTTCACTGCCGGGAATTTTTGAAAGTACCTGAGAAGCCTTACCGACAGTCAGTGATTTTTTAAGAAAGCTTTGCTCGTTGAGTTTTCTCATAATTTTGTTGTGTGTTTTTTCAAGCAAAAGCGGAACGCACGCAAAAATCGTCGGGCGAAAACGCTTCATATCTTTTGAAACGTTGCGAAGATTTTCGCTGAAGCTGACGCAGCCGCCGATATAAAGTGTGACAAGCATAACAATTGATTGATAGGTATGATGAAGCGGCAGAACGCAAAGGGTACTGTCATTATAATCAACGTCAACCACACTCAGAACGCCGGTTATATCGCTGCAAATATTCCTGTTTGAAAGCATGACGGCTTTTGCCATTCCGGTTGTTCCGGAAGTGAAAAGAAGAACGGCGGGCTCATCGGGATCAATTTCTTTTTCTTTATATTTGCCGTCGGCTATCAATTGTTTGCCGCATTGAATTAAAGAATCAAGACTGATGGTATGCTTGCCGGCTGTCCGTGAGCAGGAAATGATTTTAAAGCGTTTAGGAAGATGTTTTGCGCTTTTTTCAAGCGTTTCGGCAAATTTTTCATCTGTTATCACAGCGTCGATATGAGCAAAACGAACCGTATTTAGAAATTCTTCAATCGGAATTTCTCTGTCGATCGGAACGACAACACCTGCGCCGCAGACGACGGCAAAATATGAAACGCACCACTCATAGCAGTTTTTCATGCAGACGGCGATCTTTTTTTCGTTTCCGCCGAGCAGACTGCAAAGCCCGGCGCAAAGCCGCTTTGTCTGTGAATAAAAATGTTTATAGGAAATATGCTTTTCTTCACCAGTTTCATCGGCAAGCAAAAACGCTTTTCTGATTGCATAACGTTTTGAATTGAGCTCGGGAATCTGCCTTAATGTTTCAAGTTCAAAATCCGTGTTTTCAGCTGCGTTTTCATTTTCTTTCATTATATGCTCACCTCCGCTTTTATTTTTTGCTTTATCAAATAACTTTATTAAAGGAAAGTATAACATATAAAAAATGAAAAATAAAGACAATATGGTATTGATAAACGCTTAAACTTTTTTAAATATTACCCGATGAAGTTCGCTTCGTAAAATTGTTTGAAATGATTTTTTGTTGTTTTAATTCTCATTAAGGTACGCTTAATAAAATTATTTCAGCAGTTTTAATTTAATTGTTGTCATTTGCTTGCTTTTTTTTGCAAAATGATATACAATTATCTAGCTTGTTGTCTGTATTTTCAAATCAGACAAATTTTTATGTAAAGGATTGAATTATTAAATGGCGAAGAACGAAAAAACTCAGGCTGAGCTGTATCGTGAGCAGCGCAAAGCACGCCTTGCGAAAGCAGCCAAGAAAAATGCCAAAAAGCAAATCAGCTCACAAGGCAGCAAGATCGCAGGCAGAATTATTGCCGTTGTTCTTGCTTTGGCTATTGTTGTGGGTGTTGGCGCTGTTGTTGTTAAGCAGGCAGGTGTTGTTGAAAAGAACCGCACCGCATTTTTAGTCGGTGATGAGAAAATTTCTCAGGCTGAATATCAGTATTACTATATGTCTGTCTATAACAATATTTCATATTACAACCAGATGTATTCTCAATACGGAATGAGTTATGCTTCAATCGATACTTCAGTCGCTCCGTCACAGCAGGATTATGACAACTCTCTCGGAGAAATTGAAGACTTCCCCGAAGATCAGACTCCCACTTGGGCAGATTTCCTTTCATATTCGGCAAAGGAAAGCATCTGCTCTGTTAAGGCATCCGTTGCCGCAGCAAAAGAAATGGGACTTGAACTTACCGATGAACAAAAGGCAGAAGTTGACAGCCAGATTGAAGATCTGAAAGAAAGTGCAGAATCTTATTCGGAAAATTCATCAATCAAATATTCCGCTTCCGCTTATCTTAAAGCAAACTACGGCAAAGGTATGAACGAAAGTCTTTATAAAGAAATTCTTACCGAGCAGAAGCTTGCAAGTGCATTCCAGGAAGCAAAAGAAGAAGAATTTGCAAAAGGCTTCACTTCAAAAGAAGTTAACAAAGAATATAAAGATAATATCACAACTTACGGCGTTGTTACATTCAGAAGTTATGAAATTGCAGCCGAAACCGTTGAAGACGAAGAAAGCGGAACCTCTGCTGCAACAGACGCAACAATGAAAGTTGCAAAACAGGCTGCTGATATTATTGCGGCCGCAAAAACAGAAGATGAGTTCAAATCACTTGTTGCCGACAATGAAAAAGCAAGCGGCAACAAAGAGTATAAGAACTATACCAAAGATGACAGTCTCACTCTTCAGGAAGATCAGAGCATCAGCTCAATTTCTGTTTCCGATGAAGATTTTTCGGCATGGATTTCCGATGCAAACACAGCTGTCGGTTCAACCTATGTTGTTGAAAACACGAATACGGGCTATACCGTATATATGATGGTTGATCCTATTCATAAAGCTGCGGCTTATGAAACTTATGACTCAAGACACATTCTCATCAACTTCACAGAAGATGAGACGACAGACGAAACTTCAGACGAAGCAGAAACAACCGAAGCTGAAGAGGAAACAACAGCAGAAGATGCAGAAGCAGAAACAACAGCCGAAGAAACAACTGCCGCAGCAAAGGAAGAAGTTGAAGTTACAACACTTGACACTTCAAAATACAGCGACGTCACAATTGACCTCGGTGTAACGGCAGAAACAGCGAAAGACAAGGAAGCATACAAAAAGGCCCAGGATGTTCTTGAAGAATATCTCAAGGGTGACAAGACAGCAGCATCATTTGCAACTCTTGCTCATGAATACAGTGAAGACACCGGAAGCAATGAAAACGGCGGACTTTATGAGGGCACAAAATTAGGCGATTTTGTTCCGCCTTATGAAGAATGGTGCATGAAAGACGGACGCAAAGAGGGCGATGTAGGAATCGTCGAATATGAGGGCGACAATTACAGCGGCTATCATATCATCTATTTCGTAGGTAAGAACACCGTTAAATGGGACGCAGCTGTCAGAGAAGCTCTTGCAACAGATAAATATAACGAATATTCCGAAGAACTTGCTCACGGAGATAATGTTGCACGTTCAGGCGAGAATGAAAAGGCAATCAGCACAGTAAGCGATTTCCTTGACGGTCTTGTTAAGAATTATGCAAAGAATTCAAGCAGTGACAGCGTATATTAATTTAAACAGCGAAAATAAAAAACATTTATTGAAAAATGCCGCAAAGTCAAAAGCTTTGCGGCGTTTTTACATGAAAAAACATCGGCGGCACAGCAAAAACCGTGCCGCCGAAAGAATCAGATTACATAATTATCTGTTTGCTGAGCGTTTTGTCTGTCGATAATATCCTGGAGTGTGATTGAATCAAGATAGTTATTGACGGTGTCATAAAGACCTTTCCAGACAAACAAAGTCGGACAATAGCCGCTGCGTTCACATTCGGTTTCATCTTCAACGCAAAAAACAGGGGCAAGGCTTCCCTCTGTAAGGCGAAGAATATCACCGACCGTATATTTATCGGGAGTTTTAGCAAGGCGATAGCCGCCCTGAAAACCGCGGTTTGCCTGCAATATTCCGGATTTGTTAAGAATCGGAACAATTTGTTCAAGGTATTTTTTAGATATGTTTTGTCTTTTGGCAATGTCTTTGAGGGCAATATAATCTCCGTTCTGATGAACGGCAAGGTCCAGCATCATGCGAAGCGCATATCTTCCTTTTGTTGAAATCTTCATTAGTTTTCACCTTTCATAACCGGAACGCTGATTTATTAATCCGGCGTTACCTAATAATAACATCTTTTTAGTAGGTTTTCAAGAGGATTTATAAAAATAATTGCAGTGGGGAACAGCGCAAATTACAGCCCGGCAGAAACTGCCCGTGTGAGACGGACTTATGAATTTACTTGCTTTTTTTACGCTCAGACAGCTTTTCATAAAATTCAAACGGTACGGCAAGATTTCCTTTTCCTGCGCCAAGCCTGATATCCGGTTTGTTTTCTGCATGAAAATCGCTTCCGCCGCTTTGCAAAAGTGAAAATTTTTCGGCAAGAGCAGAACATATTTTTTCATCTTCGTGTGAAAAAAGCGAGTATTTCGTTTCAATTGCATCAAGTCCGGCTGCTTTTGCTTTCGGCAAAAAATCTTCAAGTTCATTCGGCTTAAAGTTTAAAAGAGGGTGGGCGAGAACGCAAACCGATTTTGTTTCATTAAGCAAAGACAGAGCATCAAAAACATCGCATTTCCTTGGCGGTTCATAAAACCCGTGTGAACGTGAAAGCAGCGTTTTGAAAGCGGTTTTTATGCTTTCACAATAGCCACTTCTTACAAGCTCTGCGGCGATATGCGCACGATTTATGTTTGTTGCTCCACTTTTCTTTTTGAGTTCTTCCAAATCAATTATATAGCCGTTTTCACAAAGGCGTGAAACAAGAAGCTTGTTGCTTTCTTCTTTCAGTATGTGAAATTTTTCACAGTAACTGTTTATTCTCTCAAAATGTTCTTCATCAATAAAAAGTCCGACAAGGTGAACTTCACGTTCATTATATTCGGTTGAAAATTCAATTCCGGGAACGGTTATGACACTGCTGTGCTTTCCTGCAGAAACAAAATCTTTTAGCCCGTTTGTTGTGTTATGGTCACAAAGAGAAACTGCTCCAAGACCGATTTTTTCCGCTTCTTTAACAATTTCAGCAGGAGTAAATGTTCCGTCTGAAAAAACGCTGTGAGTATGCAGGTCGCAAAGCATATCAAATTCCCTCCGTTTTTTATATATTATTTTGTAAATTAATATCCCTCAATGCCGCAAATACGGCAGTTTTCCTTGTGCTCTTCATAAGTTTTTGCATAGTAATAATTATTGCTGTCATCTGTGACAAAATAATAATAGTCTGCATTTACTGGATTGAGAGCGGCGTCAATTGCTTCAATTCCGGGGTTGCAGATTGCACCGACGGGAAGTCCGCTGCATTTATAAGTGTTGTAAAATTCGGAAAATCTGTTTGTGTCACCGTCAAGATAGGGCGAATCGATAACGTAATCGTTCAGATAATTGATTGTCACATCACATTGAATTTTCGGAAAATCGCTGCTTTTCAGTCTGTTGTGAAGCACACAGGAAACATTAGGCATTTCGCTTTTTATTCCGGCTTCCTTTTGAATGATTGACGCCATTGTGATAATTTCGTCAATGCTGTAACCGAGAGCCTTTGCTTTTTGATAATATTCTTCGGTAAGCTTGCTTTCGGTATTGCTTAAAAATCTTGCAAGAGCGGATTTTGCGCTTTCGCCTCGGTAAAACTCATAAGTGTCGGGGAAAATATATCCCTCAAGAGCATAGGCTCTGTTTTTTGTGTTTATGCCCGAAATGAAAGTATAAACCTCTTCAAGACCTTCGGTGGTGTTTACCTCAGTCATAAAATCTGCGGCGGGGCAAACTGCGTTTTCTTCAAGCTTCTGAGCAATCTGCACGGCGCTGTAGCCTTCCGGAAAAGTTATTTTCACAGTCGGCGAAAGGGTGGTTTCTTCCTGGACGGTTGTTTGTTCGGCTTCGCCTTTTGAACATGACGAGAAAATGAAAATCGAAACGATTACAAGAAAAAGGGCTGATATTTTTTTCATTCTAAGGTTGTTCCTTTCCTTTGTTTTTGCTTTTTGATTATAACATATTCCAACTTAAATAAAAAGAATTTCTGCCAAAACGTAAGAAAATCGAAAGTTTTTTTATAAATAACGGTAAAAATCATGACAAAAATATATGTTTTTTTAATAAAGACTTGAAAAATGAGGCAATTTAGTATAAAATAACTGAGTAAATCTTTATATTCGGAGGAATAATAAATGGTATCAGCAGGTGATTTCAGAAACGGCGTTACGTTTGAAATGGACGGCAACGTACTTCAGATTATCGAATTTCAGCATGTTAAGCCCGGCAAAGGCGCTGCTTTTGTTCGTGCAAAGGTAAGAAACGTTATAACCGGCTCGGTTGTTGAACGTACTTTTAACCCGAACGATAAGTTCCCGACTGCTTTTATTGACAGAAAGGATATGGAATATTCTTACAGCGACGGTGATCTTTATTACTTTATGGATCCCGACAGCTATGAGCTTATTCCCATCAACAAGAGCGAACTTACAGACAGCTTTAAATTTGTTAAAGAAAACATGGTTTGCAAGATTCTTTCTTATAAAGGCAATGTTTTCGGCGTTGAGCCGCCCAACTTTGTTGAACTTCAGGTAACAAAAACAGATCCCGGCTTCAAGGGTGACACAGCAACCAACACAACCAAGCCCGCAACGCTTGAAACAGGTGCTGAGGTTAAAGTTCCCCTTTTCATTGATGAAGGCGAAATGATTCAGATTGACACAAGAACAGGCGAATATATGGGACGTGCATAAAAGCCGTTCGGAAAGGAAATTTATTATGTCAGTTTCAGAAAAAGTTGCATATCTCAGAGGTCTTATGGAAGGTCTCGACATTGATGAGGATAAAAAAGAAGGCAAGCTTTTTGCCGCTATTATTGACACTCTTGACGAAATCGCATCGGAAATCAGCGATGTTGAAGAGGATATGGTTGATCTTAATGACTATATCGAAGAGGTTGACGAAGATCTCGGCGACGTTGAAGAGTTTGTTTACGGCTTCGATGACGACTGCGATTGCTGCGATGATGACTGCGACTGTTGCTGTGATGACGATTGCGATTGCATTGAATTCACATGCCCGGCTTGCGGAGAGGACATTGTTGTTGACATCGACTGCCTTGAAGACAACGGCGATGAAGCAGATTTTGTTTGCCCCAACTGCGGTGAAAAAATCGAATTTGAAATTGAAGAGGAAGAAGACGAGGACGAAGACGCAGAATAATTGCGTCCATGAATCTTTTTTCAAAAGAACAACCGCTGTAAGCAATGAGTTTGCAGCGGTATTTTTCATAAAAAATTTAAGCTGATTTGATGTATAAACAGAAATCAAAAAAATTTTTTATAATTTCCACAAAACCTATTGACTTTGTAAGTTTACTTATGATAGAATGAGGACAACAAAAAACAAGTAATGCTTGTTAATGAAAAATAAGCATTAACATAAAGGAATGGTTTTATGAGACTTATTTTTACTAGGCTTTTAAGAGCCAATTTTCGTAACGGGCGAATGTGAATTAAAAAATAATAACAATAAAAATTCATTAAATAATAAAATAATCATTCACATGGGAAAGACTTAATTTGCTTGAAAAATTCTGCGGCGATTTCCGTCGCTCAGAAAGCAGAAAAAGATATTGCTTTGTTCCCCGCGTGAGTAAAAAGGAGACTATTAAAATGGCTTATAATTATGATAAATACAAATTTGAAACAATTCAGCTTCATGCAGGTCAGGAAACGCCGGACCCCGTAACCGATTCCCGTGCAGTTCCCATCTATCAGACAACTTCTTATGTTTTCAAAAATTCAGCCCATGCCGCAGCACGCTTTAATCTTTCCGATGCCGGCAACATATACGGCAGACTGACAAACTCAACACAGGACGTTTTTGAAACAAGAATTGCCGCTCTTGAGGGGGGCGTTGCCGCTCTTGCAACCGCTTCGGGCGCAGCCGCTGTTACATACACAATTGAAGCATTGGCACAAAAGGGCGACCACATTGTTGCACAAAAAACAATCTACGGCGGAACCTATAACCTGCTTGCACACACCCTTGCTCAATACGGCATTGAAACCACTTTTGTTGATGCTCATAACCTTGCCGAAGTTGAAGGCGCAATCAAAGAGAATACCAAAGCGGTTTATCTTGAAACGCTCGGCAATCCAAACAGTGATATTCCCGATATTGATGCTATTTCCGAAATTGCACATAAGCACGGACTTCCTGTTGTTATTGACAACACTTTCGGAACGCCTTATCTGCTTCGCCCGATTGAACACGGTGCTGACATTGTTGTTCATTCGGCAACAAAATTCATCGGCGGTCACGGAACAACCCTTGGCGGTATCATTGTTGACTCCGGTAAATTCGACTGGAAGGCAAGCGGAAAATATGCACCGATTGCCGAACCCAACCCGAGCTATCACGGCGTTTCTTTTGTTGATGCGGCAGGTCCGGCAGCATTTGTAACCTATATCCGTGCAATTTTGCTTCGTGACACAGGCGCAACAATTTCTCCGTTTAACGCATTTTTGCTTTTGCAGGGAACGGAAACTCTGTCTTTGCGTCTTGACCGCCATGTTGAAAACACCAAAAAGGTTGTTGAATATCTTGCAAATAACCCTAAGGTTGACAAGGTCAATCATCCGTCTTTGCCCGATCATCCCGACCATGCGCTTTATGAAAAGTATTTCCCCAACGGAGGGGCTTCGATCTTTACCTTTGAAATCAAAGGCGGACAGGAGGAAGCACATAAGTTTATTGATTCGCTTGAAATTTTCTCTTTGCTTGCCAATGTTGCCGATGTTAAGAGCCTTGTTATTCACCCGGCAACAACAACACATTCACAGCTTACCGATGAGGAGCTTGCGGATCAGAACATCAAGCGCAACACCATTCGTCTTTCAATCGGCACCGAGCATATTGATGACATAATTGCAGACCTTGATCAGGCTTTTGCAAAAATCTGAATCGGCTAAGCCTTCCGTGATTACGCGGGACAGGCACATATCAGCTTTTATATTTTTCCTGCGACGAAAAGGTTGAATGGACAGATTGTTGAATGTAATTTTTCACGAAAATTCAAGACAAATGAAAAGGGAAGCCTGACTTCAAAGTCAAGCTCCCGCTTTTTTTGCTTTATATTAAACTGTGCATTACTCAGTGGCTTTTGATTGCACCGGAAATATCAGTTTTTCCGGTGAGAATAGAGGTGACCATTTTGAACATATTGGTAAGCCAGCTCATAAATGTTTTGATGATTGCACGAATTTTTTGTGATTGTGTCTGGGGACGATCAACCTCTTCATCTGCTGTCCAATTTTCATTATGACAGTTTTCCTCAGTCATGGGTGAGGCAGTATGTGTATTATAATCATAAACAATAAATTGCGTCAAATCAAAATCATTTACGGTCAGTTGTTTATCGGCGTCGATAACTGACATGATAAGGTCAACCTCCGGCGTTGAATAATAGCCGTGAGATACGCCCTTGAAGAACCAGGTATAATCCGGGAACAGGCAGGTGGAAGCATCAATCTGTTTGTCAGGAGAAATATATCTTTCAAGTCCCTTTTCAACCTGACCTGCAATATATTCATCACCGAGTGTTCCGTAAATATTTGAAGTTGTTGCACCGAACGAGGAATTTTTTACCGAAACATATTCATCTCCAAGCAAGCTTCCGTCTTTAAGCATGGGAGTCATCTGAACGCCGTATTTTGAAACAACACAGATATTGACGCCGTTATCTTCAAGCTTCTGCATAATCGGGTAAACGTTCTTTTTTATGGTGTCGTTATAGTTGGTGATCTTTTCGATAAGACCCTTGTATTTGATTCGCTTTTCGCTGCCTTCTTTTCCGAAAACATATGTGAGTGCTTTGTCAAAATCATCAGCTTCAACAACAGCCCAATATCCCGGGAAAGTCATGAAAGTTGAAAGGGCAAGAGCTGAAATGATTCCGTATTCGATTTTTGAGTAAAGCTGTGCTCTTGCAACATCAGTTAGTGTATCGATTACGCCGGTGCTTTCAAGTAAATCAATGGTAGAAGTAACAAAACGCACAACATCAATATAAAGCCCTTCGTCATCGTGTCTTTCGGCAAGATCAATCGCAAGTCTTGAAATGGAATTGCCGTCAACGCCGAAATCGCCGCTGAGCATTCCGCTGAGAAAATCTGCACCCATAGAGGTGGATACATCAATGCCGACGCCTTTGAGACTGTCTGTTGAATACTTTTGGATATAGGCAAGAACAATATTACTGCCCAGACATTTTACCGACAGAGAAACTTTATCATGGTGCGAGGCCTTTTTTACGCCCTCAATGTATTCATGAAGCTGCTCAGCAATTTCAATCGGATCCAATCTCCAGTCATAATAGAAATGATATGTGTGCTCATCGTAGGTACCGTTGGCATCTGCGCGATCATAAGTCATGGCGTTTTGCAGATCATTTTTCTGCCATTGCGGTATATCGCAATCGCTATTGGGATTGCCGTTTTCGTCAAGCATGATCGGTTTATAAACATCGCTGATTTCTTTATATACCGCATCATAATAATCGTCCCAATCATTGAAAGCAATGCCTTTGACAATAAACGGATAAAGAATGTTGAATGCCGCTTCGGAAATGTTGCCGTCTTCCGAGTTTTGGAAAATCTTGAGCATATCGCCGATTTCAAATGTTTTAGTTCCGTTATCGTATGTAAGTGTATTGCTGTCACCGGCAATATAGATAACAGGGACACGCGATCTGAGATCGGATCCGGTTTCACGGGCAGCGAATGCGCAAACTGTGGTGCTCATGATAAGGATAAAACACAGAATAACGGAAATTATTTTTTTCATCGTTTATACCTCCATAAAAAATTTGAATGATTTATAAATTTATTATAAGATTCCGCCTTTTTCAAGTCAATTGACGATTTTCATAATTCATTTTAGTCTTTTTTGTTTATTCTACAAAAAACGGCTGATTGTATTTTACTGTTTCAAAATTCACATTAACAAAAAAGCATCACAGTGATAATGATAACTGAAATGCTTTTTGTTTTATAAAGGTAATTTTAAACATTGAACAGGAAATGCACAACATCTCCGTCTTTCATGACATATTCCTTACCCTCTGAACGGATAAGGCCTTTTTCTCTTGCCGCCGCAAGAGAGCCGCAGCTCATCAGATTTTCAAAGCTGATAACTTCTGCACGGATAAAGCCGCGTTCAAAATCGCTGTGGATTTTTCCGGCCGCCTGCGGTGCTTTCGTACCCTCTTTGATTGTCCAGGCACGAACCTCAGGAGTACCTGCGGTAAGATAGGAAATAAGACCGAGCAGATGATAGCTTCTTTGAATGAGCAAATCAAGACCGCCCTGTTCGATACCGAGGTCGGAAAGAAACATTTCTTTGTCCTCTTTTGAAAGAGAAGAAATTTCAGCTTCAAGACCTGCACAAATCGGAAGAACCTCGCTGCCTTCTGCCTGAGCGATTTCAAGAACCGCCTGATAGTGCGGATTATCGTCAATGCCTGAAGCAAAATCTTCTTCGCTCATGTTGCAGGCATAAATGACAGGCTTGCTTGTCAGAAGTGCTGATTCGGCAAGAATCGCTTTTTCGGTTTCATCACATTCAACGCTTCTTGCAGGCTTTTCGTTTTCAAGAGCGTCTTTAACACGCTTCAAAAATTCAACTTCGGCGGCAAGGCTCTTGTCGCCTTTCATTGCTTTTGAAGTTCTGTCAATTCGTCTTTCAATCATTTCGAGATCGGAAAGAATAAGCTCAAGATTGATCGTTTCAATATCTCTTTTTGCGTTAATGCTGCCGTCAACATGGATAATATCGTCATTTTCAAAGCAGCGCACAACATGAATGATTGCATCGACCTCACGGATATGGGAAAGAAACTTGTTTCCCAGACCTTCGCCTTTTGAAGCACCCTTAACCAGACCGGCAATATCAACAAACTCAATGGTTGCGGGTGTAATCTTTGCCGGATGATACATTTCTGCAAGAGCGTCGATTCTTTTGTCCGGAACGGCAACAACGCCTACGTTCGGTTCAATTGTGCAAAAAGCATAGTTTGCAGATTGAGCACCTGCATTTGTTATCGCATTGAAAAGTGTACTTTTGCCGACATTAGGCAAGCCAACAATTCCTAATTTCATATATACATTATCCTCCAATATGTCGCAGGGCGACACCACTCCCGTTCAGGTTTGTGTTAAGCTTAAACCCATTTTCCCGAGCCGGTCACCCATGGCGAACTTCATTTTTAGCTTTGAAAATTCACTTTTTACATGTTTATACAATATAGCCGGATTACTCACATTTTGATTGTGCCAACAGAGTGAGTTTGCTCCGTCTGAAGAGTTGATTTTGTGAACACAAAGCTGTCCGGTTCATTTCAAGATTTTACTTATTATAGCACGATGCGACTGATTTCTCAAGAGTTTACGGAAGTTTTTCACAGGGTGAAGCTTTTTTATAAGTATTATGGCAAAAAGTATATTTTTTGTTATATGTTTTTATCGGACCTGTTCATAGAAACCTAAATCCTTCATTTAGCAAGTTTATAAAAAAATTCCCGGCGCCTTGAAGTGACGCCGGGTTTATTGTTACCACTGCATTGTGATGTCTTCTTTTTCATATTTGCTCGGATATTTGTCCTGATAATAGTTTTCAAGAGAAACCGAAAGTTCTCCGTCCTGGGTGAGAGTAATGACGGTGCAGCCTCTCTGAGCGCCTTGTTTGTTAAGTTCATTGTACGCAAGATAGTCGATGCTCATGCCGTAAGTCAGTCTGATGCCCTTGTATTCAAGAGAAGCGTTGTTAACATGGTCGTGACCGCAGAAGATGCCTTTTGTTGAGCCAAGCTCAAGCATGGTTTCAAAAAGATTTTCCGGATAAATTCCGCAGTAAGATTTTTCGTCGTCCTCATGATACCAACCGTCATAATATTTGACGTTTTCGGTGTCCTGATAGCCGTTTTCCTTGAATTCGTTCCATGCAATGCCGTATTCCTCAAGCGGAATATGGAAGAAAGCAAGAGAAGTGAACATCGGGCAGTCTGGATCGATTGTCTTGTTCTTTGCGTCGATGGAAAGAACATTGTCTTTATACCACTGAATCTGGTTTTCATGGATGTTGTCATATTTCCACTGAATTCCGAGAATGTCTCCGTCGGTATAATCGTGAGAATCGAACATGAAGTATGCGTTCTTTACAATACCCTGAGAATTCTTGACTTTGATAATGTGGTTGCCGTAGCCGTCAACATCTTTCGGACCTTCCTGATAAAGAGAATATTTAAGGTTCGGGTCAGCCCAGAGGTCGGAAATCTGCTGCCTTGTGTGTGTGCCGTAAAACTCGGAATCGTGGTTGCCGAAGCAGACGGTGTAATAAACGCCGAGCTGTTCCATGAGAGTAATGAGCATTTTTGTTGAAATTTCGTTGTTGAAAGTTCCTGCCTGGAACGGTACGGGATAAACCATGTCGCCGGTGAGAACAACAAGGTCGGGCTTTTCAGCCGTAAGCATTGCGGCAACGGCATTTAATGCTTTGGCGTCTCTTTTGACGGAAAGTGCACCGCCGCCGATATGAATGTCGGTCAGCTGAACAACTTTCAGGTCACGGTCGGTTGTGAATGTCCAGCAGCCGTCCTCGTCAAGCTCGGGAACAAGCTGATTTTCATAAACAACCTTTTCAAAAGATTTTGCTTTTTCAAAGTTGCCCGAATCGATTGCCATGGTCAGTGATGAGAAGCTCAGAGAAACAGCAATGATTACACTCATGACTTTTTTAAGAATGTTAAGTAAAAATGTTGGCATAATATGTCTCCTTTCGACCGCAAAAATTGTTTTCTTCGGTCTTTATTGCAAAACAATGTTAACATATTGTGAAGAATTAGTCAACAGATATTTCGGAAGGTTTTTGAAATAATTTTTAACGGACTTTCTTTCACTCTTGACACTGCAAAACAAGAATTGTATAATAAAGCCGCTGACACAATCTGACATTTTTCTTTTGTGCCGGAAGCTTAATTTTTTTACGGAAGTGATTTTTATGTGGGCGGTTTTTGCTGTTTTGTCGGCTGTTTTTGCCGCACTTACTTCGATTCTCGCAAAAGTCGGAATTGACGGCGTAAATTCAAACCTTGCAACTGCGCTTCGCACGGTTGTTGTTCTTGTGATGGCGTGGCTTATGGTGTTTATTACCAATGCGCAAAGCGGTATCGGTTCCATCAGCAAAAAAAGCTGGATTTTTCTGATTCTTTCCGGTCTTGCGACAGGAGCGTCATGGCTTTGCTATTACAGAGCACTGCAGCTCGGCGAAGCTTCAAAGGTTGTGCCGATTGATAAGCTCAGCGTTGTCATTACGCTGGTTCTTGCCTTTGTTTTTCTGCACGAAAAATTCACGCCCAAGTCTTTAATCGGTGCGGTGCTCATTACTGCCGGAACGCTTGTGATGGTGCTGTGAAAAACAAATTTCAAGAGTAATACTTTTTTACATAGTTTCAAAAGATGGTAAGGTCGGATTCCTTTCCGTCTTTTTTGCAGTCTGCTAAATTATTTACTTGCAATAAGCAATCGGGAGTGTTAAAATTATTGTATAAATTTGTTGCTTTTTCTTAAAATTAGGCTATCGGTGGGCTAACCCTCATTGTCCTTTAAGAAACAAAGGGTGAAAATATGTTTATTGACGGTATGTTTTTAATTAATATAATAATTGAATCGGGCGGAATTGCAATTTGTATTGTCACTTTTTTGACAATTTTGTTCAGTGTAAAAGCTGATAAAAAAATAAGCAGGTACATTGCCTGCATGAATGTTGTTTTGGCCGACGCACTGATTTCAAACATTCTTGGCTTGATTTTCAAGGGCAGAAGTGAACCGGTTTTGTTTGAAATTGTCAGAATTTCCAATTTTTGCGAATTCTTTTTTTCATATAGCCTGATGTTTATTTTCGGCAGATATTTGCTTTATCGTGTTGATAAAGACAAGAATGAAAAAGCCGAACGAATTTGTATTGACGTCTGCTTTGCGGCTGAGATAATTTTGCTTGTTGTTTCTCAGTTTAAAAATATCTATTATTACTATGACGAAAACTTTATCTATCAAAGAGGCGAATATTTTTGGATTTCTCATGCTTTGTGTATTGCTTCAATGATAATTGATGCGGTCATTCTTTTAAAAGGCAGAAAAAAGCTGAGCCGAAGAGAAAAAATTGCCGGCGTCTGCTATATTGCAATTCCGATGTTGGCGCTTGTTCTTCAGATGTTTATTTACGGTTTGTTTTTGGATTTATATGCGGCCATAATTTCTATTACGATTATTCTTATTTGTGTAATTATGGATCAGATTGAAAGATATAACGAAAAAGAACGTGAAAACACAAGAATGCAGGTTGATATTATGCTCAGCCAGATTCAGCCGCATTTTCTTTATAATTCAATCAGCGCCATTTGTGAGCTGTGCAAGGCAGATCCGATGAAAGCACGTGAGGCATTGCAGAATTTCGCTTTGTATCTCAGGGGCAATATGGATTCACTCAAGCGCCCCGGGCTTATTGCATTTTCTGATGAGCTTCGGCATATAGAAGCATATCTGGAGCTTGAAAAAATGCGTTTCGGCGATAAGCTTGAGGTTGTTTATGACATTCGTGAGAAGGATTTTTCTTTGCCTGTTCTGACGGTTCAGCCGTTGGTCGAAAATGCGGTAAAGCACGGAATATGCAAAAAAGAGGACGGCGGAAAGCTGATTTTAAGGACGCAAAGGGAAGATGATAATATTATTATTTCAATAATTGACAACGGTGCGGGATTCGATTCAAATTCCGTAAGCAGCCCGGAAAGAACGCATATAGGCATTGATAATGTCAAACAACGATTGCTGCAAACGGCTGACGGAAGTCTGAGTATAAAAAGCGAACCCGGTGTCGGAACGATTGCCACCGTTCAATTAAAAGCGAGGTGAAAAGAATGCATATCCTGGCAGTTGACGATGAACAGCTTTCTCTTGACACTCTTAAAGATGAACTGAAAACAGTTTTTCCTCATGCGGCAATACATGGCTTTCAAAAGCCCAGTCAGGCGCTTCTTTTTGCCGGGGACCTGAAAAACAACGGTGAATCTCTGTCATACGCCTTTTTAGATATTGAAATGGGCGGAATGAACGGTCTTGAACTTGCCGTCAAACTTAAAACTTTGCATCCGGACGTCATTTTGTTCTTTTGTACTGCATACAGCCAATATGCTTTTGACGCTTATGAAATTTGTGCAAAAGGTTATCTGAGAAAACCGATTGATGCAAAGGAAATTGAAAGAGTGCTTGACGAAATGGTGACGGATTGGCGTTCTCAGACAAATGTTCAGACCGAAAAAAACATCAAGGTCAAGACCTTCGGACATTTTGAAGTTTTCGTTGATGATGTTCCGCTTTCTTTTGAAAGAGAAAAAGCAAAGGAGCTTCTTGCTTTTCTTGTTGACAGGCACGGCTCTTCGGTTACAACCGAGCAGATTGCGGGTGTTCTTTGGGAAAACACCGTTTATGACCGGAAAATGAAAAATATGGTAACGACAATTACAGCTTCTTTGAAAAAGACTTTGAAAAGCGCCGGCATTGACGATATTCTGATTAAAACGTGGAATCATCTGGCTCTTGATGTTTCAAAAATAAAATGTGATGCATATGATTTTGAAAATTGGGACGCTGTTGCCGTTAATTCTTTTCACGGGGAATATATGGTAAATTATTCATGGGCGGAATTTACAACCGGAGAATATGTGAAAATGCAGCAGGAGAAAAACGATAATAACGGCTGAGTTTCTTCAAATTAAACAGGCAGGAAATTGTTTGACGTTTCCTGCCTGTTTTTCAAAATTATTTGAATTGTGTTATTTTTCAACTTCCTTTGAGTTTGCATAAATTTCATGCATTCTTTCATCGCCGAAATGTGAATCGAGATAGACTTCAAAGCTGTTTGAAGCCGGAAGACCTTCGGCTCGTTCGTTCATTCGAAGACCTGCGCCGGCGGACATGATGCAGTCAAAAATAAAGAAAGCAATAAAAGCATATGTTAAAATCTTGCCTGCTTTAACCGGCATTTTTTCAACTCCGGCTGACATGACGGGATAAATGCATTTTATCCAGATAACGCCAAGAATACCCCAGAAGCAGGAATAAAGCAAACAAACCCTGCCGCCGATATTCATGAAGCGGTTGCTGTAATCCCATGCGACCGAGCCGAAAACGATTTCCTGACCGAGAGAGCAGATATATTCGGTCACGGTTCCGACAACAAATGAAACGGCGAAAATTTTATAGATTGGCGCATCGCGAAGCTTATAAAGTGCAATTGACAAAACAACGCCGCCCATGCCGTAGGCAACAGACAACGGTCCGTAAACAAGCGACTGGCGTGATTCAATATAGCCGTGACGCAGATAGCACCATGCTGTTTCAACAACAAAGCCCACAACACAGCTTATGAGAAAAATCCAGACCAGTTTGTCAAAACAAAGTCCGTTTGCAAAGCCGTTTTCTTTTTCTTTCGTTTCTTCTTTGCTTTGCTGTGTCCGATTTGAAGAAAACAAATTGCCGGTTTTTTCCATAATCATACATCTCCGAAAGCGTAAAACGCTGAATTAAATAACCGTTTGTCAGACATAACTTTACCGATTATTCGGTTAGATTATAATATTATTTTATGCGCCGTTCAATTAAAGAGGAATTAAACAAAATTCAGAACAATCAAAAATAATTAAAAAGAATTGTCAAATGCAGTCATATTCGACAATAGTGTAAATTTATCTTTTGGTGAGTGCTTTTTAACCATAGCGTACAGTGTCTGAATACGGCTTTTTGTCAAATCTTACAAAATTGATTCAATTGGATTTTTTGCCTTTACATTTTTTCGGCCGTATGCTAAAATTTAAAGGCATTAGAAAAATAAATCTTTAAAAGCGGTACAGAGAGACCGATAAGATGGAAACATGGTTTTTTGCACGGGATATTTGTGTGTATTTTTAAGTCTTGTCGGTTTCGGCAAGGCTTTTTTTAGTGGTGAAGAATATGCAGCCGATTTTAATGGACGAGCTCGGTATGAAGCGTGCTCTTATGAGAATTGCTCATGAAATAATTGAAAAAAACGAATCGGACAAAGATCTTTGCATTGTGGGAATCAAGCGAAGAGGCGAAAGCCTTGCCGCAATTATTTCAAAAAATCTTCAGTCGCTCGGTGCGGCAGTAAAAACCGGCAATATTGATATCACGCTTTACCGTGATGATCTGACGCCGATCAGCTATGATCCTTCAATCAACAAAAGCGAAATAGATTTTGATATAAACGGAAAAACCGTGATTATTGTTGACGATGTAATCTATACTGGCAGAACGGCGAGGGCAGCGCTGGAAGCGGTTCTTGCACTGGGCAGACCGAAAAAAATTCAGCTTGCAGTTCTTGTTGACAGAGGACACAGGGAAGTGCCGATAAGAGCCGATTATGTCGGCAAAAACATTCCGACGGCAAAAAACGAAGTGATAAAAGTCAGCATTGAGCCTTATGAAAGCATCAATCAGGTTCAGCTTATCAAACCGCAGGAAAATTGAATTTTTCAAAGTCACTTCAGCGTAATTTTGGTTAATACACATCAGACTTTTTGATGTGTTTAATAAAAAAATGCCTTTGCGGCAGAAAAAACCAGGAGGTCAAAAATGAAACTTATTTATGATGTCAAAGACAAACCCAAATTCGGGCAGTTGATTGTTTTTGCAATTCAACAGCTTCTCGCAATCATGGCGGCAACACTTGTTGTACCCATCATCGTCGGTAACGGTATGCAGCCGACTGCGGCTCTTTTCGGCGCAGGCGTCGGAACGCTTGTTTATGTTCTTTTCACAAAGGCAAAAAGCCCTGTTTTCCTCGGCTCTTCGTTTGCTTTTCTCGGCTCAATGGCAGCAGCCTTTGCAGGCGCTGTTTCGGTTCAGGCAGGTTATGCCGGTCTTATCATCGGTGCCGTTTTTGCAGGACTTGTTTATGTTGTAATCGCTCTTATTGTTAAGTTTGCAGGCGTTAAATGGATCGATAAGCTTATGCCCAAGCAGGTTATCGGACCGACAGTTGCAATTATCGGTCTTTCACTTGCGGCAAACGCTGTCGGCGATCTTCAGAAAGGCAACTACACCGTTGAAGTTACCCAGCAGGTTCTTGCCGACGGTCAGATCACAGACGTTGTAAACAACGTTGCAACTGCGAACACACTTGTTGCTGTTCTTTGCGGACTTGTTGCTCTTTTTGTGACCATGATTTGCTCAACCTACGGCAAAAAAGGCATTAAGCTGATTCCTTTCATCATCGGTATTCTTTCCGGTTATGCAGTTGCCGCAATTTTCACTGCCATCGGCATCAAAACCGGCAACGATTCACTTCGCATCATCGACTTCAGCGTGTTCAGCGGCATTAAAATTTTTGCTCTTCCCGATTTCACTTTCCTGACTGCTGCAAAAGGCATTAAGGATATTGACGCAAGCTATATCGGTACGGTTGCAGTTGCATATATTCCGGTTTCACTTGTTGTTTTTGCCGAGCACATTGCTGACCACAAAAACATTTCTTCCATCATTGAAAAAGACCTCCTTGAAGAACCCGGTCTTCACAGAACGCTTCTCGGCGACGGCATCGGCTCAATCGTCGGTTCAATCTTCGGCGGCTGCCCGAACACAACCTACGGTGAATCGGTTGCCTGCGTTGCAATCACAAGAAACGCTTCTGTTTACACCATCATCACAGCTTCCATTCTTGCAATGCTCATCTCATTCTTCCAGCCGTTTGTTGCTTTCGTCAACTCCATTCCGAGCTGCGTCATGGGCGGTATCTGCATGGCTCTTTACGGCTTTATCGCAGTTTCCGGTCTGAAGATGATCAAGGACGTCAACCTTGATGAGGACAAGAACCTCTTTGTTGTTTCCGTAATCCTCATCGCAGGTATCGGCGGACTGACACTTTCATTCGGCAAGGTAACCATTACCGAAGTTGCATGCGCTTTGATCCTCGGCATTATCACAAACCTTATCCTTTCAAAAGCAAAACCCGAAACAGCCGGAGAAGATGCAGTTGAAAAGAAAGAAGTAAAATCCAAATAAACAAGCATCTGTCAGATGCCGGAGAAGTGCCCGCTTATGGGCACTTTTTAAATTTTAGAAAGGTTTTGCTTTTTTGCTTATTATCGTTGACAAATGAAGCGTTTATCTATAAAATAGAACTTGTATTATTTTAATAAAGAGGTAAAAAACTATGGCTGTTTTTAAAGCTTTCAAAGCAATCAGACCGACTGAAGAAAAGGCGGCTGAGGTTGCCGCATTGCCTTATGATGTTATGAACAGCGATGAGGCGCGCGAAGCGGTCAAGGGCAATCCCTATTCGTTTCTTCATGTTGATAAGGCGGAAATAGATCTTGACAAAGATACCTATATTTATGATGAAAAGGTTTATCTTAAAGCAAAAGAAAATCTTGACAAGCTTGTTTCGGACAAGATTCTTGTTCAGGACGAAAAGCCCTGCTTCTATATTTATCGTCAGATTATGAACGGCAGAAGTCAGACGGGGCTTGTCGGCTGTGCTTCCATTGATGATTATATGAACAATGTTATCAAAAAGCATGAGTTCACAAGAGCCGACAAGGAACAGGACAGAATCAACCATGTTGATTATTGCGACGCAAACACCGGTCCGATTTTCCTTGCCTACCGTGAAAACGATAAAATCAGCGCAATCATTTCCGACTGGCAGAAAAACCATGCGCCGGTTTATGATTTTACCGCCGACGGTGTTGCAAACACTGTCTGGGTAATCGACTGCGGCGAAACAACCGAAAAGCTTACCGCTTTGTTCGATAAGGTTTCAAATCTTTATATCGCAGACGGACACCACCGCTGTGCTTCGGCTGTTAAGGTCGGACAAAAAAGACGCAGTCAGAATCCCGATTTTGACGGAAGTGAAGAATTCAACTTCTTCCTTGCGGTTGCTTTTCCGAAAAATGAGCTTGCAATTATGGACTATAACCGAGTTATTAAAGACACAAACGGCTTTTCGGACAGCGAACTGATTGAAAAACTCAGCGAAAAATTTGCTGTTGAAGAAGCGGAAACTTCTCCGTACAGACCGGAGAAAAAGCACACATTCGGAATGTATCTCGGCGGAAAATGGTATAAACTCACGGCAAAAGACGGCACCTTTGATGAAAACGATGTTGTCGGCAGACTTGATGTTTCCATTCTTCAAAATAACTGTATAACACCCGTTTTTGCAATTGAAGATCCGCGCACCGACAAGAGAATTGATTTTGTGGGCGGAATCAGAGGTCTCGGCGAGCTTGAAAAGCGCTGCAAAGAGGACATGAAGGTTGCCTTTTCCATGTTCCCGACGTCGCTTGACGATCTTATGGCAATTGCAGACGCAGGAAAGGTTATGCCGCCGAAATCAACCTGGTTTGAGCCGAAGCTTTTAAGCGGTCTGTTTATTCACAAACTCAAATAAAAAAGGCGGAGTAATCCGCCTTTTTTCAGTGTGGAGCTTATGACAGTTTGGAGTGTATAACAGTGTGGAGTGTGGAGTTTGGAGTGTGGAGTTAACCTCTCTTTTAGTTTGTGCAATAGGTACACGGTGTGCCTTGTCCGCACAAAGCGTGAAAAAATTTAAGTCAGTTAAAATAAAATATATTATTACGGCTAAACCTGTTAGCATCAAATGAAAATTTGTGCCTGACTGCGGACACGGCACGCCGTGTCCCTACCATAATCTGTTTTTTTAAAATTAATAATCAGGAACTTTGTTAAAATTTTAAGCAGAAATTTTCAAGTTGAAACAACTCCACACTCCAAACTCCACACTCCACACTGTTATAAGCTTCACACTGTTATATAAATCAATCGTAGTTAAAATTGGGGGTTTAACATGAAAACCGAAAAACTTTATGACCTTGACAGCTATGTTTCGGACTTTGAATGTCAGGTTCTTGAAACTTATAAAAATGATGACAAGCTTGTTGTTGTGACCGACAAAACCGCTTTTTTCCCCGAAGGAGGAGGGCAAAGCTCCGATATTGGCGTTTTAGGCGGCTTGAGCGTTTGTGATGTGCAGATTGAAAACGGAAAGATTACGCATATTATTGATAACTTTGAGGAAAATTCCGACAAAATTGTCGTCGGAGATTTTATCACGGGAAAAGTGGATATGCAAAAACGCTTTTCGGATATGCAGCAGCATTCGGGCGAGCATATTTTTTCGGGTATTGTTCATTCGCTTTTCGGTTATGACAATGTCGGCTTTCATCTCGGAAAAGAGGCTGTAACGCTTGACTTTAACGGCTTGTTTACAAAAGAAGAAATCTGCAAGGTTGAAAAGCTTGTCAACAAAGCGGTTTGGGATAACAAGGAAATCCGTGTTTTCTATCCGACACCGGAAGAGCTTGAAACGATTGAATATCGCAGTAAAAAGGAAATTAACGAAGCACTCAGACTGGTTGAAATTCCCGGCGTTGATATGTGCGCCTGCTGTGCGCCGCACGTTAAAATGACCGGCGAAATCGGTATGGTTGAAGTTTTAAGCTTTGAAAAATTCCGCGGCGGAACACGTGTTTCCATTCTCTGCGGTGAGCGTGCTCTTGATGACATCAGAAAAAAGCTTGATGAAAACCATAAGGTCAGCAATTTGCTTTCTGCAAAGGAAACCGAAACCTTTGATATGGTAAACAAAATTAAAAATGACAATTCACAGTTGAGTTTTGAGCTTTCAAAAACAAAGCTTGATTTGCTCAAAGTCAAAGCCGAAAGCATAAAAGAAGAAAAAAGAATTGTTGTTTTCAGCAGTCTTTCAGATACCGATATGCTTCGTGAATATGCAAACATTCTGAGCAAAAAAGCGCAGGATTTTGCGGCGGTTTTCGGCGGCGAAAAGGATCATTATAAATATGTTATCATTTCGTCCGGTGATTTTGATGTCAACGCTTTGTGCAAAGAGATAAACAGCCGATTTTCGGGCAGGGGCGGAGGCAGAGGCGGAATTGTTCAGGGAAGCCTTTGCGGCAAAAAAGAAGAAATTGAAAATTCTTTGATTTCTTTTTAATGAAGCTTTGATAATTATTAAAACTATATAGAACGAAAAGAAACCGCCATTATGGCGGTTCCTCCATTTTAAAATTTCAAATTTTAAAACAGCAAATTGGAATTATTCACCTACTGTGACATCAGCAAAGATGCTGTCGTCTTTGAGAACTGTTTCCTTTGCAAATGCCCAAAGCTTGTCAAACCATGCAACGATAGCTGCCCAGTTTTCTTCAAGGAATGTTTTAAGTTCAGCAAAAAATTCTGACATTGTAGTTTCCTCCTATTACCTTTATTTGCTTTTGGTATATCTACCTTTAGCTTGTTATCATTTTACAACATACTTTAAACAATGTCAATAGTTAATTCAAAAAAAATTCATTTTTTACCGTTTTTAATTTTTTTACAAATAGATATAAGGTTGCTTTAGAAAAAAGGTCCGTCTCTTTTTCAGACGAACCTTCAGATAAAATGAAAAAACAAACACTTTTGGCAGAGGATTATTCTTCACCAAGCTTTGCAAAGATTGCTTTAAACATTTCAACAAATGAATCCATAAGAGCACAAATGTCATCCCAATAAACTTTTACAAATCTGAAGAAACCGTTGTCCATCTTAATATCCTCCTTTTCATTCGCCATAAAACGAATATATTTAGTTGATATAATTTTAGTATATAATTAAATATATGTCAATAGATAATTCAAAAAAAGTTCATTTTTAGTTTCTTTACGTTTTTTATGTTTTTTAAAATGAAAATACTGCAAATAATTTTGATTTCAAGAATTTTGTAAATTTTAGTAGATATTTGTATTATAATTTATAACAAAACACTTGAAAACATTAGATTTATATGATATTATTTAACAAATTATTAACTGATTATTAATTGATTGGGAGAATTACTATGAAAAAAATTGTTTCAATTTTACTTGCTGTTATTATGATTTTATCATCTGTGACGGCTTATGCATTTGCTGCGGATAACAACCGCGATATTCCTATTATCAGAGTAACCGGATACGGTCCGGACATTCTGGCCGCAGACGGCAGTGTTATTTATCCGCCCGAAAGTAATTATGATATCGGCGAATATGTCAAGCAAGTTACTCCCGGAATTCTCAAGGAGCTTGGAATAAGTCTTCTTACAGATAAATGGGACAACTATTGTGATTCTCTTTATGAAGCAATTGCAAAGCTTTATGAAGGCTTTCCGGTTGATAAAAACGGTGAGGTAACAGACGGATCATATCCTTGTGATATTTTCACAAACGAAGCAAGGCTCAAGAATATCCGCACGTCAAATTATAACACTTATGAACTGGATTTCCGTTATGACTGGCGTAAATCTCCGTTGGATGTTGCGGACGAACTGAACGATTTTATCAATACGGTTATTGAAAAAACCGGTCATAAAAAAGTTGCTCTTTTCGGCAGATGTCTCGGCGGCGCCATAATTTCCGCTTACATTGCAGAATACGGAACGCAAAAGGTTGATTCCCTTGTTTATTACGCAACAACCGTCAACGGCGGAGTCGGAACGGTTGATGCACTGTTTACCGGTGATGCTTCCTTTGAACCTGAGGCTGTTGACCGTTTTGTTAATTATTATGTTAACAGAAAAGGTTTAAGCGGAGATGAAGTGATGGATGATTTCATCATTGCGCTTTGCTCCATTCTGACCTATTGCAAGGTTCTTCCCGCCGCAGAAGATGCAATTGAAGTCATTTATGCAAAGGTTAAAGAAAATGTTGTTCCCAGACTTTTGCTTGCCTGCTACGGCGGTCTTCCTTCATTCTGGTCAATGGTAAGTCCGGAATATTATAATAAAGCGAAGTCTTTTGTGTTTAACGGCAGAGAGGACGAATATGCCGGATTTATCAAAAAAATTGATGATTATAAGAATAATGTTCAGGATAAAATTTCCGGAATTCTCAAAAACTTTGAAAACGAGGGCGGCCGCGTTGCAATACTTGCAAAATATGGTCTTAATGCTCCGCCTATTTGTCAGAATCCTAATGCTCAAAGCGATGCCATGGTTATGACAAGCAATCATTCGTTCGGTGCAACCTGCAGCGACATCAATAAAAAATTCTCACAAAGCTATATCGATCAGGTAACAGAAGCCGGAACCGAAAAAAATATCTCTCCTGACAAAAAGATTGATGCGTCAACCTGCCTGTTCCCTGACACAACATGGTTTATTAAAAATTGTCCTCATTCGGGAGAGTGGCCTGAGTATATTGACGAGCACCTGATTCTGACATTCATTGAAGGACAGGAAAGGCTTACCGTTTGGGATAACCCTGATTGGCCGCAGTATATGAATTATAACATGAAAACAGGTGAATTTTCAGCTGTGACCGCAGATGAAAATGAAGATTCACGCTGGACGAATAATATTGCGCAGGCTTTGATCAGATTCATTACAGCGTTATTAAAGGTTTTTGTACAACTGATTTTAAAATCGGCATAAATCAATTAAAGTGAAAAATTAAGAACAGTACTGTGTACGAATTAAAGTGCACAGTGCTGTTAATTTTTACATATATTTGTGAATCATCACAAAAACTGAACAAAACTTGTTAACATTTTTGCAAAAATTCACACATAATCCATTGACTGCGAGAGCCCTTCGTGTTATTATGTTTTTATCAATTATAAGAAAGGGAGTTTTTTATGAAGAAAATTATCTCATTGCTCCTCGTTTGTCTGCTTGCTTTTACACCTTGTGTTTGCTCGGCAGTATCATGCGATGGGGAGACGAAAAAAAGTGTCAGACTTGTTGTTCCAGAAGATTGGGAAATGGACATCGGTGACAGCCGAAGCGTTGAGGGCGTTTTCTCGGACTCGGTCAGCAACCGTGTGCTTTCCTGGAGCGCCGAACCGCAAACTGTTGCAACGGTTGACGAATGGGGACGTGTAACCGCAGTGGGCGAGGGTGAAGCCACAATCACAGCCGAAAATTCCGACGGATTAAAAGATTCGGTAACACTCACCGTTGTTAAGAATGCAACCAAAGGTGTTACAAACAAAGCAAAGCATGATTATGCTCTCGGTGCGGCCAAAGAAGTTGAAAATCTTCAGAAAATTGTTGACCGCTATGCAAAAGACGATGCAAAAGACGTACCGGCAGAAGTTAAGAACGAAAGCGGATATGCGAACGCTCAAAAAGCAACAACAGCTGACGGTGCAGTCTGGGAAATTACAAACTACGGCGTGCTTCGCACCGACAAAAATGCTCCGACAGACAGAGATAAGCAGCAACGCTTTATGGGCGACCGATATTTTTATTCTGCCGACACCGGTGACGGCAAGGTGCTTGCCATTTTCCCGGACGGAGAAAACGGCATCTGGACTGCAATGGCAGAGGGTTATACCCACATTAAAATGGTTGAGATGAACGGCACAGACAAGGCTGCGCTCATGAGCGAGGAAACTCAGGAAAACGTTGCAAGACGAGGAATGGTTTCCAACGCTTCTCTTATTGACGGAGAATGGGTGCCCGATGAAACCGACAACGACGGACTCTGGACTTCCATGTACGGCGCAGGCGAACTGATGCGCTATGCCGTTTTAAGAGACGATCCGACCGCAACCGAAGAAGAAATTGAAGAAGCAAGAAAAACCGCCTATCTTTCAACGGAAGCCGTTTTGCTTCTTACATATATTTCCATGCGTACAGGAACAACCGAAGCACTTGTTCACGCTCAGAGAAACGGTTCGGTTTCCAATCTGAACACCGGTAAGTGGTATGGCAAAGAGGTGCTCAAAGCCGGCGGAGATTATTCTCAGTTTGTTCCTGAAAACAGCCCGGCAACCGCATTTGAAAAGATGTTTAACAGCTATCTTTCATACGGTAAAAAATCCTATGTTATGAAAGACAGCAATCTTTCGCTTTATTCGCCCGATTCATGGTTTGATCCGTCAACGGACAGCGAAACCGTGCCGGCAACAAGAACAAGACTTCTTGAAGGCTTCTGGGCAAGAACCTATTCATTAAAAGAAGAAAACAATCCCGTTGACGGCTATATTTATTGGAGTCACAACGGTGACGGAACAGCAACCGGTGTTTCAACCAAACCGGAAAACGAAGCCGGTTATCTTCTTAACGGTGAAAACCTCAGAGGCGTTACGGTTGACGCTTCGGGAGAAGTTCCGGCAAGGCTC
>JBJEOJ010000163.1:0-35547 GCA_051880655.1 Acutalibacteraceae bacterium | reverse complement strand
CATTTCACCGAAACGCTGACCGCCGAACTGAGCTTTACCGCCGAGCGGCTGCTGAGTAACAAGCGAATAAGGTCCGATTGAACGTGCGTGCATCGTATCGTCAACAAGATGGTGCAGTTTAAGGTAATACATAACGCCGACTGTTACTTCTTCATCAAACTTTTCGCCGGTACGTCCGTCGGTAAGTCTGACTTTACCGTTTGTCTGAAGTCCTGCTTCTTCAAGAGCAGCACGGATGTCATCTTCGTGTGCACCGTCAAAAACAGGTGTCATAATGTGCCAGCCGAGTTCACGGCAGGCAAAACCGAGATGAACTTCAAGAACCTGTCCGATGTTCATACGTGACGGAACGCCGAGGGGGTTAAGAACAATATCAAGCGGTGTGCCGTCTTCAAGGAAAGGCATATCCTCCTGAGGAAGAACTCTTGAAACAACACCCTTGTTTCCGTGACGTCCTGCCATTTTGTCGCCGACCTGAATTTTTCTCTTCTGAGCAATATAGCAACGAACGACCTTGTTTACGCCCGGTGCAAGCTCATCGCTGTTTTCACGGGTAAACACTTCAACCTTAACAACAATGCCGTATTCACCATGGGGAACACGAAGCGAAGTGTCACGGACTTCTCTTGCCTTTTCGCCGAAAATTGCACGAAGAAGTCTTTCTTCCGGGGTCATTTCGGTTTCGCCCTTAGGCGTTACCTTACCGACAAGAATGTCGCCCGATTTAACCTCGGCGCCGATTCTGATAATACCTCTTTCGTCAAGGTCTTTTCTTGCATCATCGCCGACATTCGGAATTTCGTTTGTAATTTCTTCTGCGCCGAGCTTTGTGTCTCTTGCTTCAAGGTCATATCTTTCAATATGGATTGAAGTATAAACGTCCTCGCGCACAAGTCTTTCGTTGATGAGAACAGCGTCCTCATAGTTATAGCCTTCCCAGGTCATGAAGCCGATAAGAGCGTTTTTGCCGAGGCTGAGTTCACCGTTATCGGTTGCGGCGCCGTCAGCAATAACCTGACCTTTTTCAACTCTTTGTCCGACTTCAACCACCGGCTTCTGATTGATGCAGGTGCCCTGGTTGGAACGCATAAATTTGATGAAGTTATATGTTTCAATTGTGTTGTCGTCTTCAAGAACGTCAACCTTGTCTGCACTGACATAAATAACCTTGCCCGGATTCTTTGCAAGCACGCAGACGCCTGAATCGGTTGCGGCCTTATATTCCATACCTGTTCCGACAAACGGTCTTTCACAGGTAAGAAGCGGAACCGCCTGTCTTTGCATGTTTGAGCCCATAAGTGCACGGTTTGCGTCATCGTTTTCAAGGAACGGAATAAGAGCGGTTGCAACGGAAACAACCATCTTCGGTGAAACGTCCATATAATCGGCTCTTTCCGGACTGATTTCAACAAATTCATCACGGTGGCGGGCATTGACCTTGTGGCGGACGAATCTGCCGTTTTCGTCAAGCGGTTCGTTTGCCTGAACAACAGTATATTCATCTTCAACGTCTGCCGTCATGTATTCATAAGTGTCAAGAACCACACCGGTTTCTTTGTCAATCGGTCTGAACGGAGCTTCAATAAAGCCGTATTCGTTGATTCTTGCGAAAGTTGCAAGATAGGAGATAAGTCCGATGTTCGGACCTTCGGGAGTTTCAATCGGGCACATGCGTCCGTAGTGTGAATAGTGAACGTCACGAACCTCAAATCCTGCACGGTCTCTTGAAAGACCGCCGGGGCCGAGAGCCGAAAGACGTCTTTTATGTGTAAGCTCTGCAAGAGGATTGTTCTGATCCATGAACTGTGAAAGCGGCGAAGAACCGAAGAATTCACGAACAGCCGCAATAACGGGACGTGTGTTGATCAGAGCCTGAGGAGTGATCTTTTCGGGTTCCTGAGCCTGAAGACCCATTCTTTCTCTTACAACACGTTCCATTCTTGCGAAACCGACTCTGAACTGATTCTGAAGAAGCTCACCGACGCTGCGGATTCTTCTGTTGCCGAGATGGTCAATATCGTCTGCGTTGCCGACACCGTTTGCAAGGCAGTTAAGATAGTTTATTGTTGCGAGTATATCGTCAATTGTTATATGTTTCGGAATGAGAACATCTGCATTTTGGGCAAGGATTGAAAGAGCTTCTTCCTTGTCTGCGTCGAGAACCTTATCAAGAATATTCATAAGCGCAACATATGAAACACGCTCATTGATTCCGATTTCAAGAAGTTCTTCTTTTGTAAAGCCGGGAAGATAAGGTAAAATATCAACAGTGTTGTTTGAAATGACCTTAACGGGCTTTTCAAGTCCTTCAACTTCAACAAATGCCGTTCTTGCACCTGCCTGGTCAATTTCCTGAGCTCTTTGCTTTGTAACAAGCTCACCTGCTTCGGCAATTATTTCTCCGGTGACCTCATTAACAACATCCTGTGCAAGTCTGAAGCCGCGGATTCTTCCTGCAATGCCGAGCTTTTTGTTATATTTATAGCGTCCGACTCTTGAAATGTCATAGCGGTGATCATCAAAGAACAGACCCTGAAGGTGACTTACCGCACTTGAACGTGTCGGCGGCTCACCGGGACGAAGCTTCTTATAAACTTCAAGAATTGCTTCGGTGCTGTCTTTTGTGTTGTCTTTTTCAAGCGTTGCCTGAATTCTTTCGTCATAATCAAAATATTCAAGAATATCGCTGTCGCTTGAAAGGCGGAGACTGTCTCCGTTTTCTTCAAGAAAAACTCCTATTGAACGGATAAAGGTTGTTATGGGAATTTTTCTGTTTTTATCAATACGAACATAGAAAATGTCGTTCTGATCGGTTTCATATTCGAGCCATGCGCCTCTGTTGGGAATTACAGTTGTTGTGAAAAGCTTTTTACCGAACTGATTATGCGTCATACCGTAATAAACGCCGGGTGAACGAACAAGCTGAGAAACAATGACACGTTCTGCACCGTTAATGACAAAAGTGCCGCTGTCGGTCATGAGCGGAAAATCGCCCATATAAACTTCGCTTTCTTTAACCTCGCCTGTTTCCTTGTTGAAAAGTCTTGCGGTAACTCTCATCGGTGCGGAATAGGAGGTTTGTCTTTCCTTGCATTCCTTGACGCTGTATTTTGCCTTGCTTTCCATGTGGTAATCAACAAAGCTGAGAACAAGATTTCCGGAATAATCAGTGACGTCTTCCATATCCCTTAGAACTTCTTTAAGTCCCGTTTCAAGGAACCATTTGTAAGAGTCCTTTTGGATTTGAATCAGATTCGGCACTTTCATGACTTCCTGAATCTTACCAAAGCTTTTTCTCGTTTTTGTACCAAGCTGAACTTCAGTAACATTAACCATTGGCTTCTTCACTCCATTGTAATTTTATTTGCCCTGTCGGCATAAGCTGTGAAAAAATCAGAAACGGTTCTGAGCATTTTCACAGAAATTTTAAAAACCACTTGACATTTTTTTATATAAATGGTAATATGCTTTTAGAGTAAGTGGAAAAGCACATTTTCCCATGCTATATGTTTTGAAATAGTATCACATTTCCCCCTTGTTTGTCAAGGGGGATTTTTGCTTTTTTCGCCTTTTATTCAACATTTTTCAAAATATTGCCCATTTTTTAAGTCCGGGAAGGATTTATTTTTAAAATCAGGAAATTTCGGCGATTATCAATCCCTTTTTCAACGAAAAAAAGAAACTGCCGCAAAGTTCAGATAATTGCGACAGTTTTGCCAATCCGGAATTTAAAATATATGAAAACGCGAGGAACAGTGTGCTTTTAAAAATCGGCTTGCTTTTCCTTTTTATTTTCGGTTTGCTTTTCGGAATGTTTTATCGGCTCTTCCCGCAGCTGCATATATGTTTTCACAATTATAACTGCGGAAATTATGAATGTCAGCACATCGGCGCACGGCATTGAATAAAGTACGCCGTCAAGCCCGAAAAAGTGCGGAAGAATAAGAGCAAAGCCTACGCCGAAAACAATTTCTCTGACAACCGAAAGCATAGTTGAAGAAAGTGCTTTGCCCATCGCCTGAAGAAAAATGAATGCCGCTTTGTTAATGCATGCAAACACAACCATACAAAGATAGATTCTGAAAGCACGAACCGCAAAATCCGTGTAATAAACGCTTTCATTTGAAGCACCGAAAATTGAGATGAGCTGATGAGGCAAAAGCTCAACAATCAAAAACGCAATAACACCCACTGCGCCCTCACAAACAAGCAGCCTTGTGAAAAGTGCCTTAACACGGTCTTTTCTTCCTGCACCCATGTTAAAACCGACAATCGGGATACAGCCTGCCGCCATTCCGACAACAACCGAAATGACAATCTGAAAAAATTTCATAACAATGCCGACAACCGCCATCGGTATCTGTGCATACTGCGCCTGCGAGAAAATTTCGTCAAGAGCACCGTATTTTCTTATCATGTTGTTAATTGCCGCCATTGCCGCAACAAGCGAAATCTGAGACAGGAAGCTGCAAAGACCGAGAGAAAGAAACTTTGAACAAATATGAACCTGCAAACGAAAACTGCTTTTTGAAAGACGGATTGTTTTCATATGGAAAAGATACCAGACAGAAAGCACCGCTGTGAGCACCTGACCGAGAACCGTTGCAACAGCTGCGCCCATCATTCCCCATTTGAAAACAAAAATAAAAATCGGATCAAGGATAATGTTAACTACCGCTCCTGCAAGGGTTGAAACCATTGCAAAACGCGGGCTTGCGTCAGAACGGATAACAGGATTCATTGCCTGACCGAACATATAAAACGGAATTCCGAGTGAAATATAAAAGAAATATTCCTGCGACTGCTTAAAAGTCTCTTCGTTAACCGTTGCGCCGAAAGCTGAAATAATCGGATTTTTAAAAATCAGGTAAACCGCACAGAGCACAGCACCGCATAGCACAGAAAGAACAACTGCGTTACCCACACTTTTTGAAGCGTCATCAGGCTTGTTTTTTCCAAGGCTTAAGCTTACAAATGCACAGCAGCCGTCGCCTATCATAACAGCAATTGCAAGTGCGATAACCGTGAGCGGATAAACAACCGTGTTCGCCGCATTCCCGTATGAACCGAGATAACTTGCATTTGCAATGAAAATCTGATCAACGATATTATAAAGTGCGGCAACCAGAAGTGAGATAATACACGGCACGGCATATTTTGTCATAAGGCTGCCAATTTTGTCTTTTTCAAGAAATGAGCTGTTTTTTTCTTTCATAAATTTTTCAACGGCATAACTTTGCCGTTCTCCTTTCATAAGAAATCTGTTTTATCGGGCAAAAAAACAAAGGCGCAAATCCGAAACAATCCGGACTTACGCCTTTGAGTATCTGAACTCAGCCGCTCGATTATTTTAATTTTATCACTTTCAAAAGAAAAAGTCATTGTATAAAAATTAAAAAAGTGTTTTTTTAATTTTGAAAATTTTCGGCAAATATATATGATTTGTTCCTTTACTGTTTCAGTAATAAGAGCTCTTAAAATTAAAAATCCGTTAAAATTCTTGAAAACAGCTGTTTTTTATGCTATCATGCTTTTTACATAATAAGTTGCCTGATTATTAAAGCAACATCAGAAGGTGAAAATATGTCTCTTCAGGAATCGGGAGAAATGTATCTTGAAACAATTCTCATTTTATCGGAAAAAAGCAATCATGTGCGCTCAGTTGATGTGGGAGAATATATGGGCTATTCAAAGCCGAGTGTCAGCCGTGCAATCGGTCTTTTAAAAAACGGCGGCTATGTCAGCGTCAGTGATGAAGGCTTTCTCAGCTTAACCGACGCAGGACTTGACGTTGCAAAAAAGATATATGAAAGACACACTTTGCTCACAAAGCTCCTTATAAAACTTGGAGTTGATGAAGAAACAGCGTCCAATGATGCATGCAAGATTGAACATGTTATCAGCGATGAATCATTTGAAGCAATCAAACGTCATATCGGCTTAGGATAAGGCCGGATTGAAAAATCATTGTAAATATGTTATACTCTCTTTAAAATATGTGTCCTGCATATTTAAGGAGAGTATATTTTTATAAAAAGATGCGGCAAAATCTGCTGCCGTTTCATGTAAAAAAGCTCAACCGAGCACTAAAGCATTGGCTCATTTTTGTTATGTTACATTTAAAAATAAATTGAAAGGAATCGGTCAGATGTCAGAAAGATTTTTTCTTTGAAGATATTCTGTATCGCATAATGATCAATATGAACAAAAAAATATTGACTTGTTTTATATCTTTAATATGTTTAATTGTTTTATGTTTCAGCGGCTGTTCAGGTGAAAAATCTGCTGTTATAATTCTCTCTCAAAACAGCATCGGCAAAGCCGCACAAAGCGAAAGCAAAGATAACAGCCTTTATGTTGAAAAGAAATCATCAAAAGACCTGACAAAAATCACAAGAAGCGACCTGCTTACTCTTTATTTTGATAAGGATAATTATAGCATCAGCGTTCTTGATTCGGGTTCTTCAATGCTTTGGAGTTCTTTGCCCGAAGAATATACAGATGAAAGGCCTGCCGTTTTAAGCGTTGATGTCATTGCAGGCGAAAAGACCTATACGCTCAATTCACAAGACGACAGTGTTGCCCTTGGTCTTGCTTCTTATAAAGCCGGAGAAAACGGCGATCTGACGGTAACTTATCAATTTGAAAAAGAAACCGAAAGCGGAGAAAAAATCAGTTTTGCCGTTCCCATAATATACACCGTTTCGCAGGGCGTTTTTTCCGCCGAGCTTGACTGTTCAAAATTAAAAGACAGCATAAATCCTAACTATATTGTCACAAACCTTCGTCTGCTTGATTATTTCGGTGCCGGCACAAGCGGAAAAAGCGGCGATTTTATCTTTATTCCCGATGGAAGCGGTGCAATTATTGACACGGCAAAAAAAGCAAAAAAATTTGACAAAATCACTGTTGCCGTTTACGGCGATGACCTTTCATCAGACGAAAAATCAGACGCATCGGCTTCGGTTGCGGTTTTCGGAATAAAAAAGCAAAGCTCTGCTTTTGCCGCAACAATTGAAAAAGGGGACGCCGTTTCAAAAATAATCGCCGAAAAAGCTCTTGAAAAATCTGCCTATAACAGAGTCGGCGCACAGTTTTGCATCACTTCGTCAGGAATAACAAAAGACGGTAAAGCTTATGCGTCTCAAAAAAGCTATCAATCCGAAATAAAAATAGCCTATCGTTTTCTTTCCGGAAGCAATGCAGATTATGCTTCCATGGCGTCGGCATGCCGAGAAGGATTCATCAGAAACGGCATTCTGACCATGCAGGACAGCGTAACAAGCTCATCGTCTGCTCCGCTCGTTTTGAATATCATCGGCGCAGCATCTTCTGAAAACGGCAACAAAACATTAACGCTGACAACCTATGAACAGGCACAGGAAATGCTGACCTATTTCAGAAACAAGGGTTTCGGAAATCTTATTGTCCGCTACAAAGGCATTTTTGAAGGTGGACTGAGGCAAGAAAACATATCCGAAGCGAAACTAAACAAAAAGCTCGGCTCAAAAGATGAACTTTCTGCATTTTTTAATTATGCAGAGCTTCAAAACATCAGCGTTTATGCCGATGCCAATCTGCTCACTGCCAAAAACTGCGGTTCAGAAGCTGCGCTTTCTCCGGATTCATCGGCGGTAAGCAAAAATTTCACTGATATAAAAACAAAGGTTATGACCTCAAAAGAAACAGGAGAATTTGTTTCAGTGTGTGAAATTGAAAATACGGCAAATATGTTGATTAAAGAAATTAAAGATAACTCTTTCAGCGGTGTCTGCCTTTCAGATACATCGAAATATCTTTACAGTGACTATTCATCAAAATGTCCTGCTTTAAGAAGTGAGGTTGCAGACATAGTCTCAAAGCAATGTGCGGCAATTTCCTGCATAGGAAGTCTGATAACTGACGCAGCTAACATTTACAGCGTTAAATATTCGGATTTCATTGTGAATATTCCGCAAAGCGCAGCCGTTGACAGCCGTGATTACTGCACCGGCGTTCCGTTTTTACAGATTCTGTTCCACGGCATAAAAAATTACAGTTTAAAATCTGCAAACCTTTGTTCAAACGCTGAAACGCAGTTTTTAAAATGCGCTGAATACGGTGCTGTTTTAAGCTGTGAGGCATATTATGAAAACTTCGGCTCCGAGAAAGAAGCCGACAATATGAATTATATAAACTTCGGTGCTCAGCTTCAAAGCTACTATGAAAGACTTGGCAAAATTTCCGACCTTGCAGACAGAAAAATCACAGATCATTACAAAGTAAAAACAGGTGTTTACTGCACAAAATATTCAGGAGATATAACCGTTTATGTCAACTACAACAAAAAGGACGTCAAAGTCGGCGATGCCACTGTTGAAGCACGCTCGTTTTTGGTTTTAAGATAACGAAAGAAACAAAGCAATCATAAACAAACCGGTCGCATGACAGCACGAATCCCGGTCGGGGTTCTGTTATCATGCGACCGATTATATTTACCGAGTAACTCCTGAGATAGATGTTCTCATTAAAGGTCAAGGTTTGCAATAATCTCTTTAAGACAGTTTGCACTCTTCTTAAGTGAAATGAGCTCGCTGTCATTCAGCGGCAAAAGCAGCTTGCTGTGCGCACCGTTGCTTCCCACAACATTGAGCAGGCTCAGGCAAACATCATCAATTCCGTATTCGCCGTGAAGCATTGTTGAAACCGTCAGCGGCGTGTCAATACCGCTCAAAAGGCTGCGGCAAATGTGACATACCGAAACGGAAACGGCATAAAATGTTGCACCCTTATCCTCAATTACCCTTGCGCCCGAATCACGAACATATTTTTCAACATCAGCATAATTGATATTCGGATAAGCAAGACCGTCTGAACGGATATAAGCCGAATTGCAGTCGGCAATGGGTATATTTGAAATATTGGCAATGGACCACGGAACAAAAGAAGAGTCGCCGTGCTCACCCATAACATAGGCGTGAACATTGCGCTGATTTATTGAATAAATTTCGGAAAGACGGGCACGAAGTCTTGCAGTGTCAAGAATGGTACCCGAACCGATAATGCGCTCCTCCGGAATTCCGGAAAGTCTGCAAAATGCATAAGTGAGAATATCAACGGGGTTGCTGACAATCAGATAGGTTGCATAAGGCGCATATCTGATGATATCGGGAATGATGCTTTTGATGATGTTAACATTCATCTGAGCAAGGTCAAGACGTGACTGACCCGGCTTTCTTGCAGCACCCGATGTAATGATTACGATATTTGAACCTTTCGCATCCTGATAAGAACCTGCATAAACGCTGCAAGGTGTGCAGAACGGTGTGCCCTGCTGAATATCAAGTGCTTCGCCGGAAGCTTTTTTGTTGTTAATATCAATCATAACAATTTCCGACGCGATTCCCATAACCGTTAACGTATAGGCGATTGTTGAGCCGACACTTCCCGTGCCGATGATGGTAATTTTTGTCATAACATTACTTCCTTTTCACTAAATCTCCATAGTAATACTACGATATTTTTCTGTTATTCTATTACTTAATGAAATGAAAAGCAAATGTAAAAAATATATATCGGTATTCATTTATTGATATAACACTATCAATTTGTTTCCAACTGCCAAAAAAGAGTATGCTGATTTATATAAATTTACCAAAATTTTAAATGCAATCGGAAGAAAAACCTACAAAAGTTATTTTAATGGATATATCAATTTGTATCTGTTTTTTCATTATAAATTGACCGGAAAGTTTTTTAAAATTTTTTCAAAAAAGTGTTGACAAAACAAAGCATATGTAGTAAACTATTAATCACAAAAGCGCAGTGCGTTGGCACAGTGCAGTCGGTGTCTTTAGCGATGAGGGTCCACCCGTTCCCATCCCGAACACGGAAGTTAAGCTCATCAGTGCTGACAATACTTGGCTGGAAGCGGCCCGGGAAGATAAGGCGATGCCGACATAAACAAAAATTAAGCCGCAAAGTTTGCGGCTTTTTTTGTTTTTATTAAGCTGCTTTTATTTTTAAAAGCTGCATAAATATTTTTTATATGCCAAAAATTTCTTTGACAATCTGTGCGACACTTTCGGTCGCCACATCATTTTTAAATAATCAAGAAAGGAAACAGCTGAAAGTCGGAGCACTGATTCTTGGCCTCTTTCAGCCGTTGAGGCAATTTTTATGGAAAACAAAGGCGGCAGGCTCGTTTTTATGCCGGACATCGAATACCGTGCCTGGGTGAACAAAAACAAAGATTTGCTTGAAGAAATCATCAAAACAAAGCAGGTTTCAACCTTATGGCTGAAAAAGGATCAAAACAAAAAATTTCTTGTCCGTTATTTCAGCGAATGCGGCTATACAATTTCAATTGAATAAAAAGATTTTAAATCATAAATAAAGAAAGGAAGTATCATCTTTATGAAGAACAAAAAAACTCCCTTGAACAAAAAAATCAAACGAATCACCCGTATCGTAAACCTTGCGGCAACGGTTGCCGTTTTTGCCTTTGCCGTTTATGAGCATATTCCTAAATATGACAAGCTCGATGGAGTTGACGTTGATAAGCTTATTGACGGTCACAGCGAGAAAGCGGCTGAAAATTAACCGATCTGTTAAAAATATTATTCTCTCATGGCAGGCTTTATCCTGCCTTTTTTGTTTGTTTTCAAGCCAAAGTCTGTCTGCTTTTTGCGGCACAAGAAAAGCCCGACTTCGCATTACTGCGAAATCGGGCTTTGATTATTTGCTTTATTGGCCGTCTATTCCGACATTATTTCTTTGCTGTTTTAACGGAAAGAGTTGCTGAAACATCACCGTAAACATTCTTCTTTGAAACAACCTTATAAGCCTTTACAGTGTATTTATAGGTTGTGTTCTTCTTAAGCTTGCTGTCTGTGAATGTTACAGTGGAACCTTTCTTGATTGTTCCGACCTTCTTGCCGTTTCTGTAAACTTCATAGCCTGATGCACCGCTAACTTTCGTCCATGTAAGCTTAACAGTGGTTCCTGTTGTTTTTGAAGCTTTAAGACCTGTTACCTTTGCAACGGCTGTTGCTGTTTTAACGGTTGAAGAATCAGGACCTGCAACCTTGCTCTTAACTGCGGCAACCTTGAAGTAATAAGTTGTGTTTGCAGTAAGCTTTGAAATCTTGGCACTGTTTGTCTTAACAGTTACCTTTGTCCACTTCTTGCCGTCTTTTGAATAAGAAACGGTATAGGTTGTTGCGCCGGAAACCTTTGTCCATTTGAGAGTTGCTGTTGTTGAAGTAACGGTAACTTTAAGACCTGTTACTTTTGCAACGGTTGTGGTAGCTTTAACGGTTGAAGATTCAGGACCTGCAACCTTGTCCTTAACTGCGGTAACCTTGAATGAATAGGTTGAGTTTGCAGCAAGCTTTGAAATCTTGGCACTGTTTGACTTAGCAGTTACCTTTGTCCATTTCTTGCCGTCTTTTGAATAATAAACATTATAGCTTGTTGCGCCGGCAACTTTTGTCCATTTGAGTGTTGCAGTTGTGTCTGTAACAGCTGAAACTTTAAGTCCTGTTACCTTTGCAACGGTTGTTGCAGCTTTAACTGACGAGCAAGCCGGTCCGATGACGCTGCTCTTAACAGCTTCAACCTTGAAGTAATAGGTTGTGTTTGCAGTAAGCTTTGAAATCTTTGCACTGTTTGTCTTAACAGATACCTTTGTCCACTTCTTGCCGTCTTTTGAATAATAAACATTATAGGTAGTTGCGCTCTTAACAGCTGTCCATTTAAGGGTTGCTGTTGTGTCGGTTGTTGTAACATTAAGACCTGTTACCTTTGCAAGCAATGTTGTTGCATTAACAACTGATGAAGCAGCACCTGCAGTTGAACCCTTAACTGCGGCAACCTTGAAATAATATTTTGTATAAGCTGAAAGCTTTGAAACGGTGCAGCTGTTCTTTGTTGAAGTTACTTTTGACCAAGTCTTGTTGTCTTTTGAATAATAAACATTATAACTTGTTGCACCGCTTACAGCTGTCCATTTAAGAGTTGCAGTTGTATCTGTGACAGATGAAACTTGAAGTCCGGTAACCTGAGCAACAGGCGTTGTTGCCTTTGCGGAAACAGTTGCGCTGTAAGCTTTGTCAGCGTTATAAGATCTTACCTTAACAGTATAAGTCGTATTGGCTTTAAGTCCGGTAAGCTTATAGCTTGCCGAAGTTGTTGTTTTTGTTGTTGTAGTTTTGCCGTCTGTCCATGAAATTTCATAGCCGCTTGCTCCGGAAGCCTTTGTCCAGGAAGCTGTTACACTTGATTGGCTTACTGAGCTGAATTTGAGATTCGTCGGAGCATTGAGTGAAATCTTGAAAGTAAGACCGGATGCTTCGCCCTTATATTTACCGATGAATTTAATGCTGAGGGTGGCAGTGCCAACCTTAACATTATTTTTGATGGAAGTGATTTCAAAATCTTTTCCGTTTGTCAGCGTGATACCCTTTGCCGTGATTGTCTGAGGAACAATCGCTTTACCTGTATAGGAAGCATCGGCAACTTTCACATCGGTGTCACTGAAAGCAACGAGCTTGTCGCTTGCAAGAGCAAGTGCGCCAATATAAAGAACGGGAGAAACAAGGACGCTCTTCTTTGAATTCAAAGCACTGAGCAGATTGCCGACAGTAGTTTTGAGTGAAGAATTTGAAATTGCATTGTCAAGCGGAGTACTTGTGGCATAAGGAACGATAATTTCTTTTGAGAACCAGGTCTTCAGGAAAGTATAAACTGCATCATAAAGAACCTTAACAGCAACCTTTTCTCCGAAATCGCCGAGGAATCTTGTTGCAGTCATATTAACAGCAGTTGCAAAATCAAATTTGAAAACAGCGTCAAGAATACCCTTGATGAAGTTTTCGCTCTTATAGTCTTTAGCCGGAGTCAGTCCGTTGAAAATACCTGTCATGGCGATGACAGCGTCAAGCTTTTCATAAATGGTACTGCTCTTTGTGATTGATGACGGAAGATTGAATGCCTTTGCAAAGCCCTTGTCGAAAAGATATACATTGGCAATGTCGTTGAGAACCGTCCAGATGCTGGTTCCCGAACCTGCTTTATAAGAAAGAGGTATCACGTTATCAACCGCATATGTAAGATAATCGCCGAGAATATTTTCATAGGTTGCTTTTGAATCGGATGTTACGGGAATACCTGTTTTCTTTGCAGTGTTTCTGAGAACTGCTGCAACTGCATTTTCCATTGAAGTCCAGCTGTTGTAATCGCCGACATAATCGCCGAGACCTTCAACTTCAAGATTACCGATAACAAATTTTGCAATTGCAAGCGGATCTGCTGCAACACCCATTTCTGCTGCGAGATCTTTATAAAGGGTGTCGAAGTTTCCTGCAAGCTTGTCAATTCCACCGCTTGTCCAGTTGGCTTTTGAATAGAAAAGCTTAACAACTGCGCCGAGAATGTCATTGATCTGAGAAGCAAAAGATTTGCTTGTGTCAATAACAACGGAGTCATAATCAAATTTTGAGCCGTCAAGATTCAGAATGCCTGAAATCTTTTTGAGAGCTTCGTTTTCGCTTGTGCTCCAGTCAACATTGATTGACTTGAAAGCAGGAACGATATATTTTGTCCATGCGCTTGCGAGTGCGCTGATGAGAAGATTGTCAACCGTTGAGCTTTCGTTCATCGTAAATCCGGGAAGAGCACCGTCAGTATTGCTGAGCAAACCGATTACATCTTCATAAACAAATTTGTCAAGTTTCTTTGCATATGCAGCTTTGTATTCAGCGCTGTTTTCATCATAAAGAAGACCGACGAGCATGCCTTTAACCATACCATAAACGCCGTCTGCACCAAGGAGAGATTTGATGTCAACAAAATTTGAAATAATACCCCCGAGGTCAAGCGAACCGTCAACTAATTTTGCAATTACGCCTGCATTGTCATCCAGAATCTGAAGAAGAGTGTTAAGAATCTTAACATCATCTTTTGTTCTCTTCATACCTGTCTGCCAATTTTTAAGGTTCAGGTCTTTGAGATCTCCGATCAAAGGTTTGGCAATTTTCCAAAGAGTACCATCCATAAGATCTTTGAAGCCGTCCAAAGTGTCGCAAAGACCGTCAACACTTCTCAGATCGAGAGTGATAGCAACCTCCGGAGTGATAAATGTCTTTTCTGCTAATGTGATTTTTTTATAAATGTTCTGTTCTTTCAGCAGCTCGTCAACTTTGTCAAAAACAATTTTGGCGTTTTCTGCATCGGATGTTTCAAGAAAATACTCAGGTCCGCAAATGATTTCCGATGCGGCAAAGGTATAAGCCGCTGTGCTGAATGCCATCAGAACGCACAGAAATACGCTGAGTACTCTTTTGAATGTTTTGTTCATAAAGCTTTCGCCTCCATAAAAAATTTTCATGCGGGTAATTTCGCCCGTTGATAAATTAATAATACAACAATCAGTGCGTCACGTCAAGATTTTTATATAAATTCGGCAAAATTTTATAAACAATTCACAACCGCAATTGTATTATTGGAAAATTGAACTTTATTTACGATTGTTTTCTTTCATTTTTGAGCACAAAAAAATACACAGCGTTTTTTTGCCGTGTATTTTTTATCAAATTAATATTTTTATTCAACCGTGACCATACAGAATGCTTTATATCCTCCGTCCACGGTTTGAGCATAAATTGTTGCCGAGCCTTTTCCGACCGCTTTCAGATTTCCGTTTTCTCCGACCGAAACAACCGTATCATCGCTTGTGGTCCAGATTATGCCCTGTTCGCTCGTACCCTCCGGAGTGATGGTGACTCTCAGAGTGAAGCTTTCTGAGACTTTGACTGTTTTTTCGTCACAGTCAAAGCTGATGCCCTGTGCTCTGCGTTTAACCTCAACGGTGCAGGTCGCCTTAACGTTTCCGTCCGCCTTGCTTATTGCATAAATTTCTGCCGTTCCCTTTGAAACGCCAGTTATTACGCCGTTTTCAACAACTGCAATGCTTTCATCCGAGCTTGCCCAGATCAAATCCTTTTGCGTCGTGTCTGACGGAACAAATGATGCTTCAAGCTGTGCCAAACCCTTTTCATCAATCGAAACCGAGGTCTTGTCAAGAACAATTTCCTGCGGGTTCTGAATAATCTTAACTGTGCAGGTGTCCTCTTTAAAGTTTTTTGCGGTTTTAATCGTAATTGTTGCTGTTCCCACCTTTTCAGCTTTAAAACTGCCGTCGGAACCTATCGATACAATTTTTTCATCAGAGCTTTGCCATGTAACCTGCTTATAGGTTGCGTTTTCGGGGAGCACTTCAAAATCTAAATTAAAGGTTTCGCCCTTTTGAACAACGATCTGTGTTTTTGAAAGGCTGACCGAAGTTTCTTTAACGCTTACTTTCAAGTCAAAGCTTGCCGTTTTGCCTGTATCGTTTGTCGTTACCGAAATTTTTGCAGTTCCGTCTTTGATTGCCGTTACAACACCGCTTTCGCTGACAGATGCAACAGAACTGTCTGAACTTTTGAAAGTTACACTCTTGTCGGTTGTGTCAGACGGAGAAACAACTGCCGAAAGAGCAAGAGTTTCACCAACCCATAGTTCATCTTTTGAATTTTGAATTTTAACACCGGTGCTGTAAACTTCAACAGTAACATTGCAAACGGCTTTTACGCTTTCATTTGATGACTGAGCGATAATTTGCGCATTGCCCGCCGAAACAGCAGTAACTACCCCGTTTTCGCTGACAACCGCAACATCGTCATTGCTGCTGAGCCATTTAACCGATGTGTCGGTTGCATCAGCAGGCGTAACCACAGCCGAAAGTGCCAGAGTTTTGCCATTTTCAACAACAGCAGTGTTTTGTGAAAGTTCAATGCCTTTAACTGTTCTTTGAACCTCAATCTTACAGACTGCACTTGCCCTGCCGTCTTTTGAAGTTACCGTTATCAAAGCCGTTCCCTTTGAAACAGCACTGACAAGTCCGTTCTGGTCAACAGTCGCAACATCTTCGTTGCTGCTTTGCCACTGAACCTGCTTGTTGTCTGCATTTTCGGGAAGAACAGACGCTTCAAGCTTTATACTTGCGCTTTCATCAATTTTAAACGATGTTTTGCTCAGTTTAATTTCTTCTGCGCCCTGCTTTACTGTTATTACAAATTCATCCTGTGCTTTTTTGAAATGAGAAACAACTTTAACCTTTGCCTGACCGGCAGACAAAGCCGAAACCGTGCCGTCGGAAGAAACCTTAAGAACAGCTTCGTTATCAGATGACCATGTCACGTCTTTATAATCGGCATTTTCCGGACTTATCAGGGCTTGAAGCTTCATGCAGTCCGAAACAAACATTTCGTTTGCTTCGCCGCTTATTTTAACCGAGGTTTCCGGCACTGCGGCAAAAACGCTGACTGTTTTTTCAGCACCGCCGACAGCGGCTTTTATTGTTATGTTTGCCGTTCCCGCAGAAACTGCAGTAACTGTTCCTTCGCTTGAAACAGAAACAATTTTTTCGTTGTCGGAAGACCAGAGAAGCGTTTTGTCCGCTGTGTCTTCAGGAAGAACAGTTGCCTGGATTTTTAAACTGTCTCCGACAGGAACGATATATTTTTCTTTGTCCGTTGTTATGCTTTCAGCTGCAAGAAGGACTTCAACCTTGCAGTCGCTTTGTGCTTTTCCGTCTGCCGAAACAGCGGTAATAACAGCCGTTCCCTTTCCTATTGCCTGAACAACGCCGTTTGAAACCGTTGCAACATTTTTATTGCTGCTCTTCCATGTGACAGCTTTGTTGCTTGTGTCATCGGGCAGAACCACTGCATTGAGAGTTAAGCTTCCACCTTTATAAAGAACTGCCGAACTTTGTGAAAGCACAACTTCCTGCGCCATTCTGATGACCGTAACCTTGCATTTTTGGGTGATGCCGTCGGCAGTTTTTGCAGTCACATCAGCTTCACCCGGAAGAAGCGCGGTAATTTTTCCGGTTGAATCAACCTTAAGAATTTTGCTGTTACTGCTTTCCCATGTTATTGTTTTATTACTTGCATCGTCAGGCAAAACAGTTGCAGAAAGCTGCTTTGTTTCACCTGTTTCAATATTAAGCGTTTCATTGCTCAAGACCAAACCGGTTGATTTTTGAAGTACCGTAACAGAACAGGTCTGCTTAAAGCCGCCGTCAACCGTGGCGACGCTGATTGTTGCCGTGCCTGCTTTAACTGCTTTAACGGTTCCGTCGGAGCTTACAGAAGCAATCAGGCTGTTGCTGCTTTTCCAGACAAGAGTTTTGTTTGTTGCATCGGACGGAGAAACAACTGCGCTGATCTTAAATGTCTTGCCTGTATATACTGTTTTGGTTTTAACGTCGATATCAAGACCCGTTACAGGTTCAAAAACAGTAATTTTACATTCGGCACGGTAGCTGCCGTCTGTTGTTTTCACGCTTATGGTTGCATCACCGACAGAAAGTGCGGTAATTTTACCGGTTGATGAAACAGAAACTGTTTTTTTGTCCGAGCTTGACCAAACAACGGTTTTATCAGTTGCGTCCGACGGACTTATTGTTGCTTTAAGCTGCAATGTTTTTCCCTTTGCAATTTCAACTGTTGCCGGACTGATTGAAACGGACTTGACGTGCCGTTTAACCGTAATTGTGCATTTGGCGGTTTTTGCTCCGTCGGCGGTTTTAACGGTAATAACAGCTTCACCGGGAGCTTTTGCCGTAACAGTACCTGATGACGAAACCGATGCAACCTTGCTGTTTGAAGATGACCAGCTTACGGTTTTGTTTGTTGCCGTTGAGGGAGAAACCGTGGCTGAAAGCTTATATGTTTCGCCGACATAAACATTCAAAGAAGATTTTGAAACCTTAACCGAAGAAACAGACTGAGTAACAGTAACAACACAGGTTTTGCTGATGCCGTTTGAGGTCTTTGCGGTGATTGTTGTCTTTCCTCCCGCAACAGCCTTAACAACGCCGCTGCTGCTTACGGTTGCGGCATTTTTGTTTGAAGAAGACCAGGTTATGGTTTTGTTTGTTGCATCAGACGGAGAAACCGTGGCCTTTAAGGTATATGATTTTCCGGATGCAAGAGTAAGACTGCTTTTTGAAAGCGTAAGCGTTTTAACCGCTTTTTCAACCTTAACTGTACATTTTGCGGTTTTACCGCCATCGTTTGTTTTAACTGTAATTGTTGCCGTGCCGGCTTTTACGGGTGTCAGCTTTCCGGAAGAACTGACTTTGACAACAGAAGTATTCGATGATTTCCATGTTATCTTTTTATTTGAAGCATCGGACGGTGAAACCGTGGCTTTAAGCGTTGCCGTTTTGTCAAGATAAAGTTTAAGAGAAGTCTTGTTTAAACTTACAGATTTTACTTTTCTGACAACCTTAACCGTACATTTTGCCGTAAATCCGCCGTCATTTGATTTCGCGGTGATTGTTGCCGTTCCTTTTGAAACTGCTGTTACAACACCCGAAGAATTTACCTTTGCAACCTTTGTGTTTGATGATGACCACTTAACAGTGTCATCCGAAGCATTTTTCGGATTTATAGAAGCTTTCAATGTATATTTGCTTGCGATGTCAAGAGTTTTGCTTTTTGCGCTGAGCGAAATGCTCTTAACCGGCTGAATAACATTGACCTTGCAGACCGCTTTATAGCCGCCGTCCTTGGTTTTTGCCGTGATTTCGGCATAACCCGGACCCTTTGCCATAACAACACCGTCCGAACTTACGGTTGCAACATCATAGTTGTTTGTTGACCATGTAACGTTATGATTGTTTGCCGAAGACGGAATAACACTTGCTGTAACAGCCGTTTTCTGTCCGACCTTCATTGAAATGACCGACTTGTTAAGTTTAACTCCCGTAACCGCTTTTGTAACATTTACCTTGCAGACTGCTTTGATATCTCCGTCTGCACTTTTTGCGGTTATGTCTGCAGTTCCTTTCGCAATTCCCTTGACAACTCCGTCTGCGTCAACGGTTGCAATTTTTGTGTTTGATGATGACCATGTCACACTTTGGTTTGTTGCCGTTTTCGGACTTATCGTGGCTTTGATAATCTTAACGCCGCCGATTCCGACACTGAGGCTTGATGGTGAAAGAGTGATTTTTGAAACTTTCTGCAGAACCGTAATTTTACACGTTGCAAAAGCCTTGCCGTCCCCCGAAGTTGCTTTAACGGTTGCATTTCCTCCCGCAACTGCGGTTATCTTGCCGTCGCTGTCAACCTTAACAACCTTTGTGTTTGATGATGACCATTTGATTTTTGTGTTTGAAGCCGTTGAAGGCTGAACTCTTGCATAAAGCATTTTTGAAGATCCTGCATTTATCGTCACGGAAGAATAATCCATAACGACACCGGTTGCATAGCGAACAACCGTAACCGTGCAGGTTGTCTTGTGGTCGCCGTCTGCCGTTTTTGCCGTAATCACCGCCGCTCCTTTGCGCTTTGCGGTAATCTGACCGGCAGAATTGACGGAAACAATGGATTTGTCGCTTGAAGACCATTTGACTGTTTTATTTGTTGCATTCGACGGTAAAACGGTTGCATTTAGCACCTTTGTTGATCCGACGGCAACAGTAACCTTGGAAGCATCAAGCTTAATTCCCGTTGTAACATTATATACAGTTACACTGCAGGTCGCTTTGAAGCCTCCGTCAACAGTGGTTGCCGTAATCATGCATGAACCGTTATTGACTGCCGTAACAACGCCGCTTTGGTTAACTTTTGCAACCGAAGTATCGGAAGAGGTCCATTTTACGCTTTGATTTACTGCATCGAGCGGAAGCACAACAACGGTCAATGTTTTTGTTCTTCCTTTTGAAAGCTTAATGCTGTCATCGCTTATTCTTATTCCGGTAACGCCTGCCGAAACAGACACCGTGCATTTTGCGGTATATCCGCCGTCTTTGGTTTTTACGGTGATAACAGCGTTTCCGGCTTTGATTCCTTTAACAACACCCGAGGAAGAAACCGTGGCAACATTCTTGTTTGAGCTTGACCATGAAAGAGCCTTATTGCTTGCGTTTGAAGGAGAAACCGAAGCATCGAGTGTGATGGTTCTTCCTTTGCTGACATAAGCGCTTTTTGCGATTTTTACGCCCGTTACCGAAATCTTTTTCGTAACTTTAACGCTGCACGAAGCCTTAACAGCACCGCAAGAAACCGTGATTGTTGCCGTTCCTGCGGAAACCGCCGTAACAACTCCCGATGAACTTACCTTTGCCACCTTGGTGTTCGAAGAGGTCCAAGTGAATGTGCCGGCAGTTGTTGTTGACGGCTTTAATGTTTTTTTCAGTTGATATGTTTGCGTCGCATATAAAGTCAGGGATTTTTTGTTAAGCGTTATGGATTCAAGTGCCTGTGAAACACTGACCGTACATTTGGCAGTTTGTCCGCCGCTTGCCGTTGCCGTAATTGTGCACTTTCCTCCCGCAATGCCTTTGACAACACCTTTGGAGCTGACAGTTGCAACCTTTGTGTTTGATGAAGTCCATTTAACGGTTTTGTTTGAAGCGTTTGAAGGAGAGACGGTTGCGGTAAGCGTTATGCTTGAACCCGCTTTGACAGACGCGCTTGTTTTGCTCAGCTTAATTGATTTTGTGGGAACAACAACAGTAACCGTACAGCTTGCAGTGTAACCGCCGTCCGCCGTTTTAACGGTAATTTTGCAGGTGCCGACTTTCTTTGCCGTAACAACACCCGAAGAAGAAACCGTGGCAACGCTCTTGTCGCTTGAAGACCATGTGACCTTTTGATTTTCGGCATAGGTCGGCTTAAAGGTGGGCTTGAGCGTTACAGTCGAACCTAAATTCACATTTTTCTTTGACGGCAGAGAAACACCGAGAACAGGCTGTTTAACCGTTACAACGCAAGCGGCCGAACGGTTTGTTCCGTCAGTGGTGACTGCCTTAATTTTTACGGTTCCCGGATAGTTTGCAGTGACTTTGCCGTTTTTATCAACAGACGCAATCTTTGAATTCTCGCTTATCCATTCAACAAAACCGGTATAAGTTGTGTTTTCAACCGTTCTGACAGTTGCGGTCAAAGAAGCCGACGAACCGCCGTTGAGATTTAAAGAAGTTTTGTTCAAAGAAATTGCCGATGATTTGGGGGCAACTCTGAGTTTGCAGGAAACGGTGATGCCGCTTGAGTCGGTTGTTTTAGCCGTAATTGTGCAGGTACCTTTGGCTTTTGGGGTAAGAACGCCGTTTCTGTCAACGGTACAAACGGAAGAATTACTTGTTGACCAGTCAACAACCTGATTGCCTGCATTTGAAGGCGAAACAGTTACCTTAAGCTTTGCATTTGACGTGTCAAGAGAAATTACCTTTACTGTTTCCGAAATTGAAAGAGAAGAAACAAGCGGCAGAACCTTAACTTTGAACGAGCCTTTCTTATTGCTTCCGTCCGTTGCCGTATATGTAATTGTGGCAGAGCCTGCACCTACTGCTTTTATTTTTCCAGTAACAATATCTCCGTCCACCGAGCCGGCACTGACAGTTGCAACCTTTGTATTTGAACTTGTCCATTTTAAGGTTTTAACACTGGCAGTTGACGGAAGCACCTGAACACGGAATGTTTCGCTTTCACCGATTACCTTTGAAATCGTGCCGCTGTTTGTGAGAGTAAGAGCCTTAAAGCCTGTCACAAGAACAATCTCTTTAACCGTCACTTTGCAGACTGCGGAATATTTCACCGAACCGCACGATGCAATAACCGTAATGGTTGCCGTGCCTTTGGAAGCACCCGAAACCTTGCAGGTCTTTCCCGTATCGCTGACAGAAGCAACTTTTTCATTGCTTGAATCCCAGGTGTAAATGACTTCGTCCGTAACTGCGGCGCTGCTGTCTTTGCCGATCGCGGTTGCAGTCAGGCTGAACGAACCGTTGTCATAAATTGTTTTTGAGCTTAAAGAAAGCTTAACACCTGAAAGAGGATTTGAAATTGTAACGGAACATTTTGCTTTGTGACCGTTTGAAGAAGCAGTAATCGTGACTGCGCTCTTGCTGTATTTTTTTGCAGTGATAACACCACCGTCAACAGAAACAACGGAACTGTCCGAAGAAGACCATGTGATTTTATCAGCCGCATTTTTCGGATCGGTTGTCGCTTTGAGCGTTGCCGATTTTCCGACCGCAAGAGTAAGTTTTGTTTTATTTAAAGAAATTCCCTGTGTATGATATTCAATGTTGTCAAGTGCAATCTGAAGAAGATGAGCCGCACTGTCAATTTGGTTTTGCGTATATTTTGACGGGTTGTCAATGATTTTTTTTGCCTCATCATACAAAGAAGAAAGGGCACTGTAATCCACAAACAGCTCGTCCCATTGTGACTTAGGCGGAACACTTTCATAAACTTTAACAAGTTCCTGCGTATTTACTGCCGCCGCACTCACGGCAAAAGAACCGTCTGCGCCGAGATAAGTAAGCGGCACCGACGACAAAATCATCATTATGCACAAAACAAAAGACAAAAATCTTTTCTTCATTTTTATGACCATTCCTTTCCAAAGACACAAAAGTGTAATGAATCGTTTATGATAAATTCGGTTGTCAACTATATACACAGTTATTATAAAGAAAACGAACAAAAGTGTCAACACACCGCCGACGCTTATTGAAAAAGTTTACAAATTATGTTAGTATGTTACAAATTATCCATCAAATTGTTAATTTAAAAACGGATAAAATTCAGAATATTAAAAAACGAAAGGCTGTATATATTATGAAAAAGATGATTTCATGGAATGTAAACGGAATCAGAGCCTGTGTTCAAAAAGGCTTTCTTGATTCTTTCAAGGCTCTTGATGCCGACATTTTCTGTCTTCAGGAAACCAAGCTTCAGCAAGGTCAGATTGAGCTTGAGCTTGACGGCTATTATCAATATTGGAACTATGCTGAAAAAAAAGGCTATTCCGGAACGGCAATTTTCACAAAGGAAAAGCCGATTTGCGTTTTTAACGGAATGGATATTCCCTGCCATGACACCGAAGGCAGACTTATCACCCTTGAATTTGAAAATTATTATTTTATAACCTGCTACACGCCCAATGCACAGGACGGTCTTAAAAGACTTGATTACCGAATGAAATGGGAGGACGATTTCAGAGAATATCTTAAATCCCTTGACAACAATAAGCCTGTCATATTCTGCGGCGATCTGAACGTTGCTCATGAAGAAATTGACCTTAAAAATCCAAAAACCAACCGCGGCAATCCGGGCTTTTCGGATGAAGAACGTGAAAAATTTTCCGTTCTTTTAAACAGCGGCTTTGTTGATTCTTTCCGCTATCTTTATCCCGACCTCAAAGATGCCTATTCATGGTGGAGCTATCGCTTCAAAGCAAGAGAGAAAAATGTCGGTTGGAGAATTGACTATTTTGTTGTTTCACAGCGTATTGCGCAAAACATAAAAGAAGCTAAAATTCACAGCGAAATTTTCGGCTCAGATCACTGTCCCGTTGAGCTTCAGATTGAAGTTTAAAAATATTAAAAACGCAAGAGATTTTTCAATATGTCAATTTAAGAAGCTTGTAATTATTTTTAAGTTGCTTTAATTGACTTTGATTTATATTAATGTTAAGATAAAGATAATAAATTATCGAAATTATGAAAGCTATGAGTAATTTCGGTTTTTCCTTTTGTTTTTGCCGGAATTTATCAAATAATTTCTGACAAAACAATAAACAAAATTAACATATATCCGAAAGGTTAACAGTTATGGATACGCAAAACAAACAAAAAAGAAAAGTCTTACTCATTGTCAATCCCTGCGCAGGCAGAACAAAATCCAGAGCAGGAACTTTTGATATTGTTAATAAGTTTTCAAATAATGATTATGATTTTTCAATTCACACAACCACCTGTCGCGGAGACGCAACAAACATCGTTAAAAAGCATTACGAGGGAAAAGACCTTGTTGTTTGCTGCGGCGGCGACGGAACACTCAATGAAACCATAAACGGCATTATGGAAATGCCGAACCGTGTTCCCGTCGGATATATTCCGACCGGTTCAACAAATGACCTTGCAACCACACTCGGCATTCCGAACGACATTAAAAAAGCAACCGATTTAATCATGGACGGTCACACTAACAGCTATGACATCGGTCTTTTCAACAACAGATGTTTTTCTTATGTCGCTTCTTTCGGTGCTTTCACAAGCGCATCTTACAGCACAAGTCAGAAGCTGAAAAACAAAATCGGTCATGCCGCATATCTGCTCAACGGTGTTAAAGACTGGAAAAGCATCAGAGCTATTCACGCAAGAATCGAATATGACGGCGGCGTAATTGATGATGATTTCATGCTCGGTGCAATTGCAAATTCAACTTCGGTTGCCGGACTTTTTAAATTCAACCCCAAAGATGTAAAACTTAACGACGGATATTTTGAACTTTTGCTTGTTAAAAAAATCAAGCCCATTCAGGCTCCGATATTCCTGCGCAAACTCATCAAGCAGGAATATGACGGAGAACAAATCATTTTTGTAAAAACAAGAAATCTCAAAATTGTTTCCGAAGAACCGATTGCCTGGACTCTCGACGGTGAATACGGCGGAGCACATAAGGTTTCCATGATCCATGTTTTATCAAAAGCCGTTGACATCTGTTCGCCGGTCAACCCGCTTTTTGAAAGCGATGAACCGAAAGAACCGGTCGAGGAAAAGGCACAAGAAGTTCAAACAGCCGAATCCGAAAAAGAAGAAAATTCAAAGGATAACACAGAAGTTTCAGCCGAGGTTTAAAAGCAAACAACTTGTGAACAAAATCTTCAAAAAAATTAATTTTTGAGCAAATAAACAACAAATTTTGTCTGTTTGTCTTAAACTTGACTGAATTATAAGCAAAAAAATTTCGATATTTTTAAAAAATATTGAATTTTTTGTTGACAAGCGGTAAATAATATTATATAATCTGAATAGATATTTATTAGTATATATTTTTATATATCCATTTCCGTTTTAGAAGGAGGAACAGTCATGAATGTTGAGTTTCTGCAGTTTTTGATAGATTTAATCATGAGAATTATCGCTCTTTTCAAAGGCAGTGACAACACAGAAGATTCTGTTAAATAATTTTTCGATTCAATCAAAAAGAGTTTTATCCCATGCTCTGTCTTTTTCGGCAAGCATGGGCTTTTCTCTTATACAAAACGAAAGGAGCGGCAAAAAGCCGCATGATGATAATGACCCGTTTTAAAATTCTTGTTGACGCCGATGCGTGTCCGGTTGTTGAAATTGTTGAAAAATCCGCAAAAAAATTCGGCGTTGATGTCATTCTTTTTTGCGACACCAACCATGTTCTTTTTTCAGATTACAGCACTGTCCGGACGGTTTCGGCAGGCGCCGATGCGGTTGACATTGCGCTCGCAAATTTCTGCAAAAACGGCGACGTTGTTGTCACTCAGGATTACGGCGTTGCGGCGATGGTGCTTGCAAAAGGAGCTTATGCAATCCACCAAAGCGGTAAAATTTATACGAATGAAAACATCGGGCAAATGCTTGCCGAAAGATACATGGCAAAAAAAGTGCGCATGGCAAAAGCGAAAAATCATCTCAAAGGTCCGAGAAAAAGAACAAAAGAAGACGATGAACGCTTTGAAAAGGCTTTTACAAAACTATTGCAAAATCTTACTCAAACATAATAATAAAATCAATAAATCCGGGGTTCGTTAAATAATAAACTCCGGATTTTGTCTTTGTTTAATTCAGCTTTCCAGTGTGTCGGCAAGAGAAGTGTCGGCAAGGAAAGTGTTAAGATTGTAAATAAACGCCGCATGAGTAAACTCATATTCCTCCAATACCGACGAAAGGCTGCCGCTGTAATATCTCGGATCAATAATTACAATCTTTGAAAAATACGGCGTAAGCATGGAAATCATGCAGTTGGCATAAGAATCCTTGAAAATCAAAAGCTGTCTGTCGGTTTCGGCATTTGTTGAAACAATCACTTTGTCAAAATTTCCGCCGAGAAAAACCTCGTACTGATTTTTTTGCTCAAGCTTTTCACTATTAAAAAGCGAAGCAGTTTTTTCACCGCTTGATTCATAATGAACCGTGTATAAATGATTTTCATTTTTCGGGACACAGATCTGAATTTCATCTTTTGAAGAAGAAACACCGGAAGAAGAGGAAAGCGTTCCCGAAAAATCATTTGAAACTGTATAGAAGCTGTATTCAACCCCCTTTGTGCTCAGTTTCCATGTTTTCATAAGCGACCCGAAAGCAAGGTATGCCGCCTTTGTTGTCCAATGGTGGTCTGTTCTGTAAAACAGCTCTTTTTTATCTTCGGCATTTTCAAAGGCTTTTTGGCAGTCTGTCCATGAAATACCGGAAAGCTTGTTTTTGATTTTTGAAAGCTGCTCTTTCTGATCCGCTTCATCGGTGCCCTTTGGCATAAGATCGCTCAGAATTAAGCTTGAATTCGGCGAAATTACCGCAGAAGCTTTGATGCTTTTGTTTTTCTTTGCAAAGGCGTTCATTGCATCGGTAATTGCTTTTACCTGCTTTTCATTATAAACGGTTTGCTTTTCAAAAAGAAAGCCTTCATTTCCGATATAAACGCCGTTTTCCTCTTTTTTTCCGGTCAGTCTGTCTGCCGAAGTTTTAAGGCTTATTAAAGTATCTCTGAACGGGAACTGATCCGAAAGCCAGTTTTCAAAATTTTTCATGAAGCTGCCGTCGGCAACAGACGAAAAAGTGAGCACCGGTCTTTGAGCAAGAACACGGTTTTCTCTTTCGGACATTTCTCTTTTCGGATAAACAGCAAAAAGAACAATAACTCCGATTAATACAAGCAAAAAAAACACAACAACACAAGTGCATAATCTTCTGATTATTTTTCTGTTATATGATAAATCTTTTTCTTTTTTCATCAATGAAGATCCTTTCATTCACTGCCGACAGAATCAGAATCTGAAATATAAAAACGGATTGTATGTATCACTGACAAGGCAAACAATACAGATTATGAAAATCATCATATATAGAGACGACTGTAAAAACAACCTGACTCCATGATTTTTTGGTTTGGGCAGATTTTTAAACAGACCAAAAGCCGAAAGACTCATAAATACAAGCGGTACGGCATATGACGAGATATAGTAAAGACTGTTTTGGGTGAAGATTTCGGTGTTTGCAAACATAGCGCCAAGGTAGCTTACAGCCTGCGTCAGAGTTTCACTTGAAAAGAACACCCAGCCGACAATGACAAAAAGCATTGTTAAAATGTGCCTGATGAAATCCGGAATTTTATCAAGAATACTTTTAAAAACAAACTTTTCAAGTATTAGCAAAACACCGTAAAACGCACCCCAAACAATGAAATTCCAGCTTTCACCGTGCCAAAGACCTGTCAGACACCAGACGATTGCCGTGTTTAAAATGGTTCTGAAGCTGCCCTTTCGGTTACCGCCGAGCGGAATATATACATAATCTCTGAACCACGCACCGAGAGAAATATGCCATCTGCGCCAGAATTCGGTTATGCTTTTTGATTGATAAGGTAAATTGAAGTTTTGAACCAGATCAAAGCCGAACATTTTACCGAGCCCGATTGCCATATCGCTGTAACCGCTGAAGTCAAAATAGATCTGCATAGTGTAACAGATGATTCCGAACCATGCCGTCACGGCAGGCAAAGACGCAATATCCTTGAGCGAAATCTCTGTATAAACCGCACCGATATAATTTGCAAAAATAACCTTTTTACCAAGTCCTCTTATGAAATATAAAATTCCGACAGAAAACTTTTCAATATTAACCGAACGATTAACCAGCTGATTTTCAATGTCGCTGTATTGAACAATCGGTCCTGCAATAAGCTGAGGAAACATTGTGATATAAAGTGCAAAAGGCAAAAGCTTCCTCTGCGCTTTCACATCGCAGCGGTAAACATCGATAATATAGCTTAGTGCCTGAAACGTATAAAACGAAATTCCGACCGGAAGCGGCAAGGCATTCATCTTGATATTCAGCGAAAAAAGACTGTTCAAATTTTCAACCACAAATCCGGAATATTTGAAAAATCCCAATATGAACAGATTAAAAAGAACGGCAAAAAACAAAATCACCTTTTTTCTGCCTGTTTTTCCCTCGTTCTTTTGAAGATCAAGGCCGATATTAAAGTTAAAATAAATGCTCACAAGCATCAGCACAATATAAACCGGTTCGCCCCAGGCATAAAAAACAAGGCTTGCAAGGCACAAAACAAGATTTCTTTTTTTTTGCTCAAGCACATGATTTTTGCGTGAAAGCGGCAAAAAATAAAGTGCAAGCGTTATCGGCAAAAAAGCAAACAAAAAAGTAAGACTGCTGAAAAGCATTTTTATCTCCCTAACTCGATTTTTAATTCTTAAAGCGATTTGCGAAAAGCGTCGGCTGCAATTTCGGGTTTATCACACACAGCAAAAAAAACAAAGCCTGCTTTGTTTTCAAGCACATAACTGTCAAGAAGCGCACTTTGCTTTGCGGCGTACCCTCTGAAAAGTTCGCCCTTTTGCTCAGCTCGGCTTTTGAGCTTTTCAACAAGCGGCTGAGCCTGAGACTGATCGGCAAGTTTTATAATCAGCACTTCGCGAACCTCCATAACGGAATCGGAAGCATAATAAATCACGCCGTCAAATTCGTTTTCGGCAAAGCCTGTTTCTTTTTTAAATTTTGCTTTGTCACATTTTGAAAGCTCGCTGACAGATACTGCGCTTTTTACTCCCTCGAAAACTTCAGAGGCGCTCTTATCGCTGACAGCCGTTTCATGTGTCATTGTGATAATGAAAGCAGCAAGCAAAGCAACACACAGAAGTTCTTTGATTTTCGTCATCAATAAATCCCCTTTTCCGTCATAACAAATTTAAGCCAGTATCTGTCATAAAACATCTTTTTCTGATGTATACCGTCAGGCTCAAAGCACTCATTATGAGCTTTCAAAACCGATGACGAATCAAGATATTCAATTTTTTCTTTTTTACACATTTCAACAAGTCCGTCATTGTATTTATTAATGGTATCGTTACTTACGGTTCGGGTAATTGAATTGTCAACCGGGAAAATCAGGCTGATGATGATTCTTGTGTCGGACAGTTCCTTTTTAAGCCGTTCAATAATTGATGTATATTCATTTATAAAATTGGTATCTGCCCCGGTTCTTGCCGAACACATATTCAATCCGTAATGCAAAATCAGAACAGGCGGACGAAGTCCGACAATTTTATCAAAATTGGCATTCAAATGGCTCAGGCTTGCGCTGACCTGCGTGATGAGATGACTGCTGTTGAGAATGTTATATTCTTTCAGTCCGTGCATCAGCGAGTCTCCTGCGATATAAACATCACGGAAAACCTGAATATAGCTTTTTTTACCCTCATCAATGAGCTTTATGCTGTTTTGAACATTTAAGTTGAGGTCGGCGGCTTCTTTTTCGGCAAGAAGCTTTTTTTGAACGGCGTCAATGCTTTTTTCCGCTTTTTCAACCGAAGTTTTCTCAATCTTTTCAATATAATTTTTACCTTTTTCAGTATCGGCGTCAGGCAGATATTTGTTATTAAAAAGCAATACTGCATTATAAGAAATGCACGCAGCAAAAATGCCGAAAATTAATACTGACAAAAGAATTTTTTTCAACTTCAACCCTCCGAAAGCACAATGAAGAAAATTAAATCAACACAATTTGAAAAATTACATTAGATATTCTACTCTTGAAAACAGCATAAATCAATAGCAAAGTTTTAAAGTAAGAAAAATTTAACAAATTAAAAATCTGTGAATTTCAGCACAAAAAATTCACAAAAAACATAGATAAAAATACCAAATAATTTACAATAAAAATACTAAATAATTTGTAAATTTGTGTTGACAATTGAGTAACTTTGAGATATAATATTTAAGCTTTCAATTGTGTGCTGCTATGGCGCAGTCGGTAGCGCGCATCCTTGGTAAGGATGAGGTCACCGGTTCAAATCCGGTTAGCAGCTCCAAAAATCCCGTTTGCATTTTTGCAGACGGGATTTTTACTTATTCACTCTTCCTTACTTCGGACGAGATTTTTGGAAAGTAAGAGTTAAGATAAAAAGAAACGGTGTTTTAAAAAGAAATTCGTCAATTTCTGCTTTCCATACATAAAAAAATTCAGGCGGTCATTATTTACTGCCTGAATTTTATTTATTTTTTTGGTTAAATTAAAAGTATTATTTTTGTTTATGCATAATCTCTGTTTCTTAATTCTGCAAGTTTTGCATCTATCTCTTGTTTTCTCACCATAAGCGCTTTTGACTCTTCTTTGTATTTACCGGATGCTCTTTTTATTGCAGTTACAATTGATCTGACTATAAATTCTATCAAAACAGCACCAAAGTATATTATGAACCCCCAAAGAAGAGTAACAATACCAACAATAATTATAAGTGTGCTGAACTTATCCCAAAGTTTGAGAAGCATCGGCTTGCTGTCATATGCTGAAAAAAATTCTTTGTAATCCGTTTCATATTGATTCCATTCTTTGGCGGCTTCTATACATCTGTCACCGACTCGACCACACATTGGAAGTTCTTTGTAACAGTTTCCTAGAACCATTAATTCGTTTGGATTATTAAAAGCGAGGCGGTCTAGGCACTGCTTCCGCTTTAAATAACAGTCCCTATAATCTCCGAGTTTTTTAAAGCCGTCTGCTATCGTAATTAATTCGTGATTAGTCTGAGCTGTATTCATTTTTTTACACAAATCAATATAGGCGTATTCCAAATTATCAGCATCATATTTAGATACGGTTTTAGACAATGTAATATTATCACTATTAATATCAGACAATTTCATGTTTTTTTCTCCTGTAATTATAGCGTCATGCAGTAAGAACCATGCTTTTTGAGATTGTGCTTAAAAAATGTTCCTTTCCGCTTTTTTTGCCGACACTTCGGCTTCTTTTCGCACTTAGTTTGCTGAATATTCCACCCGGCATCTTTTCAAATACCGGTAAATTGCCGGTTACAACATCTTTATTAGAACCGAACAAACCCGTTGAACCCTCAGCCTGACAGTGGGCTGCCACTCTGACAATGTAAGGTATGGAATTATATGAAAAAGAAAATTCATAATATGGAAAACACAGCAAATTCGTGTTGAGCGTACTACTATCAATTTCATAGTTGAAATCGACAATTTCAAAACTGCTGTTTTTATATCTGTTTCTAAGGGTCTCGTTAATATCGCTTCTAATAATATAATCTATCTTTGCTTCGGGTAACTGTGCATTGTCAATATTAGCTATAGCTATGCAATTATCGACAGCCTTGGCACAAATAGGATTACTGCGTATACGATAGTCCAGTATGTCATCAATTATGCATGACTGATCAATTTTTTCCGACGGCCAAAGCTTCTCATCAACTGAATCAAGCTGACCGGTTGAACCAAAGACTAAAAAACAGTCTTTTCCCGAAGATCTGTCCATATCTTTTTGCTTCACGGTTGAGTCGGTATATCTTGTATCGGCAAAGTCCTCATACATCTGAGCAAAAAAGCCACTATTGGAATTTCTTCGATTTTCACGGTATGAAGTTGAATCCGGAGCGAGCGCCGATTTTGAATGCACTTGAGTTTCCGTTGTAATTTCGACTAGTGCCGTATATGAATATTCAGCATAATAAGTCAGAATCGGACTGTATTTTAGCCTTGCTTCTGGAATGCAGCCATCGAAGTTAAAAATATCTTCCGGTGTTGAGCTTTTTGAGCAATAATTTGCAAAAGCCTCAATTGCGTTTTCATAAGATACACTTATTGGCAAAAACATATTACATTACCTCATCCGTATTTCTGAATCCGTAACTTGTTTCATAACCATCAATAAGCTTGTTATGATTTTTAATCATAACCATAAAAGATACTACCGGTACATACATTACAAGAGCAAAAAGCAGCGGTGATTTGATTGCAAGTTTAACATTATATGATTTTGCCAATGCAAGAGCTCTTTTGTGATAGCTGTAAGCATAAATAAAAGCAAACAGTGAGCCGGTGCATACACAAAGCAGAAAATAGATAATAACATTCATCTGTTTTTTATTTGTCTGTTTTTCCATTTCTTCAATGTCGTTATGCATGCAGTAAACAACATATAAAGTATACAAGCCTCCTGTTAAAATTTCCATCAAAAAAACTTTTTTCCAATCTCTTTTAACCATTTAATTATCCTCCTTTTTTGACATTCACTGAATGTCATTATGTACCTAAGCTTAACATATCATTGAATAAATGTCAAGCACTAAATGTCAATTTTAGGAGGATTTTTATGTTTATTAACAAAACCAAAGAAGGACTAAATAATGTGTGCGGTAAAAATGTTGCAATTCTGAGAAAAAAGCAAAAGTTATCCCAAAGACAGCTTGCCGATAAACTTCAGTTGATTGGTTTGGATGTTGATAAGAATGCAATACAAAGAATTGAATGCGGAAAAAGATTTGTAACAGATATTGAACTTATTGCGCTTGTAAATGTATTAAACACCGAATATGAAAGCTTACTGAAATGATTTTTGTAAAAATCTGTAAATTCTTGAAAATCATTTTATAATTAGTTTTTGGATACAGAAGTTAATAATATGAGAATACTCATAAATAAGACAGCTTTCTGTATACAAAACAAGGTTTTTAAAACGTCTTTTGATAAGAAACAAACTCAGCCGCCCGATACCAAACCGGGCGGCTGTCATTATATATTGAATTTTATTTGAGCAAGCCGTGATACCTGCACATCCGGTACGGCAGAGTCAGGTGGTCGCGCTTTAACCTTTTTCATATAAAAAGATTTACACCGCAAAGCAAGCGCACCAATAAAATCGGCTTTGCAGATTTTATTATGTAAGAATTATATGGTTTTCTCTTGCAAAATTATTTATGTTTTGCTATAATGTATTTACCACACTAAAAAATTCAATAGTTTTTCTGATATTAGGATAAGTGTTTTTATCTTTAGGTAAAAACATGGACTTCTATATTTCTTATACCTTTTATCAGAAATGAAATTTTAGTGTGGTAGCTAATCGAAGTTTGTGTTTTTCGTGTGCGCAGATTTCGGTTCGCGCACACTTTTTATTTTTAGGAGGAAAAACCAATGAAGAAAAAAACAAACTCAAAAATCTTGAAAAACCTGTTATTGATTTTTTCAATGACGGTTTTGTGCGCACTGTTCACCGTGTCCGCGAGTGCACAGACAATCAGCGGCGAATGCGGCAAGCAGGGAAACAATGTCACTTGGACTTATGACACCGAGACCGAAACGATGACAATTCAAGGCGAAGGAGAAATGGAAGATTATCTGCAGAACGGGTCTTGGACAAATTCTCCTTGGGAGGATAATGATGATATAACTATCAAGTCTTTAGTTATCCGTGATGGTGTTACATCGGTAGGTGCAGGTGCTTTTGCCAACTGCGAAAATCTTGAAACAGTCGAAATAGCGGATAGTGTGAAGTCTATCGGTGACAGCGCTTTTTTCACTTGTTCTGCACTGAAACAAATTGAAATACCTGCCGAAATCAATTATATTGGCGAAGAAGCGTTTGATTTATGCTTTTCGTTGGAAAGAATTGATGTTTCAAAAGATAATTTGAATTATTCTTCCGATGACTGCGGCGTCCTTTTTAATAAAGACAAAACGGTTTTGATTACTTATCCTGAAAAAAATCAATCAAAAGAATATAAAATGCCCAACAGCGTAAAAACAATAAATTACAGAGCATTTTATGGAAATGTTTTTATTGAAAAAATTGAATTGAGTGAGCAACTGGAAATTATAGAAGATTTAGCTTTTATGAATTGTGTTTCTTTGAACAATATAACTTTTCCGGAAACTTTAAAATCGGTCGGATTTTATTCTTTCGGAATGTGTTGGTCATTAAAAAACATCGTTTTGCCCCAAGCGCTTGAAACTGTTGAAAGTAACGCATTCTTCAACTTATGGAGTCTGGAAAGCATCACGATAAAAGGCATGAATACAAAAATTGATGATTCAAAATTATGTGGACTTGACTGTAAACTTTCAGATGAAATATCTTGTGAAGAATTTGTAAATAAATTTGTAAAAATATACACAAGCGAGAATGAGGAAGAAAAAGAGGCTATTGGTGAAGAACTCGGAGCATATCTGATTTCCACGGACGATATCGAATATGTTGGCATCATCCGCTGCCATGACGGTTCCACCGCCGAAGCCTATGCCATGGAAAACGGAATCGCCTGCGAACGTGTTCATTTCTTCGGCGACTGGACTTATGATGGGGATTGCCGTTCGCATGAATGCAGTATCTGCGGATTAACCGAAGTCGAAACAATTGATAGTCCGGAAGAACCTGCTCAGACAAACATATTTATAAGAATTATCAATCAGATCAGACAGTTCATCAATAAAATCATCGATTTCTTTAAATCAATAGGCGCATAAACAATAGAACTAAACATGCAGCCGCCCGATACCAAACCGGGCGGCTGTCATTATATATTGAATTTTATTTGAGCAAGCCGTGATACCTGCCCATCCAATACGGCAGAGTATAGGTGGTTGAACCCTCCATCTCATCTGCCTGAGATTCGGTTCCGAGCCTGTATGTTGCACTGTTAAATTTGTGAAGCTCTCTTTCGTCCGGTGCGGCAACCTTCCATGTCAGCCTTGTTCCCGAAAGAACAACACCGATAACCTGAAGAATGCCCGATTTGCTGTCGGCAAACAGGGGCTTTCCTGCTTTCGGATCATAGCTTAATCTGGCTGTGCCGCTGATTCCTGCGCTTGAAAAATCAATCATCTTCACATCATCGCGGTTCGGATTGGAAGCTAAGTATTTAACTGTGCTTATCGGGTGACGGGAAAGCGACCATGCGGCTGTTTCAACAATGTTGTTGCCGTAAACATCTTTGATTTCCTTATCGGGATAAGCAAGCTGATAAATGTAATACCAAAGCGGATTTTCACTGTGTGAAATTGAATACCACCAATCGTTGATGCCCTCTCTGTAATAGGAAAGCAGTGTTTCGTCGTCCTCCATCTGGAAAAGCAGATAATAAGCAAGCATTCCCATTTCTTCGTCGGAATAGTTGAGGATAAGGCGATAAACAAGTCTGAACAGCTTCGTGTTTACAAGCGGTCTTAAAATGAAGCCGATAACACCCGAAACACCGTTTGCATATTCAAGAATTGACATCTGATAGCGTTCCCATTCCTGCGTCATGATTTTTGCATATTCATAAGCAGGGTCAAGAGCCGCCATTTTATATTCGTTTTCCCATTTCTTGTCGCCTGTAACATAAGCGGCAAGCTTGAGCGCACTGAGAATAACCGCAGTCTGAAGCGGTGCACCGCCCAGAACCTGACCGTTGTGAAGATAAGTGCGGTTAAACTTGCTCCAGGTTGTCGGCTGACCGGTTCCGTCGCAAAGCGAATAGCCGTTGTCAACAATATGCTGAGCAAAAGAATCCATTGTGCGGGAAATAAGTGATTTGATTTCCGGGTCTTCCGGTCCGAGAATATCATAAGCAAGCTTATAAATGAACAGGTGTCCGATGATTTCGTCAGAGCTTGTGTCGCCCTTGTAAATAATATCTTCAACATCATAACCTGCACCGATC
>JBJEOJ010000162.1:0-7822 GCA_051880655.1 Acutalibacteraceae bacterium | reverse complement strand
AGCCCGCGACAATGAACGCCCGCGAGGGCAAAGACCTGACCGCGCAACAAAGAGATATACTGCGCGCCGATATGGTCAGAAAAGCTTTTGAATAAAAAATTTTTAATATCATCAAAATATAGTAAAGGAGAGGTGCTGTATGTATAAATTCACAGGCTTCACACAAAAAGCAAACATAGCTCTTAACGACGCTATTGAATCCGCAGAAAATCTCGGTCATACCTATATCGGAAGCGAGCATCTTCTGATGGGTCTTGTTCGTGAAGACAACGGTGTGGGTGCTCAGGCTCTGATTGCAAAAGGTATCACTTTCAGAAAAATTGAAAATATCGTCAGAAGCACAATCGGCGTGGGTGTTCCGACAATGCTTTCCCCCGAAGATTTCACGCCGAGATGCAAGCATATCATTGACAACTCCGTTTCCATTGCAAGAAGCATGGGCTCGGGCTATGTCGGAACGGAGCATATTCTTGCGGCAATTCTTCGTGAAGAAGATTGCTGCGGCGTAAACATTTTGCGTGAGCTTTCCGTTTCACCGGAAATGCTTGCCGACAATATTGATGGTCAGCAGCCGTCAAAGCAATCCGGCTTCGGTTCTTCCGGAAGTTCCCGTTCGTCTTCCAACCAGAAAACGCCGAACCTTGATCAGTACGGTCAGGATCTGACGCAAAAGGCAAGAAACAACGAAATCGACCCCGTAATCGGCAGAGAAAAGGAAATTGAACGTGTGATTCAGATTCTTTCAAGAAGAACCAAGAATAACCCCTGCTTAATCGGTGAACCGGGTGTTGGCAAAACAGCGATAGCCGAGGGGCTTGCACTCAAAATTGCGCAGGGTGAAGTTCCCGATCTGCTTGCCGATAAGCGTATTGTTTCGCTTGACCTGACCGGTATGGTTGCAGGCACGAAATACAGAGGCGATTTTGAAGAGAGAATCAAAAACTGCATTGATGAAGTCATAAAGGCAAAAAATGTCATTTTGTTCATTGATGAAGTTCACAACCTCATCGGTACCGGTTCTGCCGAGGGCGCTGTTGACGCCGCAAACATTCTCAAGCCTTCTCTTGCAAGAAGCGAGCTTCAGGTAATCGGCGCAACAACAATTGAAGAATACAGAAAATATATTGAAAAAGATTCCGCTCTTGAAAGACGTTTTCAGCCCGTTACGGTTGATGAGCCGTCCGAAGAAGAAGCAATAGAAATTCTTAAAGGACTCAAAGATAAATATGAAGCCCACCACAAGGTAAGGATTACGGACGATGCAATCTCTGCCGCTGTCAAGATGTCGTCAAGATATATTACCGACCGTTTTCTGCCCGACAAGGCGATTGACCTGATTGATGAAGCGGCTTCAAAAGTCAGACTTCGTTCTTATACCGCTCCGCCGGAAATTAAGGACATTGAAGAAGAAATCAAGCGTGTTAACGAGGAAAAAGCAGCCGCAATCAATTCGCAGGATTTTGAAAGCGCAGCTTCTCTTCGTGACAGGGAAAAAGAACTGCGCTCAAAGCTCAATGCCGCAAGGGCCGCATGGAAAGACGAAAATTCAAGAAGCACGGGCGAGGTTACGCCTCACGAAATTGCTCAGATTGTTTCCGGGTGGACAGGTATACCGGTAACGGAACTGACCCGTGAAGAAAGCAAGCGGCTTCTTGAAATGGAAGACGAGCTTCACAGAAGAATCGTCGGTCAGGAAAAAGCGGTCAGTGCCGTTGCAAGAGCCATCAGAAGAGGCAGAAGCGGACTGAAGGACCCGAAAAGACCGCTCGGTTCATTCATCTTCTTGGGTCCGACGGGCGTCGGCAAAACCGAGCTTTGCAAAGCCCTGGGTGCTTCAATGTTCGGCGATGAAAATGCCGTAATCCGTTTTGATATGTCCGAATTTATGGAAAAGCACACGGTTTCGCGTCTTGTCGGATCACCTCCGGGATATGTCGGCTATGAAGAGGGCGGACAGCTTACCGAAAAAATAAGACGTAAGCCGTACAGCGTTGTGCTCTTTGATGAAATTGAAAAAGCGCATCCCGATGTTTTCAATATGCTTTTGCAGATTCTTGACGACGGTGTTCTGACCGATTCGCAAGGACGCAAGGTTGACTTCAAAAACACAATCATTATTATGACTTCAAACCTCGGTGCAAAGCTGATTTCCGGCAACACAAAATCAATCGGTTTTGACGGCTCAAACGAAAACGGTGCACTGAGCGAAAGCAAAATTTATGACGCTGTTATGGGTGAGCTGAAGAAAACATTCAGACCGGAATTTCTTAACAGAGTTGATGAAATCATCGTGTTCAATCAGCTGACGAAAGACCAGATTCACGAAATTGCAGGACGTATGCTTTCACAGACAACAAATCGTCTTGCAGGCATGGATATTGAAATGAACTTCAGCGATGAGGTTGTTCAGATGGTTTCCGATGCAGGTTTTGACCCGGTTTACGGCGCAAGACCGCTCAGAAGAGCCATTCAGACCAAGGTTGAAGATCCGCTTTCGGAACGCATATTGGAGGGCAGCATTCAGCCGAAAAACAAATATCTTTGTGTTCTCAAAGACGGCAAGGTTGATTTTGAAAAGCAGCAACCGTCAGACGAAAGCAAGGACGAAACAGAATAACCGTTTGAAAACGGTAATGCCGATTCTTATGACCGCTTATTTAAGGCGGGGTAAGAACCGGCTTTTACTTTGTTATAAAGAGAGTGAATACAAATAAAAAAAATCCCACCGATTGCTCAGTGGAATTTTTTAATTGATAAAAAGCTTTTATTTTTTGATGGTTACGGATTTAACATCTGAATAAGGACCGTAAACATTGGTGCCGTCAACGGTTACAAAAGCTCTTACTTTGTAAGTGTATGTCTGATTCTTAGCGAGCTTTGTTTTGCCTGTAAGATAGGAATTGGTGTATGTTACATTGTTTGCACCTGTAATTGTTTTGATGCGGGTAAATTTACCTGTTTTGTCTGCACGATAAACAGCATAACCGGTAACGCCTGCCTGCTTTTTCCATGTGAGTTTAGCTTTCTGACCGCTTTCATTGGAAACCGATGAAAGAGTAACTTTCTGAACGCTTGCTGCTGCGGAAGCAACACTTGAAAATTCACCGTAAACATATTTACCGTCAACATATTTTCTTGCGCGAACTTTGTAATAATACTTTTTACCTGTTTTGAGATCCTTATCTGTGAATGAAATATATCTTGCACCTTTTACCTGATATACCAATGTATACTCTCCGTCGGCACTATCTGAACGATAAACCTGATAGCCTGTTACACCTTCAAGCTTTGCCCATGAAAGTTTTACAGAGCTGAGAGATGCAGATGCTGCTTTAACTGAGCTTACTTTCTTTGGAGTGATATTTGTGGTAGCTGTGATAACATCACAGAAGTCACCGTAAACGTATTTACCGTTAACAGCTTTTCTTGCACATACTTTGTAGTAGTATTCTTTGCCGGTTGTAAGGTCTGTATCGGTAAATGAGTTGAATCTTGCGCCTGTTACCTGATATACCAATGTATATTCTCCGTCGGCACTATCCGAACGATAAACCTGATAGCCTGTTACACCTTCAAGCTTTGCCCATGAAAGTTTGATTGATGTGAAGGAATCGGATGTTGCTTTAACTGAGCTGACAACATCGGGAGTAACTGTTACTGTTACCTGAGCTTCTGTTGCTTTATAGAAAATGCTTGAGCTTGCTTTAACGGTTATTGTTGCGGTTCCGTATCCTTTTGCGGTGATTGTTCCGTCAGCTGCAACTGTTGCAATTTCCGGATCTGATGATTCATATGTGAGAGCAGTTTTTGCACTTGCATTTATGGCAGCAGTTTTGCCCAAGACAACGTTGATGCTCGGATTTTCAATTTCAATTGTCTGGTCGTCCATTGCATCACGTGAGGAAACAAAATCATATTTACCTGTTTCTGCATTGAGTTTATAGAATGAAATCAGACTGCTTGCTGCATCCCAAATTGCAATATCATATTCGCTGTTATCCTTAATTTCGCAAAGGAAATAGTTGCCTGCTTCAAGCTTTTCGCTGTCACACAGCTCTTTGATATTGTCAGCTGATGATGCTTTAATATGATTCATATAGCAATTTGCATTTTTAAGGTATTCCGGAGATTCTGTTGAACTTGCAACGTTAAAATAGCAAAGCGTTTTGTCGGGGTTTACTGACTGGAAAGTTGTTGAACTGTAACCTGCGGCATAGATTTCCGGATAGAAGAAGAAAATAAGTTCGGCAGGGATTGAAGATTCAACGTCTGTGATTCCCAATTTATCAAGCTGTGCCTGCTTTTCGGGATAAAGTGCGGTCGGTGTTGCCGGATGACCTTTATAATAGTAAACATAATTATCACCGTAATATGCAACAACAAACTTTGCAAATTCTTCAAAAGCATCTTCGCTTGTGCATCTGCTTCCGACAAAGAGCATTACGGGTTTGTTTTGGATTTCTGCATCTTCAAACATTTCACCATTGAAGTTGAAAAGAGCTTTGAATTCACTAACAGCCTTTTCGCCTTTTTCCTGAATTCCGGTGAGCATGGTGTTCATGTTTTTAACAACGACCTGAGGATTGGAAGTGACTGTTGCAAGGAAGTTTGATTGGTCATTCGGAATATTAAGTGTTCCGTTTGTTCTTGCAACCCACCATTCAACGTTACCGCCTGATGTGCTTGCTGCAACATAAGCGTATGTGCTTGAGCTGTAATCGGGCATAAACTCTGTTAAGCTGCCGATTCCGCCGTTCTCCTTTGTATAATCTTTTGCTGCTTTCCACTGCTTGCACATGGTTTCATATTTTTCGGTTGCGTTTTCAACATTATATGCTTTGTTGAAGTTTGCATATGAACCTGAGCCGTCAGACAGAAGTTTAACTGTATAGTTGCTTTCGTCAATTCCGTTTGCGTCGAGCATTCTGAGTATGTATTTAACAAAGGCATCATTGATATAAAGATTATACTTTGTGCCTTCGGGACTGATTTCAACGAGATCGGCAATGAACTCAATCATTTTTTCGGATTTTGTTTCAAATCCGCCCATCTTTCTGAGCTCTGCATCAGTGAGGTTCGGCTGTCCGTAAACATTTTCGGGAAGAGCGTCCCAATTATATTGTGCTGTTCTGTTAAGCATAACAAAGGTGGGAATCGGCTCACCGTCGGCGGTCTTTGTTATATCCCACAAACCGAGAGTGAGATAAACAACGGGGAAAGAAGCGTTGACGGGACAAATATTATATTCTGTTGCGGCGATTCCGACGACTGCTTCATCTGTTTTGTGAACAACATTTTCACCTTTTAAATATTCTGCATAAACAATGAATTTGCCGAAAGTCGGCATCTTCATCGAAGCTGCTTTGGTTTTAAGATTTGAAAGCGCAAATGTTTCGGATGTTGATTTTACGACTTTTTCTTCGCAGAACATCTGAGCAGTTATTTTTACGCTGTCCGCATATCCGGCAGAAAGAATCGAACGCGCATTTTTAACTTTTACGCTGATGTCTGTGTAGTTGAGCTTGGTCTGATTGATTTCAACTTGATAAAGTGAGCGATAACCGCAGTATGATGTTTCTCCTGCGGTTTCTGTTACGTCTGCCGCAAGAACACTGAACTGTCCAAGCACAGTTACGGTGCACAATAATACGGCAAGAAATAACGGGATTAGTTTTTTGATTACTTTTTTCAACTTTTTCATCCTTTCGTTTTTGCTTATCTATAAAATAGACTGTCATAATATTACAAAATTTTTGCCAATATGTCAATACCTTTTCAGAAAAATTTTACATTAATTTTCATTGAAAAAATTAATGTAAAAATTTGTAAAAATATATGCATTTTGTCGCAAGGGTTAAATTCTTTTGTGTGCTTGACTTTTCCGGCATATTCCTTATAATTATTTAAATAGGTAAAGTGTAAAAGTTTTAATTAAATTTCACGGAGGCAAAGCAATCATGAAAGCCATAGTAACCGTTACCGGAAAAGACACAACCGGTATTATTGCAAAAGTCTGCACCCTGCTTGCAGATAATGACGTCAACATTCTTGATATCAGCCAGACCGTTATGCAGCAGTATTTCACAATGACGATGCTCATTGACCTTGAAAACAGCCAAAAAAGCATAACCGAAATCAGCGATGAGCTTGAAGCACTCGGAAAAACAATCGGTCTTGTTATTCGCACCCAAAGAGAAGACATTTTCAATCTTATGTATAGAGTTTAAGAGGAACTGAACATGAACAACATGCGTGACATAATTGCAACGCTTGACATGATCGACCATCAGCATCTTGATGTCAGAACCATCACCATGGGTATTTCGCTTCTTGACTGCTTCGGCGAAAGTGTTGATGATGTTGCAAACAAAATATATGACAAAATCACAAAAAAAGCGCAGAACCTTGTGAAAACGGGTGAGCAGATTGAAAAGGAATTCGGAATTCCGATTGTCAACAAGCGCATTTCCGTTACCCCGATTGCACTTGTCGGTGCTTCTTGCCGTGAAAAGGATTACACCCCACTTGCGCTTGCGCTTGACAAGGCGGCCAAGGAGTGCGGTGTTAACTTCATCGGCGGTTTTTCCGCTCTTGTTCAGAAGGGCTTTACGAAAGGTGATCTGAATCTGATAAATTCCATACCCTCGGCTCTTTCTTCAACTGAAAGAGTTTGCTCAAGTGTGAATGTTGCCAGCACAAAAGCCGGAATCAACATGGATGCGGTTGCGCTGATGGGAAGAATAATCAAGCAGACCGCCGACTTGACTGCTGACGAATGCGGCTTCGGCTGTGCAAAGCTTGTTGTGTTTGCCAATGCGGTTGAAGATAATCCGTTCATGGCGGGAGCTTTTCACGGTGTCGGCGAAGGTGACTGCGTCATCAATGTCGGTGTCAGCGGTCCGGGTGTTGTTTATCACGCACTGAAAACCTGCAAGGGTCAGCCGTTTGATGTTGTTGCGGAAACAATCAAGAAAACCGCTTTCAAAATTACAAGAATGGGTCAGCTTGTGGCGCAGGAGGCTTCAAGCCGCTTGGGTGTTCCGTTCGGAATTGTTGACCTTTCTCTTGCTCCGACGCCGGCAAAAGGCGACAGCGTTGCAAGAATTCTTGAAGAAATGGGTCTTGAGGTTTGCGGCACGCACGGCACAACGGCGGCTTTGGCGCTGCTTAACGATGCGGTCAAAAAAGGCGGCGTGATGGCAAGCAACCATGTCGGCGGACTTTCGGGTGCGTTTATTCCCGTCAGCGAAGATGAGGGCATGATTGCGGCGGCAAAATCGGGTGCTTTGCATCTTGACAAGCTTGAAGCGATGACCTGCGTTTGCTCGGTCGGTCTTGATATGATTGCTGTTCCGGGCGACACAAGCGCAAGCACGCTTTCGGCAATTATTGCCGACGAAGCGGCAATCGGTGTTGTTAACACCAAAACGACCGCTGTCAGGATTATTCCGGCAGTCGGCAAAAAGGTTGGCGATATGCTTGAATTCGGCGGACTGTTGGGCAGTGCGCCTGTTATGCCGGTTCATGAATTTTCAAGTGAAGCTTTTGTTGCAAGGGGCGGCAGAATCCCCGCACCGATGCACAGCCTAAAGAATTAGCGGACAATGTCCGCTGATGTTACGCGGGGCAGAAAGTGGAAGTCTTTACAACTTCGCCGCGGCGGAAAGACAGTGCAAAAAGGAGTAAAGTTTTTTGGCAAGCACCGCTTGCATGCTCACGCAGGGCAGAAAGATTCAGCCCTTTATAATTACACTGCGAGGAAAAGCCAGTGCAAAAGGAGTAAAGTTTTTTATCAAGCTTTTTTACAAAAAAGCTTGGCGCC
>JBJEOJ010000161.1:19793-35690 GCA_051880655.1 Acutalibacteraceae bacterium | reverse complement strand
AGATAATCTTGTTCCGAGACTTCTCAAATCCTGTTTCTTCTTCCCGACTTATTATGCTATGATCGGTGACGATTATTACCAGGACGCCGTTGACCTTATTTTCACCGGCGAATTCAAGGAAAAATATTCCGGTTATCTTGAAAAGATTAACTACTATCATGAAAATGTTCAGACCAAAGCCGAAGAGCTTCTGAAACAGGCAAGTGAAAACGGAACCAAAGTTTCAATTATTGCAAGATACGGCTTTAATATGCTTCCGATCAGCAAAAACTGCGACTTGCTTGCAGACGGCAGAATGGAGGTAACCACAACCTCATACGGTGCAACCACCTCAAACATGAACAACACTCTTTCAAAAGCTTATATAGCAAATGCTGAGGAAAACGGCACCGCAAAATATATTTCGGCAGATAAAAAAATTGATGCTTCCACCTGCATTTTCCCTGACAGCACATGGTTTATCAGAAACGCCTATCATGCCGACGCAGGCATCACGGCTTCAATGGCGATGACATTTTTAAATTCAAAGGATCAGCCAACGGTTAATGATTTTTCACAGTATCCGCAGTATATGCATTATGATGCAAACAGTACCGAAAAATTCACACCGATTGAAAAAGACGATTATGCTCTTGATTCACTTTGGGTAAAAGATATTTACAGTGCACTTCTGCGACTTCTTGTTTCGCTCATTAAGGTAATTACCATGCTTATTATGAGTGCATAAACATAAAAATAAAAACACTTTTTAGGGCAGAGCCGAATTTTTATTATAATCGGCTCTGTCCTGATTTTTGTAACACCCACTTTGACACAAAATTCAACGGCGAATTCAAAAACAAACGATGACATTCAAATTTTAGACACAAAAAATACATATATTCAAATCGGAAATTATCCGTCATTTATACGGAGTATAATAAAAATACAAAATTATGGAGGAAAAGACCATGAAGAATTTGAAAAAGTTAACTTGCTTATTATTAAGCGTAATTATGATCATCACCGGTTGCGGTTATGTTGCTGCATTTGCGGCTGAAAAACAGGACATTCCCATCGTTTTTGTTCAGGGACAGGGTCAAGCAATTTTTGATGCTGACGGAAACAAAATTTATCCCGATGACATTGAATTTTCTGATATCATTGCCAATAAGGAAATTGTTGATCCGATTTTAAAGAATCTCGCTCTAGGAATGGCAACGAACAACTGGGATCCCTATTGCGATTCACTTTATCAGGTTTTTGAAGACATTTATAAACCGCTTGCTCTCGATAAAAACGGTGAAGCATCCGATGGTTCTTATGTAAGATTTTCACCGAACAATCCTTGGGGAAAAAAGAGCAATTACGGAATTTATGATTATTATTTCGCATACGACTGGAGACTTGATCCGGTCTCAAACAGCGAAATTCTTGCAAAATACATAGATAACATAATTGCGGCAACCGGACACAAAAAGGTTGTTCTCATCGGTCGCTGTGAAGGTTCTGCCATTGTTGCGTCATATCTAGCATATCACGGAAAAGAAAACAAGGTTGACACCTGCATTATGTATGTTCCGACCTGCACAGGTATGGATATTGTCGGTTCCCTTTTTTCAGGCAGAGTAAAGCTTGATCCGAAAAGTGTTGACAAATATGCTTCTTATTATCTTAACAACAATGATCCGTTTGCTGAAACCGACGGTCTTTCAGAGTTCCTTGCAACACTCGTTTCCGTGCTCAACCAGGTTTATGTTCTCGGAATGGGCACACAGGTAGTGGAAGGCATTTATGATAAGGTTTATCAGAACCTTATTCCGCGAATTCTTTCAATCAGCTTCGGAAGCTATCCGGGCTATTGGAGCATGGTCAGCGATGAATATTATGAAGATGCCAAGAAACTGAACTTTGCCGGAAAAGAAGACGAATATGCCGGCATGATTGAAAAAATTGATAACTATCATTATAACGTTCAGGTTAAGTTTGATGAAATTATGACCGATTTGCATAATGACGGCATGAAGGTTGCTGTCATTGCAAAATACGGCATGAACCTTCTTCCGATTTTTGACGGAAGTGATGTTCAGGCTGACGGTATCGTTGAGATTTCTCACTTGTCTTTTGGTGCAACATCAACCAGAATAGGTGAAACCTTCAGCAAGGATTATATTGCTAAGGCAAACGAGCAGGGCAAAGGTCAGTATATTTCTCCCGATAAAGCAATTGACACTTCAACCTGTCTTTTCCCGGATAACACATGGATCATTAAAAACCTTGCACACAGAGATTTTCCGGATAGCGTTGATAAATTAATTTATGATATTGCTCACTGTAAAGAGGAAGCTACTGTAACAACCTTTGAAGAGTATCCGCAGTTCCTTTATTATAACGAAGAAGATGGCTCGATTATTCCGGCAGACGAAAGCCAGACCGACCCGAGCAGCAGCAGCGGTTGGACAAAAGATCCGTTTAAGCTTTTCATGAACTTCTTCAGAACTCTCTTCAAGCTTATCACAACTTTGCTGACACGCAAATAATCTGCCGAAAGCTACTTCGGCAATGAAGTCGGCAAAACAGTTTTGATTCAGATTTAAATTTAAAAGCTCAGTGCAATTCTGTTACTGAGCTTTTATTTTTTGCTTTGCGCAGATATAACTTTATTAATTTTTTCTTACAATAATCAAAAGTGTATTGATTTTTCCGCAAGCAGATTATAAAATAAACAATACAGTAAACACAAAGGGAAAATATCTGTTTTTTATTTATAAAATTCAGGCAGAAGTCAGTAATGTCAAAACGCACTAAAAGATGTAATTTTAATACATTTTTTTTGGCAGTTTTTGAGTGAAAATTTTTTGATTTTTTGTTGAATTTTTGACTTTGTTTTGCTATGATTATTTTGTCAGAAGGAAACGAAAATTTTTGTTTAATGCAAATAAATTATCAGTATTACTTCAATAATTACAACAAAAGTTTATTGAAAATATATTCTTTAGAGTTATTTACAATAGAATAACAATACAGCAAATAATGCTTGCTTAAATCCTTGTTTTTTCGGTATTCATACGTGTTTCAAGGAAAATGTTTTTAGCTTTCAGGCTGTGCTGTTATAGACTTTTATCAGTATATTTAAAAGGTCTATTTCATATAATAATCAATAACAAAAACGGCGGTGTACTTAATCGCACTTTCCGTAAATATATAAAAATAAAGAAGGATAAATGTCAAAATGAAGAAAAGAAACAAATTTGTTGTGTATTTGTCAGCCACGGTAATTATTGCAATTGCGCTTATAACTGTTGTCATAACATCGGCTAAAAGCAATCTTAAAGCACCTGAGGAACTTTCTGCGCAAAATGTGCAAGACAGCATCGTTTTAAATTGGAAGAATGTGCGCGGTGCTTCAAGTTATGAAGTATATAAGAAAGTTGCCGACCAGTGGCAGATCCTGGAAACAACAAAGGAAGAAAGCTACGCTGACAATTCGGTTAAAGACGGAAGCACATATAATTATAAAGTCAGAGCAAAATCGAGTATTGCCGAGGGTGAATTTGCACAGATTAAATTTCTTTATCTCAGTGAGCCCGTCATCAGCGACACTGAAAACACGACCAAGGGAATCAGAATTTCATGGAACAAGGCAAAAAAAGCCAAGACCTATACCGTTCTCAGAAAAGAAGTTGCTTCGGCAGACGAAACTGAATGGACTGAGATTAAAGAACTGTCGGCAAACAAAACTTCATATACCGATTCTGACACAAGGAACGGTAAAACATATTCTTATTGCATAATGCAGAAAAACGGAAAATATGAAAGCGGCTACGGAGTCCATGCACAGGAAGTTATATGCAGTGAAGCCGTTAAGGAACTTAAAGTTTCAAACTCACCCAAGGGTGTAACGCTTTCATGGAAAAGCTTCAGCGATGCAACAGGTTATTCCATTCTCAGAAAAGCCGACGGTGACGAGACATGGAACGAAATTGCAACAATTGAAGCGAAAACAACATATATTGACAAAACTGCTGTTTACGGCAAGAAAAATTCCTATAAAGTCTGCGCCGTACTGCCGGACGGACAAAAGAGTGCACTTTCTTCTGCTTCATCGCTTTATGGTATTGACCCGAGCAAAAAGATGGTCGCCTTGACCTTCGATGACGGTCCGTACAGACCGGTTACCACCAAAATTCTTGACACTGCCGAAAAATACGGTGCAAGAGTGACATTCTATATTGTCGGCTCAAGAGTTGATACCTATTCCGACTGCGTTGAAAGAGCTTACAAGCTGGGCTGTGAAATCGGCTGTCACACCTATAACCACACCATTCTGACAACAGCAAGCAACGCTGTCAGACAAAAAGAAATTTCAGATACGATAAATGTTGTTAAGAAATATACAGGAGAAGGAATTAAAACCGTTCGCTGCCCGGGCGGAGCTGTTAACGATGAAGTCAAACAGACCGTTAAATATCCGCTGATTAACTGGTCGGTTGACACGCTCGATTGGAAAACGAGGGATACACAGTCAACGATTAATAACATTAAAAATCATGTTGCCGACGGTTCCGTTGTGCTGATGCATGATTTATATGAATCAACCGGCAATGCGATGGTAGAAATAATTCCGTATCTTATCAATCAGGGCTATCAGCTTGTTACTGTTTCAGAAATGATGGAAGCAAAAGGGGTAAAGCCTGTTGACGGACAGCTTTATTGCAGCATTACCGGATAAAACGGCAGAGGATAAAAACTTAAAATTAATTTATTTTCAAAATTATAAATATGTATTGTTGATACGGCTGTATAATAACCTTAGATAACGGCAGTAAAGCCGCTAATAAAGGAGGATAATTCCATGAAAAAGATTCTTGCAGTAATACTTTCAGCTCTTTGTCTTTTTTCAGTTTGCAGTTCGGCAGTGTTTGCAGGTTCGTTTGATGAAATCAGCAGCATGTTAAGTTCGGCAAATGCAGAAGAACAGCTTTATTGTATTACATATCAGAAAGAAACTTTCAGCGATGTTTCAATGATGTATAAGCCCAATCCCAGCGCAAGCTTCAGCGGTCCGGGATATGTAACCGTTACAAGTGACACGCCGATTGCCGTTGACCATGAATTTATATGCTGGAAAGATAAGGACGGCAACCTCTATTATGAAGGTGATAAGATCTATGTCAACGGTGAAGTAACGCTCTATGCCGTTTGGGAAGAGAAAAAAGACAATGCGCCTCATGCAATCCATGTCATTCAGGCTGCGCTTCAGACCTTTGAAAGAATCATTCTCAAGGCTCTCGGCATTTTCAAAGACATTCAGGACTTTGAAAGCGAATATTATGAAACCGCAACCGCAACTGTTGCCGGCGAATAAGTAAAAAACGAAGAAAAGCATCCGTTTCGTTGGCGGATGCTTTTTTTAAGGCGCAGACTTATGCGGCTTTATAATCTGTCAGTGCGCGAAATTCATAGCCTTGCTCTCTTGCTTTGTCAATAATTTCGCCAAGAGCCTGTGCGTTGTCCTTAGAAACGCTGTGAAGCAAAATGACTGCGCCGCTGTGAAGACGGTCAAGAACGGTTTTGACGGCATAATCCTTGCCTTTGATTTCGTTGACATTCCAGTCGTTATAGGCAACCGACCAGAAAACGCTCATATAGCCCAAAGAAGCAACCAGGTCAAGTGCGTTTTCGTTATATTCGCCGGCAGGAAAGCGGAAAAATTTTGCGCAGTAGCCGAAGTTCTCACGAAGATAGTTTTCGGTTTTTTCAATTTCCTGCGCCATTTGCGTCCGACTGATTTCGGCAAAGGAGGGGTGCGTTGCGCTGTGGTTGCCGACGATATGTCCCTCCTTGATCATTCTTGAAATCAGTTCGGGTTGTTTCTGAATGTGGTCAAGAGTACAGAAAAAAGCGGCAGGAACGTCCTTTTCTTTCAGCGTGTCAAGCACGCTTGCGGTCAGGTTGTCGTGCTCCCAGCCGCAGTCAAAGGTCAGATACAGCACCTTTTCATTTTCACCGCTTGTTCTGTCAAGCGTCAGTGCGCCGTATTTGTCAAATGTGTCCTGAAATGCTTCCACGGTATAGTGCGCTTTTCCGCCGCTTGCCGGGCCGTGTGAATGGCAGATTTTTTTGGTTGAAAGCGCACGGGAGTTATCGGGGTCGGTGACGGTATAGGTCACTGATTCAAGGGGAGAAAGTCCGCTTTGCGTTTTTTCATCGGTTTGCCCTTTGAGAATCATTTGAGCGCTTAAAGAATATTTTTCATTCGGCTGAGTGTCCGAAACTTCAATGGCGGTTTCTTTTTCGGCAGGACTTGACTGTGACTGCTCATTCTGAATGGTTGTTTCGTTTTCAAAAAAAGAAGTGCCGGTTTCAAAGGTTGTATCCGTCGGAAGCTCCTGATCATCGTAATTCTTTTTGCCGCATGAGCAAAGGCAGATGAGGACGGAAAAAACACAGAAGAGAGAAATGATTTTTTTCATATTGCTTGATGTGCGGCAAAGGCTGTTAATGAAAAAAACAACAGACCGAAGCCGCTTCCTTTCTTTAATTTAATGCAAAAAGTTAATGTAAAAGGGCGAATTTTCGCCCCGGATTATTTGAACATATACTGCACATCGCCGAATATGTGCTCCATTGATTTAAGCGCTTTTGCCGCTTTTTTCTTATACTGTCTTTTTACGGATGAATTTGACATGACAGTTGCCGCCATGGAAACCGCTGAGCCGACAGCCATACCGACGCCGAGCCCTGTAACGATACCTTTCATTTTCACAATAGGTCACCTCTGTTAAAATTTTTAGGCACACAGCGAAGAAAACAATCTTGTGTCTGCACAATTATGGTTTCAAAAAAAGGCAAAAAAATTCAATGAAAATTTTGGCTTAATCAGCGTTTTTCATCGGCGGGAAAAAAGTAAAAAAAGACAGCCTGTTCGGGCGCGTAACAAAAAAGCACCGACTTTCACAAGACGAAAGAAAGCCGGTGTTTTTTATTCAATTATTTTTTGCTTTTCAGCTTTTCAAGCTTTTTCACGCCGTAAATTCCGTTGATGATGAAAGCAACAACAAAAGCATGAATAATGATGTCGATTAAACTGTTTTCGCAAAAATCACCGAAAATGTTCATGAAGTCGCCGACAAGCAGGAACACGGTGTCAAGTCCGTAAAAAACAAGGCAGGCATAAAGCAATTTCGGATTCTTTTGAGAAAGTCCCGTTAACACGGCAAGAAGCGCAATTGATAAAACAATCACCACAACGCTGACAGCTTTCGGAACATTGCCGTTATAGCCATCCACGAAGCTTGAGGACTTGATCATAAATTCTGTTAAATAAAGGCTGAACCAGAAATTCAGATTTTTTGAAATGAGCGCCTTTAAAATATAGATGAGATTCAAAACCAGCATCATGCCGATTGTGCCCTGCGCGGATTTGATATAGGTCAGATATCTTTTTTCGGCATCACTGCTGTTCATAGGTTACCTCTTGCATCGTCACTTGTTCTTTCTCATAAAGAGAAGTATATTTGTCCTGATAATAGTTTTCTGCCCGGCAGTCAAATTCGCCGTCGGGTGTGACGGTAATTACGGTGCAACCGCGCTGTGCGCCGAGCTTATAGATTCCGGGGTAGGCGAGATAGTCAACGCTCATGCCGTAAGTCAGGCGGATTCCTTTATAATCAAACGACATGTTGTTTTCATGGTCGTGACCGAAGAAAACGCCCTTTGTGCTTCCTTTTTCAAGCATGGTTTCAAAAAGGTCATCTTCGCCGATTCCGCAATAAACCACCTTTTTGCTTTCACCGGCAACGCCGTAAATAAGTTTGACATCTTCGGTGTCCTGATAGCCGTTTGCGGCATACTGATCCCATGCGTCTTTCTGCTCAGTGAGCGGAATGTGGAAAAAGGCAAGCGATTTGATATCGGATTTTTCGTCGCTGCCGAGTTTCTTATAAACCTCGTCATTTTCGGCGTTGAGCTTGTCAAGAGTGTCGCTGTACCACTGAACCTGATTTTCATGAATGTTGTCGTATTTCCATGCGATTCCGAAATAGTCGCCGTCTGTATAGGAATGGCTGTCAAAGGTGAAAAGTGACTGCGTGATGATTCCGTCGGAATTTTTGATGTTGATTACCTGATTGCCTGCGCCGTCAACATCTTCGGGACCTGCCTGAAAAAGGCAATATTTATAACCGCCGTTTTCATAAAGATCGCCGATCTCTTCTCTTGAATAATAGCTGTAAGCTTCGGTGTCATGGTTGCCCATGGTCATCGTCCAGTATACGCCGAGCTTTTCCATCAGAGCGGCAAAAATCTTTGCGGAAGATTTGTTGTTAAAGGTTCCTGCCTGAAACGGAACAGGATAGGAAACGTCGCCGGTTACGATGACAAGATCGGGCTTTTCTGCCGTAATCATGGCGGCAACGGCATTGATTGCCATGCTGTCTTTTTTAAGACTCATCCAGCCTGCGCCGATATGCACATCGGTAAGCTGAAGAATTTTGAATTCTCTGTCAGTTGTGAAGGTCCAGTTTCCGTTTTCGTCCTTTTCAGGAATGAGAACATCGTCTTTTGTGACGGTTTCAAAGGACTGCGTCTTTTTGGTTGTGGCTTTGTTACCGATAACGGTAATTACGGTTGTAATGCCGACGAAAGCAACAATAACAGCAAGAATAATGCAAAGAACTTTAAGGAAAATTTTGCCTTTTTTCTTCTTTGGCTTTGCAGTGTTTGCCTGCTGTGGTTCTTCTGTTTTGTTTTTACTCATGATGATGACCATTCCTTTCCGAAGGCGATGCCAAATCGCCGCACTTATTAATTTTACTTTTTGCGGTATGCCGCAGTGATGTATACAGTTTGAATGATTAAAATAAGTTCAGACTTAAAAAACGATATGGGCTTTTATTCCTGTTTTTTCAAGGCAGGCGTTTGCGATTTTTTCGGCAAGCTCCCGGTTGATTTCATTTTCGCCGTCGAGCGTAATATATGCCGAAATTTCTTTTTCCGAGTCAACGCTGTAAGAAATTTCATGCACTTTATGACCGCTGATTTCTTCGGCGGTGCTTTCAACAGCAAGGCGTTTTTCTTCGGGAACAAAGTTCAGTACGCCGAAAAGACTTCCTTTGATCAGCCTTACCGCCTGAATGATGATAAAAATGCTGATGAAAAGACCTGCCGCCGCATCAACGGTATATTTTGTGAAGTTCGTCATTGTAAAAGTTATCAAAGTTACAACCGTTATGCCGGTGTCCAACAGACTGTCTGCCGCCATAACTCTGATAACGGGCGAATCGGTCTGTCTGGCTTTTTTTCGGTAATAAAAAAACATCAGAAGTTTAATAACAGCCGTCACGGCAACAACGATAAAATATCTGACGGCAAACCAGACCGGCGTCGGATACATAAAGCGTTCGATTGAAGAATAAGCAAAGCCGCAGCCGACTGCAAAAACAACAATGGCGAGAATAAACGACAGCACCTGTTCAATTTTGGAAACAAGATAAGCCGTACCTTTTTCGGCAAGCTTCAAAGCAGCTGCCATGCAGACTGCACTCAGAACACACGAAAGGCAGTCTGAAAGGTTGTTGATTGAGTCAGAAAAAATGCTGATGCTGTTTGAAGTGAGGCTGACATAAAGTTTTATGAAAAAAAGAATGAGGTTAACGCCCGCACCGAAAGCGCAGACTTTAAGAACAGATTTTTCTCTTTTCAACGGTTATCACCACCTGATGATATACGGTTATAGTCGAATAAAAAACAGAACGCTTTATAAAAAGCCGCAAAACAATTCATAAAGCTATGTTATTTTAACACAAATTGATTTTTGTTTCAAGACAAGCGGAATGAAAAATTATGACCTTTGTATACAAAGAGAAACAACTCCACACTCCACTCTCCAAACTCCACACTGATTCACTCGTCCCAGTTATATTTTGTCAGCTGACCTTTCCATTTGAGCTTCGGATAGCCCCATTGCCTGAGCACTTCATAAACGCCGACCGCAACCGTGTTAGAAAGGTTTAAGCTTCTAGCTTCTTCTCTCATCGGCAGTCTTACGCAGTTTGCTTCGTTTTCTTTCAGTAAGCTTTCGGGAAGTCCTGCGTCCTCTCTTCCGAAAACAAGAAACGCGTTGTCGGGGTATTCCACATCGGAGTGAATATGCCTGCCCTTGGTTGTGAAATAGAAAAAAATTCCGCCTTTGTTTTGTTCAAAAAAGCTTTCGAGACTTTCATAATAGGTGATATCAAGCAAATGCCAGTAATCAAGACCTGCTCTTTTTAGCTTTTTGTCGTCAATTTTAAAGCCCATCGGCTCAACAAGATGTAGTTTTGCACCAGTTGCGGCGCAGGTTCTGGCAATGTTACCTGTGTTTTGCGGAATTTGCGGTTCAACGAGCACAATGTTAAGCTCAGACATTTTTCATCGCCTTGCGATACGAAGCCGACCCAAAAAGGGTTTTGCCGTATCGTTCCTTTCTTTGAAATGTTGACATTTAACGATAATTATAGCGTATTTTCGGCATAATTTCAACTTGAAAAAGGCGGTTGTTCATATCAAATGACACATTTTGAATTGCAGAAGCATTATGTTGACAATTCGGAGAATTAGGGTATAATAGATTTAGGAAGTAAAAAAATGAGTATACCTTCTATCGAAAAGCCAATTGAAATTCCGATTGAGCAACGAAATACCGGTAAAGGAAATCCGAATGCTATTTTAACTTTTGATGTTGGATTGAATAGCAGACAAAAGAAACTGCTTGAATTTCTTCCGGAATATGACAGTAAAGTTACAGTAAAGAAGACTGATGTAAATATGAAAGATTTATCTGCTTTAACTGCTGTCACCGGAGATGAGTTTGCAATGTTTACCAAACGAAAAGAAAGACTGATTATACGGGGTAACTCACGTCGGGTAAATATTGATGTTGATGCTGCAAAAAAATTAGCCAAAGACGGATACAGATGGAGCGGACATACGCATCCGGGATTTAACGAAAATTGCATGACGGCTTCTCCCGGCGATTATGCTGTTTTGGATTGTTTTAAGCAAAAAACGAGTGTTATATATAATTCTAAAGGGATATTCAGAACTTTTGAAAAGGAGGAATAATTAATGTGCAGATTATTTGATGAGTGGAATAGTGAAATTGAAAATTATTGTATTATGAATCAACTAAGCTATGAAAAATTACAAAAAATGTGCAAATCATGGGGAAAAAATGATATTGCATTTCAGTATGTTGATAAGGAAAAGGGAAAAATGGGGCTTTTAGATGAAACACCTGCCCCGGTTGTTCTTTGGGTAAGAAAAACAGAAAACGGTAATTTGAATTTTGAACAAACAGAATACACAAAAAAATACCTCACACAGTAAGTATAAAGCTTTATACTCAAGCACTTTGCAAAACGCAGGGTGCTTTTTTATAAATGACAATTTAAATTAACTGTACAATATGTGTGGCTTTCTTTAAAACCTCGATACGGTGCACTTGATTAAACAAACTATCTGTGTTAAAATATTTTGATATTTAAAATGAGGTGATTTTTTTGGCTGTACCAAAAGAGAATATAAGAAATTTTTCAATCATCGCCCATATTGACCACGGCAAGTCCACCCTTGCCGACAGACTTCTTGAACTGACGGATTCTGTTGCCAAAAGAGACATGACCGAACAGCTTCTTGACGATATGGACCTTGAAAGAGAAAGAGGAATAACCATAAAAGCGCACGCCGTAAAGCTGAACTATAAGGCGAAAGACGGCGAGGAATATGAACTGAATCTGATTGACACGCCGGGTCATGTGGACTTTAACTATGAGGTTTCACGTTCGCTTGCCGCCTGCGAGGGTGCTGTGCTTATCATTGACGCTTCACAGGGAATTGAAGCGCAGACGCTTGCGAATACTTATCTTGCCCTTGACCATGATCTGGAGCTTGTTCCCGTAATCAACAAAATCGACCTGCCTGCCGCAGACCCCGAACGGGTTGCCGCCGAGGTGGAAGATGTCATCGGTCTTGACTGCTCCGATGCGCCGAGAGTTTCGGCAAAAACGGGCGAAAATGTTGAACAGGTGCTTGAAAAAATTGTTGAATATATCCCTGCACCGAAAGCAAACGACGATGCGCCTTTGCGTGCTCTGATTTTTGATTCGATTTATGATAACTACAAGGGTGTCATTGTTTATGTCCGCATTATGGAGGGTACGCTCAAAGCGGGCGAAACCATGCGCATGATGGCAACGGGTGCAGAATTTAATGTTGTTGAAGTCGGATATATGAGAGCCACGGGTCTTGAACCGTGCAAAGAGCTTACTGCCGGTGAGGTCGGCTATATCACCGCTTCAATCAAAACCGTTCGTGACGCAAAGGTCGGCGACACTGTGACAAAAGTGCAAAGACCTGCCGCCGAACCGCTTCCCGGTTACCGCAAAGTCAACCCCATGGTGTTCTGCGGTGTTTATCCTGCCGACGGTGCGGACTATGAAGCGCTTCGTGACGCACTTGAAAAGCTTCAGCTCAATGACGCTTCGCTCTCTTATGAGCCGGAAACCTCGGGTGCACTCGGCTTTGGTTTCCGTTGCGGCTTTCTGGGACTGTTGCATCTTGAAATTATTCAGGAAAGACTTGAAAGAGAATATAATCTTGACCTTGTGACAACTGTTCCGAGCGTTGTTTATAAAATTCATCTTCGTGACGGAAGCGTCGTTGAGGTCGATAACCCGACGCATTATCCCGACCCGGGCGAAATTGATTTTTCCGAAGAGCCGATCACCAATGCGCATATCTATTCTCCGCCCGATTATGTCGGCGCAATTATGGATCTGTGTCAGGACAGGCGGGGCGTGTTCAAGGATATGACCTATATTTCAAAAGACAGGGTCGATATTCACTATGAACTGCCGCTTAATGAAATTATTTATGATTTCTTTGATGTGCTCAAATCACGCACGCGCGGCTATGCTTCGTTTGACTATGAAATTAAAGATTACCGCCGTTCCAATCTTGTTAAGCTTGATGTGCTTCTCAACGGCGATGTTATTGATGCGCTGAGCTTTATTATTCATACGGATAAAGCTATGGCAAGATCAAGAAAAATTGCCGAAAAGCTGAAAGACAACATACCCAGACAGATGTTTGAAATTCCGATTCAGATTGCAGTCGGAAGCAAGGTTATTGCAAGAGAGACCGTTAAGGCGATGAGAAAAGACGTTCTTGCAAAATGCTACGGCGGTGATATCACAAGAAAGAAAAAGCTGCTTGAAAAGCAGAAAGAGGGCAAAAAGCGTATGCGCAAGTTCGGTACGGTTGAAGTTCCGCAGGAAGCGTTTATGGCTGTGCTCAAGCTTGATGACGATTAATATGAAAGGTTTATATATTCACATTCCTTTTTGCAAATCCAAATGCGGCTATTGTGATTTTTATTCTTTCAGTCCGTCGCAAGACCAAATGGATGCCTATCTGACTGCCGTCTGCTCCTGCATGGAAAGTTGGAGCAAAAAAATAAATGGCGGCTTTGATACCGTATATTTCGGAGGCGGCACACCGTCCTTTTTCGGCGGAGAAAGAATTGCAAAAATTCTTGAAAGCGCAAAAAAATGCTTTGAATTTTCGCCTTCTTCGGAAATTACCGTTGAATGTAATCCGTCGTCGTGTGATGAAGCGCTTTTTGATGCATTTTCGCAGTGCGGTGTGAACAGAATTTCGCTCGGTGTGCAGTCGGCAAAAACCGAAGAAAGAAAGCTGCTCGGAAGAAATTCAAACTGTGAGCAGGTGAAAAACGCAATCAGTCTTGCAAAACAGGCAGGGATAAGAAACATATCGCTTGATCTGATGCTCGGAATTGTGAATCAGACTGCAGAAAGCCTTGACGAAAGTCTTGATTTTATAATTTCGTCAGATGTCACTCATGTCAGCGCATATATGTTAAAGCTTGAAGAGGGAACGCCGCTTTATCAAAACAGAAACAAACTGCATTTTCCGGATGAAGACGCAGTTTGCGATTTTTATTTGCAGACTGTCAAAAGACTGAAAGAAGCCGGATTTGATCAGTATGAAATTTCAAATTTTGCAAGGCCGGGTTTTGAAAGCCGCCACAACACCAATTACTGGCTTGACGGAGAATATCTCGGAATCGGACCGTCAGCACATTCGTTCCTCGGCGGCAAAAGATTCTTTTACGAAAGGGATTTTTCCGCTTTTTTAAGCGGCTGTGAGGTAACACCCGACGGTGACGGCGGCGATTATGAGGAATATGTGATGCTCAGACTCAGACTTTCAGAGGGCATAAACGCCGAAGAATATGAAAGGCGATTCGGCAGAAAAATTCCCGAAAGCGCATGGGAAAAAGCGAAGCAGTTTGAAAAAAGCGGTCACATGAAAATTTCAGAAAACAGCATGAGCCTGACAGCCAAAGGCTTTCTTCTGTCGAATTATATCATTGAAGAGATTATCGAACAGCTTTGATTTTTATCAGTGTGGAGTTTGAAACAGTGTGGAGTGTGGAGTTTGGAGTGTGGAGTTAACCTCATTTTAAAGTTTGTGCAATAGGTTCACGGCGTGCCGTGTCCCTACCATAATCTGTTTTTTAAATTAATAATCAGGAGCTTTGTTGAAATTTTCAGCAGAAATTTTCAAATTAAATTAACTCCACACTCCACACTCCAAACTCCACACTGTCATAAGCTCCACACTCAGAAAATTGCGCACTACTATACTGATTTGAAAGGATTTTGCCGTTATGTCAAAAGGGAAAGTTCAGATTACGCTCATTGACCGAAAAGGCAGCAAGCCTTGCCATCGTGGGCACAAAATCGGTGACAGCTTTGATTTTGACACGCAAAGAGGCTGCATTTGCCCGATGGTGATGCACGTCGGCTTTGTTTATATTGATATTCTGCGCTATGGAGGCAGTATACCGGGGCAGGAAGCAGGCACGGCGGTTTTTTCGTGTCCCGATGCCGACACGCTGAACATTTGGAAAGTGGAGTTGAAAAATTAAATTTATTGCGATAATAAATTTTGGCAGATTTTAGCAAATGTCTGCTATGGCTTTTGTATTGACTTTATTTTATAAAAGATGTAATATAATACAGCATTTTCTAACAAAAATCTAAATTATTCATCATAACGAATTATCAGTATGTAAAATTATAAAGGATGTGTGAAAGATGAAAAAATATGGGTTGAGAACAGTTGTCTTTCTTTTATTTGTTTCTTTAACCTTTTCTTCTGCAATTTTAAATGTCAGTGCTGAAAATCCGGAGACGACAGACCTTTCCGGATTTACTGAAATTGACGGACGTACATATTATTATGATACAGAAACACATGAAAAATTTATTGTTGATAAAGATGGATTTTATGAAATAGATTCTTCGCTTTATTTCTTTTACAGTGAAGACGGTCACATTCAAAAAGAAGATGCTGCACAAATCTTTATTTTTGACGGAAAGATGTATCTGATAAATAAAGACGGAAGCCTTGTCCGGTATAACGAAAGTATTATTAAAGTTGAAAATAACAGCTATTATATATCTGAGGATAATACTGTTCTGGTTGGTTGGCAAACGATTGACGGAAAAAAGTATTATTTTGATTTATCAACCGGTGTAATGAAAACAGGCTGGCAGACAATAAGCAAGAAAAAATATTATTTCTGCTCTGACGGCTATGCGGTAAGCGGCTTAAAGACAATAAGCGGCAAAAAATATTATTTTGACCCGACAACATATGAAATGAAAACAGGCTGGCAGACGATAAGCAAGAAAAAGTATTATTTCTGCTCTGACGGCTATGCGATAAGCGGCTTAAAAACAATAAGCGGTAAAAAATATTATTTTGACCCGAAAACATATGAAATGAAAACGGGCTGGCAGACAATAAGCAAGAAAAAATATTATTTCTGCTCTGACGGCTATGCGG
>JBJEOJ010000161.1:0-19693 GCA_051880655.1 Acutalibacteraceae bacterium | reverse complement strand
GGCTGGCAGACAATAAGCAAGAAAAAATATTATTTCTGCTCTGACGGCTATGCGGTAAGCGGCTTAAAAACAATAAGCGGTAAAAAATATTACTTCGATACGAAAACATATGAAATGAAAACGGGCTGGCAGACGATAAGCAAGAAAAAATATTATTTCTGCTCTGACGGCTATGCGGTAAGCGGCTTAAAGACGATAAGCGGTAAAAAGTATTATTTTGATTCGAAAACATATGAAATGAAAACCGGCTGGCAGACGATAAACAATAATAAATATTATTTCAAAAAGTCAGGAGAAGCTGCAACCGGTTGGTATAAAATCGGTGATTACTATTATTATTTCGGTTCTTCCGGAGTAATGCGCAAAAATCAGATTGTCGGAAATTACTATGTTTTAAATAACGGAAGAAGATCCACATCAGCTGCTGTTAACGGAGCTGTAAAGGTTGTAAATTCAGTTTCAAAATCTTCAATGAGCAAAGAAGAAAAACTGAAAGCTTGCTATAACTGGATTATCCGCAACTGCTCTTATGAAAGAGACTATACAAATCCCGCAAATCTTAAATCCGGCTGGACGGAAACTTATGCAAAACAGCTTTTCAGTAATCACACCGGCAACTGTTACAGATACGCAAGCGGTATGGCATATTGTGCGGCTGTTCTCGGTTACAAATCAAAAGTTGCAATCGGAAAAATTTCATCAAGCCACGGAATGACTAATCACGGCTGGGCGGAAGTTACAATGAACGGAAAAACATATATTTATGATCCGGTTCAACAAGATTATTATTCCGGAAACTACTGCAAACGTACATATGATAATTATCCTAAAAAGCTTCAGAAGCAAAAAAGCTATTCAATAGTTCTTTCATAACAAAAGCCAAGGGGAATAATAATGGTTTTCAGTTCGCTACCTTTTATTTGTGTTTTTCTGCCTGTTGTATTAATACTTCATTCGGTAATACCTTCGGTTAAGGTCAGAAATATAATTTTGCTGATTGCAAGTCTCATCTTTTATGCTTACGGTGAACCTGTTTGCATAATTTTAATGCTTGTTTGCACTCTCATAAACTTTCTGTTTGCGTTCGGAGTGCAAAATGAAAACAATGCTTTAAAAAAAGTGTTGCTTGCCTTATGCATCGTTATAAATCTTTCAATACTCGGATTTTTTAAATACAGTGACATGATTGTTTCAACTTTAAACAATCTGTTCTCTTTGAATATCGGTATGCCCGAGGTGGAACTTCCGATCGGAATTTCTTTCTTTACATTTCAGGCAATGTCTTATACAATTGATGCTTACAGGGGCGTCATTTCAATTCAAAAAAATCCTTTCAAGCTTCTTCTTTATATTTCTTTCTTCCCGCAGCTGATTGCAGGACCTATCGTAAAATACAGAGATATATGCAATGAACTTGATAACAGGGAGATTTCAGCCGAAAAAATTAGCAGCGGTGCAGTCAGATTTATTGTCGGACTTTCAAAAAAGGTTATTCTTGCCAATTCTTTGGGGGTCGTTGCAGACAACATCTTTTCGGCTGATTTTTCAAAAATCAACATTATTACTGCATGGCTTGCCGCAGTGGCATTTATGCTGCAGATATTTTATGATTTCAGCGGCTACAGCGATATGGCAATCGGGCTCGGAGAAATGTTCGGATTTCATTTCAAAGAGAACTTCAATTCTCCGTATTTATCCGAAAGCATCCGTGATTTTTGGAGAAGATGGCATATTTCTCTTTCAACATGGTTTAAAGAGTATTTGTATATTCCGCTCGGCGGAAACAGAAAGGGCAAATTAAGAACCGGTATAAACAGAGTTATAGTTTTCTTTTGCACAGGCTTGTGGCACGGTGCAAGCTGGACCTTTGTTGTCTGGGGACTTTATCACGGCTTTTTCCTGCTGCTTGAAACTTATTTTCCGAAAATCAACAAACTGCCGAAAGCAATCAGACATATATATACGCTTCTGGTTGTTTGCGTCGGATTTGTAATATTCAAGTCGGACACTTTCACTCAGGCTCTTTATATGATAAAAAATATGTTTTCGGGCTTTAGTTTTGAAACTGCCTCAATGTCTCTTGCCCTTGAACAAATGACGCCGTGGTTTATTTTCATATTGATTCTTTCGGTTGTATTTATTTTCCCGTTTAAATCAATGAGAGAAAAACTTGAGCGTGCAAACAACAAAAATATTGTTTTGGCTTTTAAATATACGGCAATCATGCTGTTGTTTATAATTTGTATTTCAAGAATAAGCTCAAATACATATAATCCGTTTATATATTTCAGATTCTGATTTAATAATTAAGAAAGGAAGCTGCACGGTTATGCGTAAAATTATTTGTGCACAATAACGTCTTTTTATGAAAAATAATCTATTGATGAAATTATTTATAGTTGTTTTTGTTGTTGTTTCGATTTTGCCTTTTGCAGCAATGCCTTTTGTTCAAAGTGAAACCAACACGGAAAAAAGAACTCTTGCGGCTTTTCCGTCGATAAAAGATTCAGACGGAATTAATACGGATTATTTTAATCAGCTCGGAGAATATTTTGATGACCATTTTGCGTTCAGACAGCAAATTGTCAGTCTTGATTCAATAATTCAATCTAAGATATTCCGCACTTCAAATGTATCTTCAATTGTTGTCGGAAATGACGATTGGCTTTATTACAGCGCTACGGTTGATAATTTTAAAAATGATAATCTGATAAGCAGGCGGGGACTTTATAATATTTCGCACAATTTGAAGCTTATTCAAAACTATGTTGAATCAAATTCAGGAAAATTTGTTTTCACCGTTGCACCGAACAAAAACACTCTTTACGGTGAAAATATGCCGTATTATTATAAACTTAAGGTCAATCAGTCCGGCAACATGGACGAACTGAAAAAGATTCTTGAAAAAGACAATATAAATTATGTTGATCTTTTTGATTTGTTTTCAAATGAAAACAGCGAAAAAGTTCTTTATTTAAAAAGAGACTCGCATTGGAGCAACGAAGGAGCCGCTCTTGTGCATCATGAAATTTTTGAACAGTTAGATGTGCCGCATGTTGATTACACAAAAAAATCTTTTCAAACAAGATGTGACTATTCCGGCGATCTTAATAAAATGCTCTATCCTCTGACTGATTTTGTTGAAGAAAATGAATATTATGATATGGAAAATCCGTTTTCTTATGTTACAAAAACAGAAAGTGTTGAAGATCCGTGGATTATCACGGAAAACAAAAACGCTCAGTCAAGTGTTCTCATGTATAGAGATTCATTCGGCAATTCTTTGCTTGGTTTTTTTGCCGACAGTTTTGAAAAAGGTTATTTTTCAAAGTCGGTTCCCTATAATATCTCAAGTCATATGAGCTTATATTCGCCTGAATATGTCGTTATTGAGAAAGTTGAAAGAAACATTACCGATCTTGCAAAATTCCCGGCTGTGTTTTCGTCACCCGAAGCTGATGTTTCGGCAAAAAATCAGATTGAAACAGATTCGTCAATTGAAATGAAAGAATGTGAAGCGAACACTGCATACTGGTCAATAAGCGGTAAGGTCAGCGGCGTTGAATTGTCAGAGCAACAGCCGATTTATGTTAAAATAACAGCTGATAGCAGTGTTAGTTGTTATGAGCCGTTTTGGGTTTCAGACGATGAATCAGATAACGGATTTCAGGTTTATATTGACAAAGAGTCTTTATCATGCAGCGAGGTTAAAGTTGATTTAATCACTTTGATTGACGAAGAGCCGACGGTTGTTGCTGAAAAAACAATCAATATAAATGAAATAAAAACGATGAATACGGAGGAAAGTTAAAGTGAAAAGAATTGCAAAATTTGGTTTATTATTTTTGATTGCCGGTGTTTTTGTTTTATGTTTAAATGCATGCGGCAAAACGCCGGTAAACTTGACAATTATGGACAATGATTCAGAAACTGCCGTTTCGGTTAACGGCAAAAATGTTTCTGAAGCACTTTCAGAGGCTGATGTTTCCGTTGGTGAAAAAGATGAGGTTGAACCTGCTCTTGACAGCGAAATTGAAGAAGGTGCGCAAATATCTGTAAAAAGATATGCCAAAGTTAAGGTTAATGTTGATTCAAAGGAATATGAAGTTGAAATGGTCGGCGCAACAGTAGGCGACGCAATTAAGAAACTTGGCATAGAACTCGATGAAAAAGATGTTATTGACTGCGATCAGGAAGCATATCTTACCGACGGAATGGAAATTAATATTAAAAAGGGCAAGAAGATTTATATAACCGTCGGCGGAAAAAAGAAATCCTATGTTGTTAAGGCGGACAACGTCAAAGATGCACTTGATGAATGTAAAATTGAATATGACAGCGATGACATCATCGAACCCGGTTTAAAGAAAAGCATTAAACAAAAATCAGAAATTGTTGTTAAAAAAGTTGAAGTTAAAAAGGAAAAAACCACTCAGATAATTTATTTTAAAACAGAAAAGCAGTATTCTGCTTCAATGAATAAGGGCACCAGCAAAGTGAAAGTTGCCGGAGTAAACGGCAAAAAAGAAATTACTTATGAAAAAACATATATTGACGGAGAACTTTCAAAAAGCGAACAAATCAGTGAAAAAGTGATTTCAAATCCGACAAATGAAGTGGTTGTTTACGGAACAAAGGAGATAACCACAACCAAAGCTGCAACAACAGCGGTGCCGACAACGAAAGCGCCGACAACAAAAGCACCGACAACAAAGGCGCCGACAACAAAAGCACCGACAACAAAAGCAGCAACAACAAGTGCTCCGAAAGCAACGTCAAAAACCGTTGTTTCAAAAGAGGCTGTTTATGATTGTGACGGAAGCGAGCACGGATATTACATTATTACATATTCCGACGGAAGCGTTGAATATCAGGATTTTTAATGCTTGAATATGGAATCAATTGTTTGAATTTTCAGGCATTTTGAGTTTTCGTAGATTTAAGAATGTGTGGGTTTTTATAAGCTCACACATTTTTTTAATAAGTCGGATTGAAAGAAAATTTAAAAAATTTTTCCAATACCATTGAGTAAACAGATGATTTGAGGTATAATAATATACCAATAATTATATTGGGTTAAAATGACTGCTGAGCGTTAAAAATTCAAAACGGATTTTTTATTAAGCAGTCATTAAATATACTTATCTGAATTTTTTCTTCCGAAAGGAGACAAGAAATATAATGTTATTTTCACAGGATATAGGAATTGATCTCGGAACAGCGAACACCCTCGTTTTTGTTAAGGGCAAGGGTATCGTTATCCGTGAACCGTCTGTTGTTGCAATCAATGTTGCTTCAAGACCGGCAAAGGTTGTTGCCGTCGGCACTGAGGCAAAAGAAATGATCGGCAGAACACCGGGCTCAATAACTGCAATGAGACCGCTTAAAGACGGTGTTATTGCAGATTTTGACATTACGGCTGAGATGCTTAAAAAATTCATTCAAAAGGGACTAAACGGCTCTTTCTTTGCAAAAGCAAGGGTTGTCATTTGTATCCCCTCCGGTGTTACCGAAGTTGAACGCAGAAATGTTCACGATGTTGCAATTGAAGCCGGTGCAAAATATGTCAGCCTGATTGAAGAACCGATGGCGGCCGCAATCGGTGCAGGACTTCCCGTCGGCGAAGCAATCGGCAGCATGGTTGTTGACATAGGCGGCGGAACCTCCGAGGTTGCCGTCATTTCACTGGGCGATATTGTGACATCCCGCTCGGTTCGTGTTGCGGGCGATACGCTTGACAGCACCATTGTTCAATATGTTAAAAAGAAATATAATCTTCTTATCGGCGACCGCACGGCAGAAGATATAAAAATCAAAATCGGTTCTGCAACAAAATATGACGGTGAAGGGAAAATGGAGGTTAAGGGCAGAAACCTCATTGACGGACTTCCGAAAAATATTGTTGTAACAGCAGAAGAGATCAGAGAAGCACTTTCGGATCCGGTTAATCAGATTCTTGAAACCGTGCGTGCAACGCTTGAAAAAACACCTCCCGAGCTTTCTGCCGATATTATCGATCAGGGCATTATGCTCACAGGCGGAGGCGCTCTTTTGCGCGGACTTGATGAGCTTATCAGAAAAGAAACCGGAATGCCTGTCAATATTGCGGACAATCCTCTTGACTGTGTTGTTGACGGAACGGGAATTTATCTTGAATCCGATGTTCTCGGCTCGGTCGGAAAAAGATTTTAAGTTAATTTTCATCATATCGTTTATACTCGAAAACAAAGATTGTTTATGAAAAAACGGCACTTTGCGCCGTACAAAAATTGCGTGAAAATGAAATGAAAGGAAGCGGTACGGATAAAAAGAAGAGGACTTTCTCTCTCTCTTTGAACGGTAGTCTGTATCGCATGGCGACGATAAATGCGACAGTTTTTTAAAAGCGTGCAGTTTCGTGTTTTTGTGTTTGTCATTTGTGCCCTGCTTGTCGGAACGGTGATTGCCGTTGCCACGGATAATTCAGTTTCTCCGGCTTCAACCGTTATCGGAACAATTTTCAGCCCCGTTCAGAAGCTTACGGGAAAAATTGCCGAAAAATTCAGTTGGCTTTCCGCCTCTTTTGAGTCGGCAGGGTCATATAAAGCCGAAAACGACAGGCTTAAAGAACAAATTGCAGAATATGAAAATCAGCTTGCCGATTATAACGAAATCAAGCATAAAATCAAATCATATGAACAAATGCTTGAAGTCAAAGAAGAAAATCCCGATTTTGAACTTGAAAATGCAAACATAATCGGAACAGATAATGCAGACATTTTTTCAAGCCTGATAATTGACAAAGGGTCATCTGACGGCGTTTCGGTCGGGGACCCCGTGGTTTACGGCAATTATCTTGTCGGTGTTATTAAAAAGGTTAATGAAACATACAGCGTTGTGACAACAATTCTGAATCCGTCGCTTAATGTCAGCGCCGTTGAAAGCAACACCCGTGAAAGCTCATATGTCACAACCACAACAGAACAGTCAGAAAACGGAAAATGTATTTTTGCGGGACTTGAAAGAACAACGTCCGTTTCTCCGGGAGGAATTGTGCTGACTTCGGGAATCGGAGGAGTTTATCCGAAAGGTCTTATTATCGGGACGGTTTCAAGAGTGCTTGAAAGCGAATATGACTATTCTTCATATGCGGTAATCACTCCCGGCGCAGACATTGAAAATCTTGAAGATGTGTTTGTTATAACAGCATTTAAAGGTCAGGGAATTGAAAAAATTGCAGATGAATAAGCAATAAATTTTAAGACGGAACGAAGGTGAAACGGTGAAATTTTCAAATAACAAGCTGCTTTATATAAGGCGCGCACTTTTTGTGCTGCTTATCATCATAACAGCTGTTTTTCAAAATGCAAAAGGGGCTGTTCCCTCAATTGCCGGAGTTCACGCCGTTTTGCTTGTTCCTTTGACAGTTTCAATTGCAATGCATGAAAAGAGCATAAGTGCAATGCTTTTCGGGGCTTTCGGAGGAATTATGCTTGATATGTTCAGCAGCGCGGCAGACGGTTTTTTTGCCGTGACGCTGACTGTTATCGCTTTCGTCTGTTCGCTTCTTGTGACTTTTGAAATGAGAAACAATATTTTAACCGCTCTTCTGATGAGCTTTTGCAGCAGCTTTTTGTGTACTTTCTTCTATTGGTTGTTTTTCTTCCTTATAAAGCACTATGATATGGCTGCTTATGTTTATTTCAGATATTATTTCACATCGGCGATTTATACAACTGTTTTTGTGTTTATATATTATTATATTGTCAGGTGGATTTGCTCGGTCACTGCGCCGGAAAGAAAAAGAGTTAACTATTAGTATGCTGGTTTGTTTTTTGACTATAATGATTCTGAATTCGGAGCAAAAGCTTTATGAAAAATACCAAAGTTAAAAAAAGAACAAAAATCATAATAGTGCTGATTTCGGTTGTTTTTTTCGCTTTTCTTGTTCATCTTTTTGATGTTCAGGTTTTTCAAAGCGAGGAACAAAAAGATGCCGCTGTCACAACCGTTGATGTCACTGTCAGCGCAACAAGGGGAGAAATTTATGACTGCAACGGCTATCCGCTTGCAACAAATAAGCAGGTAAACTCAATTGTGATCGATTATCTGACTTTCCCGCCCGGAAGTGATGCCAAGGCAAGAAATGAGGTTATTGATTCGCTTATAGCACTTTTCAAGAAAAATAACCTTGAATGGAACGATAATCTTCCTATAAAAGTAAAAAACGGAAAACTGTTTTTTGATGAAGAACAGGAAAACGAAATTACTTATCTCAAATCTTCTGCTTTTCTTGATTTAAACTATTACGCAAGCATTGAAAACTGTTTTGATGCTCTTGTTGAAAGATATTCACTTGAAGATTATTCGATGAGCAAGGCACGTGATATTGCGTCAGTATATTATTCAATGAGAAAAAACGGTTTTAATGCTTCAACACCGTATGTTTTTGCTTCGGATGTTTCCCAGGATGTTGTTAATGTTATCAAAGAGCAAAGCAGCACATATGTCGGCGTTGATGTTGAAGTGCGTTCAAAAAGAGTTTATACGGACGGCACAATTGCACCGCATATCATCGGAATTGTCGGCTCAATCAGCCAGGAGGAATATGAGGCAAAAAAAGATGACGGCTATACGATGAACGATGTCATCGGAAAAAGCGGACTTGAATATACCCTTGAAGAATATCTCAGAGGCACTCCGGGGATTAAAAGAATCACCATTGATTCGGCAGGCAACAAAACAGAAACGTTCATTAAAGAACCGGTTGACGGCGACAGCGTTGTTCTGACCATTGACCGGAATATTCAGAAAGTTGCACAGGATGCACTGGAAAATTTGATTTTAAATCAGCGGCAAACAAACAGCGCGGTTAAAGCAGGATCGGTTGTTGTTATGAACACAAAAACAAATGCAATTCTTGCCTGCGCGAGTTATCCGACTTATGATCTTTCAACCTATGATGAAAATTATAAGCAGCTAAGCGAGGACACCACCAAACCGCTTTGGAACAGAGCACTCAGAAGCGTATACACACCGGGTTCAACAATCAAACCCTGTGTTGCAATGGCAGGTCTTGAAGAAGGTATTATCGATTCAAACACAACCGTTTATTGCAGCGGAATATATACTCATTATAAGGACTATCAGCCGGGCTGCACAGGTTACCACGGAAACCAGAATGTTATCAATGCGCTTTTTAACAGCTGCAACATCTTTTTTTATGAAACTGCAAGACTTTTGGGAATCGAAAAGCTTAATGATTATTTCACCATGTTTGGTCTCGGGGAAAAAACAGGTGTTGAAATCACAGAAAATGAAGGCACTGTTGACAGCGTTGAACACCGGACATCAAAAGGTGAGCTATGGACGCCCGGTCTGACAATTCAGGCAGGTATCGGACACGGAGACAATCAGTTCACTCCGGTTCAGCTTTGCTCTTATGTTTCAACCATTGCAAACAGAGGAATACGCTATAAGGCGCATTTTATAAAATCCATTAAAACAGCCGATTATTCCCAAACCGTTGTTCAGGAAGAAAATCAGATTTTATCTCAGGCTAAATTCAAAGATAAAAACTGGGACCTTGTACATAAAGGTATGCTTCTTGTCGGAACTCAGAGCTATGCGGACTTTTCAAAAGTACCGGTTACGGTTGCCGCAAAAACGGGAACCACAACCGTTAAGAAAAAGGTTGTCGGCAAAAATGACGAAATCAACAACGGCTTTCTGATTACATTTGCACCTTATGAAGATCCGGAAATTGCAATTTCGGTTGTTGTTGAGGGTGCTTCAAGCGGCGGCTCAACCGCACCCATTGCGTCGGCAATTATGGAATATTATTTTACAAAAAACGACAAGACAGAAACGGTTCAGCAGGAAAACACTCTTATTGATTAAAATTCAAGAGAGGGGGAGCAATTTGGCAGAAAAAATTGTGATTGCCTCTGGCAAGGGCGGCGTCGGAAAATCATCGGTCTGCACGGCACTTGCAAGGGCAATGAGCGAAAGAAACAAAAATGTTTTAATTGTTGACTGCGACAAAATGCGCAGCATAGATTTGTTGCTCGGTACGGGAGAAAATATCGTTTATGACTGGGCAGATGCTATCCTCGGGAGATGCAGTGTCGAAGAGGCAATTTATCGGGAAAAAGGCGTATCAATGATGGCCTGCCCGAAAGATTACAGCGCCGCCACAATCGGCAACATGAAAGCACTTGTGCAAGAGCTTGACAAAAAGTTTGACTATATCTTTTTTGATTCTCCTGCAGGGGTGGAGCTTGGTTTTATTCTTGCGTGCAGTGTATGCACGAGAGGGCTGATTGTTTCGCTTCCCGACCCGATCAGCACAAGAAGTGCCTGCATTGCGGCAGAAGAGATGAAAAAATACGGTGTTTGCGACGTCAGGCTTATTATTAACCGTATGGCAAAATTCGATTGCTTTTTCGGCAAAATTCTCGGCGTCGACAGCGTTATTGACAGCACTGAGGTTCAGCTGATCGGAATTGTGCCCGAGGACAAAAAAATCCGGCGTGCGGCAATGGGCGGCGGAATTTATGAAAAGGGGAACGCTTCATATAAGGCTTTCTCAAACATAGCCGCAAGGCTTGAGGGTGAAAACCGAAAGCTGAACGGGTTTTAACAAACAATCATAATAAATCTTAATAAAGTTCTACAATTTTTTACAAAATACTTGAATTATCTGTTCTTTTTTGATATGATTTTATATAAGGGAAGCAGACGTTTTTTCGTTTGCTTTTGGAAGAGATAATGATACGGTGCGTAGGATATTACATAACATACGGCCTTCGCTCTTTAACGGTAAATGCAGGAAAATTTGTAATATCCGGCTCAGAAAGGGAAAAGAAATGAACATTGCACTTATTGCTCACGACGCAAAAAAAGAATTAATGACACAGTTTTGCATTGCTTACTGCGGAACATTAAGTAAACATAAAATATGTGCAACGGGAACAACCGGTAAAATGGTCAGCGAAGCAACGGGGCTTGAAATCACAAAGTTCCTTACCGGCTATCAGGGCGGTGAAGAGCAGATTGCTTCAAGAATTGCCTGCAACGAAATTGACTTGCTTTTGTTTTTCAGAGATCCGCTCAACGCAAGACCCGATGAACCGAACGAAGCAAACCTTATGCGCCTTTGCGATGTGCATAACATTCCTGTTGCAACAAACATCGCAACTGCCGAAGCGCTCATTCATTCGCTTGAAAACGGCGATCTTGACTGGCGTGATATTGTTAATCCGAAAAACTGAAAATATGGTGACAAAGCAAGCTTTTAAGCTCTGAAAGCTTGCTGAGTTTAATTTTGACTGATTAAAGAGTTTTGAACGGAGTGCTTTTGGTAAGCTGTTTAAGTAACATTCGGCGTCGTTTAATCCCTTTTCTTCTTTATGGGGTGCGGCGCTTTTTATATGCTTTTTAATTTAAGGAGGAAGCTATGGCTCTTATTACAAAATCAATTAAGGGAACGCAGGACGTTTTGCCTGCACAAAGCTATAAAAATCAATTTGTTGAGCAAACTGCTCTTGAAATTGCCGGGAACTACGGCTTTCATGAAATTCGTCTTCCCGTTTTTGAACATACCGAGCTTTTTGAAAGAGGTGTCGGCGACACAACCGATGTTGTTCAAAAAGAAATGTATACATTCAAAGACAAGGGTGATCGCTCAATCACACTTCGTCCCGAGGGTACAGCGGGAGTTGTACGTTCTTTTCTTGAACACGGACTTTATAACGAGCCGATGCCGCAGAAAATCTGCTATCTGATTTCCTGCTATCGCTATGAAAAGCCGCAGGCAGGCAGACTTCGTGAATTTCATCAGTTCGGCGTTGAATGTCTCGGAACGGCTTCACCTGCCGCCGACGCCGAGGTCATTTCGCTTGCAAACGATATTTTTGAATTTCTCGGAATCAAAGGGCTGAAGCTTGAAATCAACTCCATCGGCTGTCCGGAATGCCGCAAGGAATACCACAAGGCTTTGCATGATTATTTCAGTGCGCATATTGACGAGCTTTGCGAAACCTGCAAGGGCAGACTGGAACGCAACCCTATGAGAATTCTTGACTGCAAAAGTCCTGTTTGTTCGGCAATTGCAAAGGACGCACCCAAGGTTATTGACTATCTTTGCGATGACTGCCGTGAGCATTTTGAAAAGGTGCAGAGTCTTCTCAAAGCAATGAATATCAAATTTGAAGTCAACCCGGGCATTGTGCGCGGTCTTGACTATTACACAAGAACCGTTTTTGAATTTGTATCAACGGACATCGGCGCACAGGGCACTGTTTGTGGCGGCGGACGCTATGACGGACTTGTTGAAGAAATCGGCGGTCAGCACACGCCTGCTCTCGGTTTTGCGATGGGACTTGAAAGACTGTTGCTTCTGATGGAAAATCAGAACTTGCCCTTCCCGGAAAGCGAAAAATGCAATCTTTATATTGCTTCAACCGGCGATGCTGCACTTCAAAAGGCGGCTGAAATTGTCAGTGCTTTAAGACGTGAGGGCGTTTTTGCTCAGTTTGACACAGTCGGACGCTCCGTTAAGGCACAGATGAAATATGCAAACAAAATCGGTGCAAAGTTCACCGTTGTTCTCGGTGACAGTGAGCTTGAAAGCGGAAAAGTGAAGCTTAAAAACATGGAAACCTCAGAAGAAAGCGAAATTAAGCTTAATGAATTTGAGGGCGAATTCATGCGTATTTCAATCAGCGACAGCCTCAAAGAGTTTGAGGACATGGGACTTGGCGAAAACATTGATATTGATTCAATTTTAAAGGGAAATTTGTTTTAAAGGAGAGTTGTCATAATGGACACAATGAACGGACTTAAAAGAACTGACTATTGCGGCACCTTGAGCGCAAAAGATATAGGAAGAAACGTCACGGTCTGCGGCTGGGTACAAAAGCAGCGTGACCTCGGCGCATTGATTTTTGTTGATTTGCGCGACAGAACGGGTATTGTTCAGCTTGCTTTCGGCGACAACACCGAAAAGAGCGTTTTTGACAAGGCTTTTTCGGTCAGAAGCGAATATGTACTGATGGCACAGGGTGTTGTTCGTGAGCGTTCTTCAAAAAACATGGAAATTCCGACAGGCGAAATTGAAATTGAAGTGGGCGATCTGCGTATTCTCGGCGAAAGTGAAACGCCGCCGTTTGACATTATCGAAAACTGCCCCACAAGTGAGCTGACAAGACTTAAATACCGTTATCTTGACCTTCGCCGTCCGGATTTGCAAAAGAACATTATCATGAGACATAAAATCGCCAAAATCACGCGCGATTATTTTGACGATAACGGCTTTATTGAAATCGAAACGCCGATGTTGATTAAATCCACACCGGAGGGAGCAAGAGACTTTATTGTTCCGAGCCGTATTCACAAGGGAAGCTTTTATGCGCTTCCGCAGTCTCCGCAGCTTTATAAGCAGCTTTCCATGGTTGCGGGCTTTGACCGCTATATGCAGATTGCACGCTGCTTCCGTGATGAGGATCTGCGCGCCGATCGTCAGCCGGAATTTACTCAGATTGACGTTGAAATGAGCTTTGTCAATCAGCAGGACATCATGGAAATGATTGAAGGCTTTGTCAAAAAGCTGTTCAAAGAGGCAATCGGTGTTGATGTCAGCCTGCCGCTTCAAAGACTGACCTATAAAGAAGCCATGGAGCGTTACGGCTCCGATAAGCCTGATACCCGATATAAAATGGAAATCTTCGACCTTGCCGATGAAGTGAAAAACTGCGGCTTCGGCGTTTTTGCTTCTGCGGTTGCAAACGGCGCAAGAGTATGCGGTATCACGGCAAAGAATGCCTATGCTGTGCTTACAAGAAAAGAAATCGACAAGCTTGTTGAATTTGTAAAAGGTATCGGCGCAAAGGGTATCGCCTGGGCAAGACTTGCAGAAGACGGCAGCATTGCTTCTTCGTTTGCCAAGTTTATGACCGAGGATGAAATGAATGCGGTCATTGCCAAGGCAGACGCAAAGCCCGGCGATGTCATTCTGATTATTGCCGACAAGGAATCGGTCACTCTTCCGGTTCTCGGCGCACTTCGACAGAATATTGCCAAAAAGCTTGATATAATACCTAAAGATAAATTCAACCTTCTTTGGATTGTTGAATTCCCGTTCTTTGATTGGGATGAGGAACTCGGTCAGTATGTTGCAATGCATCATCCGTTCACCGCACCGCTTGAAGAGTGTCTGCCTTATCTTGAAAGCGACAAGGCAAATGTACGTGCTTCTTCTTATGACCTTGTGCTCAACGGAATTGAGCTTGCAAGCGGTTCAATCCGTATCACCGACCCTGTTCTTCAAAAGAGAATCTTTACGCTTCTCGGCCTGAGCGACGAAGAAGCTTATGAAAAATTCGGCTATCTTACGGATGCTTTTCGTTTCGGAGCACCGCCCCACGGCGGAATCGGAATCGGACTTGACAGGCTTTGTATGCAGATGCTCGGACTTGACAATCTTCGTGATGTTGTTGCTTATCCGAAAGTTCAGAATGCAAGCGAGCCGATGACGGAATGTCCGTCTGCCGTTGATGCTTCACAGCTTGCAGAGCTTGGAATTGAACTTGAAAAAGAGCAGAATTAAAGCATTTGCATCGGAATTTGAAAAAAAGCGGCGCAGTAATAATTATTTAATAATTTATTTGAATATTTTGATTGACTTTGAAATCATTTCGTTGTATTATCTTAATATATGTAAACTCAAGGATTATATCTGATATTACCAATAAAGGAGGGCGGAACATTGAATTTAAAAAGAATTCTTGCCCTTATTGTTGCGCTTGCGATGTTAACGGTTGTTGCCGCAGTTCCTTTTTGCGCTTCGGCAGTAACTTTTGATGAAGAAAATTTGCAGATCAAACCCGGTAACACTCAGTCAAAGTCTCCGGTATACAGCCTTTCATGGCTTGATAAGCTGATTGTCCGCGATGATGCAACTTCCGTTACAACGGCAAGAATGGTTCCGAAAGCCGAATATCCTTATTCGACAACCTATGACGAGTTTGTTTCCGATGTCAACAATTATACAATTCTCAATGCTCTTAACGAAGACACGCTGACTGATTCACTTAACAGTGCAATGAAAGCGTTCTATTATGTTGTCACGGCAATGGGAATGACCACAGATTTAGACGAAATGTACAGCTTTGTTTCGAACAAAGGAATCCGAGTTCCTGCAAACATGGATTCATATGATAAGATTGAATTGGCTGTTGTTTATGCCTGTATAAAATACAAGGCGGTTTATGTCTTTTACGGAAAAGACATAAAATTCACAAAAGGCACAACTCTTGATGAAGCAGCTGCAATCATTCTTTCGCAGGTCGGCGGTTTTTCAATTCCGTCAACAGTGAAATCCGTTTCAGGTCTTTCAATGTATTTCATGAAGGATTATATCGACGATTTTGACGAAATACCGCTCAGCGATAATCCCGATATGGACGAGCTTTTCCATTGGATAAGAGCAATTGCCTCTTCCAAGCAGGGTTACAGCATTCCTATGATTGAATACGGTGAAACAACTCAGGCTCAGCGTGATTATGTCAATTATTGCTATTATGCCACAATTTTTGACACAATTTATGATATTAATATCAATCCGTTTGAACTTGTCAAGGCGGATAATGAGGGCGATGTGACTTCAATTCCGAAGCTGATTCTCACAACCATGCTTGATGAAAAAAATGTTGCATATGATGAAACGGCAAAATGCGAAAATCTTTTTGATCTTGCCTGCCAAAACGGTTGCTTTGAGCTTGACGAGGAATTTTACAGCGATATTTATAGCTATGATTTATATGTTGTGAAAAGCTGCGAAAAGCTTTGGTTTACTCCGTTTGCCCTTGCGGATCAGCTTGGCGGAGACAACAGCTTTTTGACTGTTAATGTTGCCGGAAAGAAGATTTCTTCTGCCGTAACAACATATGCAAAGCTTAGTCCGTCAAAAGAAAACGAAACTGTTAAGGTCGTTGTGATTTATAACGATCCCAACGGTGAGCATCATGAAACAACCTATACTTTCAACATAATTAAAACCGAAGCAAAAGACAAAACATCTGAAAATTCAGATGACCTTGTTTCAAAGGTTGAAACAGCAATCAAAGGAGTAATTCCCGAAGATAACGAAAAAGCAAACAGCATTGTTGACGGAGTATTTTCTTCTGTTAAAAATGCGGCATCAGGCGCATCGCAGATTGTTGAATCGGCAAAGAACGATTTTACTTCAGACGAAATTTCGACCTATGCCGTTGATGAATCGAAAGCAAATTTGGGTTCGGAATCTGAAGCGTATTCCGATTCAACATCATCAGGTGCTGACAGCGGTTTTGAATTTAACTATCTGTCTGAGCTTTTCAACGAAACTTATGCTGAAACAGAAGCAAAATCATATTCATCATATCCCACAACGGCTTCAACAACCGAAAGCAACGATTCCGTTGTTGAAAAAACCGTAACGGCAATTAAAGAAAACCCCGAAATTGTTGCCGCTCCGACAGGCGTTGTAACCTTCGGTGCACTTGCCGGTTATCTGTTCACGAAAAAGCGCAAAAACACTTCGGAGCTGAGTGAAGATAAAGATGAAGATATTGATGATATTTAATATGAACTGAAAAATTAATCGGAGCACGGCAGATGCCGTGCTCTTTTAATATCCGGCTTATGTACTTTTCAGCCGGTTTATAGTGATTGTTATAAAGTGATTAAACAGAAATATAAAAAATGTTTTGCTATGGCTCAGAAATTGTAGATTTTTGTTGCTTATTTACATAATATTTGCTTTGTATATTATAAAAATATAAAGTTTAATAAAAAAATGCCCAACAAATTTTCTTGTATACTTGACATACGCAGATAATTGTTTTAAAATAACTAAGATAGCTATTTTATGCTGTCATACGAGTAACAATACTGTAATTCTTTTGATGATTTTTTAAAGGCAAAGTCTCTGAAAACATTGGTGTGTCTGTCTGAATACACCTGAGAATTTTCAGGAATTGCCCAAAGAAAAAACAATCTTATTGATTGGTTACTGACAAAATTAACAAAGAAGGAGGTGCTGCTACTTTGGGGAACGTTGGAATCTATATTATAATTGCCGTAATTAGTGCAATAGTTTTTGGAGTTATCGGCTTTATCGCCGGTGGAATACACAGAAAGAACACTGCTGAAAAGCTTATCGGTTCTGCCAATGAAGAGGCAACAAGAATTGTCAATCAGGCTGTTAACGAAGCCGAAAGACAAAAGCGCGAAGCAATTCTTGAAGCTAAAGACGAAATTCACAAAACAAGAACAGAAACAGAACGTGAATTGCGTGAAAGACGCAATGAGGTTCAGCGTCAGGAAAAAAGGCTTGATCAAAGAGAAGAAAGCCTTGAAAGAAAAACCGATGCAATTGAAAAGAAAGATGAACTGCTAAATTCTAAATTAAAGCAGGCTGAAACCAAACTCGCCGAAGCAGAAAGCATCAAAAGAACTCAGTTAGAAAAACTTGAAAAAATAACGGGATATACTCAGGAACAGGCAAAGGAATATTTGCTTAACACTCTTGAAGAAACTCTCACGATGGAAAAAGCCGTGAAGCTCAGAGAGTTTGAGGAAAAAACCCGTTATGAATCCGAAACACTCGCAAGAGAAATTATTTCAACAGCAATTCAGCGCTGTGCTGCCGACCATGCCGCAGAAGCAACGGTTTCGGTTGTGCCGCTGCCGAATGATGAAATGAAAGGCCGCATAATCGGTCGCGAGGGAAGAAATATCCGTGCAATTGAAACAATAACAGGTGTTGATCTCATAATTGACGATACACCGGAAGCTATTACAATTTCAAGCTTTGATCCTGTCCGCCGTGAAGTTGCAAGACTGACACTTGAAAAGCTGATTGCCGACGGAAGAATTCATCCGGCTCTCATTGAAAAGATCTTTGAAAAAGCCAACCGTGAGGTTGAAATGAGCATTCGTCAGGCAGGCGAAAGAGCTGTTATTGACGCCGGAGTCAACGGTGTTCACAACGAACTTGTTAAGCTTCTCGGTCGTCTTAAATACAGAACCAGCTACGGTCAGAATGTTCTGAACCATTCACTTGAGGTTTCATACATCGCAGGTCTTATGGCTGCCGAACTCGGAGCAGATGTTAAGCTTGCAAAACGAGCAGGTTTGCTTCATGACATCGGTAAGGCTGTTGACCATTCTCAGGAAGGTTCGCATATCGAACTTGGTGTTGAATACGCAAAGAAATATAAAGAAAACGACATTGTAATCAACGCCATCGCTGCTCACCACGGAGACGTTGAGCCGAAAAGCGTTATTGCCGTTCTTGTTCAGGCGGCAGATGCAATTTCCGCTGCACGTCCGGGTGCAAGAAGAGAAAATCTTCAAAACTATATCAAGCGTCTTGAACAGCTTGAAGATATTTCAAAATCCTTTGACGGCGTTTCAGATGCCTATGCAATTCAGGCGGGTCGTGAAGTCAGAATTATTGTTAAGCCTGAAAAGGTCTCTGATGCTGAAATGGTTCTTCTTGGAAGAAACATTGTTCAGAAAATTGAATCCGAGCTTGAATATCCCGGTCAGATCAAGGTTAATATCATAAGAGAAACCAGATCTGTTGACTATGCAAAATAACAACAGTGTTTGAAGATAAGCTGTTTTGCGGCTGCTTTTAATACAGGCAGTTTGCAAAGCAGCTTTTTTATTGAAAGAGGTCAGTTATGCAAATCATTTTTGAAGACAATGAAATTGTTGTTTGCACAAAAGACGCCGGCATAATTTCAGAAAAAGGAAACGGCGAAGAAAAAAGTATGGTTCTGCTTCTTGAAAATGCGTGCAGTGCAGAAATTTATCCGGTTCACAGACTTGATAAAAATGTCGGCGGGCTTATGGTTTATGCAAAAACAAAAAGTGCGGCAGCAAGCCTTTCGGCTCAGATTTCAAAGCACACTTTTGAAAAGGAATATTTTGCTGCGCTTCACGGAAAGCTTGAAATCAAAAGCGGCGAGCTTTGTGATTTGCTTTATAAAGACCGAAGAACCAACAAAACCTATGTTGTAAAACGTCAGCGTGCGGGAGTTAAGCAGGCAAAGCTGACTTATGAGGTTGTCGGCGAAATTGTGTATAATGAAAACACCTGTGATGTTGTCCGTGTTAAGCTTCAGACCGGAAGAAGCCATCAGATCAGAGTTCAGTTTGCTTCAAGAAAGCACCCGATAATCGGTGACAGGCGATACGGTGCAAAAGACAAGAATAATCGGATTGAACTGTGGTCATGCAGCTTGAAATTTGTTCACCCGTCAAGCGGCGAAAAAATGAATTTTTTTGAAAATGCGCCCGAAGAATATCTTATTTCCGGGATAAATGGGTGAGTATCTGCTCATTGTGCTATCTGACAAAAAAGGGTGTTTCCTTTTGTCTAATTATACGATTGACAAAGTGAAAAAATTTCTGTATTATTTATATATGAGTATGTATATGTTGCTTTGTTCAAAAAGCATCGGAAGGGTCATTTAATGAAAGATTATTCTTCAATGTCGGACGAAGTTCTTGTAGGTCTTTGCCGAAACAATGATGAGGCGGCATGGGGTGAGCTTTATGCAAGGTATCATGCTGTGTCAAAGGCGTTGTGTTCAAAGTTTAACGTCAGCGGCATTGAAAAGGATGATCTGATTCAAGAGGGGCTTATCGGTTTTCTCAGTGC
>JBJEOJ010000160.1:0-7959 GCA_051880655.1 Acutalibacteraceae bacterium | reverse complement strand
CGGCGCTACTGCTGTTTCAGACAAGCCTTAACATTTTCGGAATCACCGACATTCTGCCGCTGACGGGTGTAACATTGCCGTTCGTCAGTCAGGGCGGCTCAAGCATGATTTGCTCGTGGGCGCTGTTTGCGTTCATCAAATCGGCCGATGTCAGAACCTATCCGAAAGTGTTTAAGCTCACCTGACAAAAACTTCATTTCTCCAAAAGTATACGGGGGTGGAATTTTGAAAAATACAACCAAAAGAGCCTATGTTATTTTTGCCCTTATCGGCGCATTCTTCATAGGGCTTATCATTATGATGTATTCCTTCATCGTTCACGGCGACGAATGGGCGGCAAAAAGAATCAACGGCCATGTTTATTCAAATCGTCAGCTCTCAACTGCGGGAACGATTTATGACAGAAACGGTGTTTCTCTCGTTAAAACCGAAAACGGAACAAGAACATATAACGAGAATTACTATGTCAGACTGTCAACGCTTCATACCGTCGGTGACGCCGAAGGATATATTGCAACAGGTGTTCAGACGATGTACCGCTCCGAGCTGATAGGCTATAATTTTGTAAACGGTGTTTATGATGCCGTCAAATCAGACAAGGGCGTGAATGTTAAGCTGACAATTGACGCCAATGTCTGCGCCACAGCTTATCAGGCTCTGAACGGAAATAAAGGGGCAATCTGCTGCTATAACTATAAAACCGGCGAGATTGTATGTATGGTCTCTTCGCCGACTTATGATCCGCAGAACAAACCGTCCGATATTGACACCGACACAAGCGGAAGATATGACGGAATCTATCTTAACCGCTGCCTTTCGGGTGTGTTTACGCCCGGCTCCACGTTTAAGGTTGTAACGGCAATCTGTGCGCTCCAAAACATTCCCGATGTTGAAAACCGCACCTTTACCTGCACCGGAAAATATAACACCGGAAAAGGCGATGTTATCTGCAACAACAAATCCGGCCACGGACAGCTCAGCTTCCAGAGGGCACTCAATGTTTCCTGCAACAGCGTTTTTGCCGAACTTGCCGATGAACTCGGAAAAACAAAAATGGCGCAGACCGCAAAGGAACTCGGCTTCGGCGAAAGCTTTGAAATCTCAAAGGTTCAGACAAAGGCAAGCTATTTCAATGTCAGCGATTCCACCAAACTTGACCTCGGTTGGGCAGGTATCGGGCAGTATACAACCCTTGCCAATCCCTGCCATATGATGATGATTGCCGGCGCAATTGCAAACGGCGGCGAAGCCGTCACACCTTATGTTGTTTCGCAGTCATCGGGCACGCTGAAATCGGAAAACGGAAAAGTCAGCAAAAAAATAACAATTGACCCGGAAATTGCAAAAACCATTAAAAAAATGCTGCGTTCCAATGTTGCGGATTATTACGGAGATTCAAAATTCCCCGGTCTTGAAATGTGCGGAAAAACAGGCTCTGCCGAAGTTTCGGACAAACCCTGTCACGCATGGTTTTACGGCTTTTCTAAAAGAAGTGATTTTCCGTATGCCATTGTTGTCTGCATGGAAAACAGCGGCGGCTCAGGCTATTCGCTTGCCGTTCCGGTTGCGAACAAAGTTATGCAGGCGGTTTTGAATTCAGTAAAATAATAAATAATAGCAATATGCGAAAGGATATGATAAAATGTTTAAACATGAAAATTTGAAAGACAGAGTTGCCGTTGTAACAGGCGGCGGCGGAGTGCTTTGCGGAAGTTTTGCAAAAACGCTTGCAAGTCAGGGTGCAAAGGTTGCCGTTCTTGATCTGAATGAGGCGGCGGCGCAAAAGGTTGCCGATGAAATCACGGCTGAAGGCGGACAGGCAATTGCCGTCGGCTGCAATGTTCTTGACAGCGACAGCATGAAAAACGCAAGAAATGTTATTTTTGAAAAATTCGGAACATGCGATATTCTTCTCAACGGCGCCGGCGGAAACAACCCGAAAGGAACAACAACCAAAGAAACACTTGAAAAAATTGATCTGACGCAGAAAGACGAAAACATTAAGACATTTTTCGATCTTGACCCGAACGGCATTTCTTTTGTTTTCAACCTCAACTTTCTCGGAACGCTCATTCCGACGCAGGTTTTTGCAAAAGACATGGCGCAAAAGGAAAACACCTGTATTGTTATGGTTACTTCCATGAATGCTTATCGTCCGCTTACCAAAATTCCGGCTTATTCCGCAGCAAAAGCGGCGGTTCAGAATTTCACGCAGTTTATGGCAGTTCATTTTGCCGAAGTCGGAATCCGTGTCAACGCCATTGCTCCGGGCTTCTTTTCAACAAACCAGAACAAGGCTCTTCTCTGGAACGAGGACGGAACGCCAACGGAAAGAACGGGAAAAATTCTTGCCGCAACACCGATGAAACGCTTCGGTGAGCCGCAGGAGCTTGACGGTGCTTTGCTCTTCCTTTGCGACGAAGCATATTCGGGCTTTATCACAGGAACAACAATTGCGGTTGACGGAGGCTTTAACGCTTATTCGGGAGTATAAGCTTGCGGATTCTGCTGTGTCACAAAAGTGATTTTTATTCTTTCTTTGTGCGAATTGTTACACAAAAGAGGATATAAGGCTTGAATTTTTATTTAATTTTTATTAATAGTTTAATTTTAAAAGGCGTCGGATGTTGACTTATCTGCGCCTTTGTGCTATCATTAACTAAATGCAAACACCTTGTAACAAAATATAGAAAGAAGCGATAATTGATGAAAAAGAAAGAACTCCCGCCGTATAAGTTGTATAATATTATTCCCTCGCAGGAAACGGTTTATCTTATGGTTAAATACAGCTTCCATAAGCAGCTTACGCAAATTCCGGTATCTTTCACCGTGGATAAGGATATTGATTTTGATCTTCTTCAGAAAGCTTTTGACATTGAGATTGAAAGAAACGACAGTTTGCGTATTCGCTTTGTTGTTGTTGACAAAAAAATCAAGCAGTATTTCTTGCCGTCGCTTACATACAAAGTTCCCGTCAAGCACTTTTCTTCCTTTGAAGAGCAGGACGCTTTCTTTGCAAAAGATGCGCAAAAGCCTGTTTATTTCCTGAAAGATGAAACTTTCAGAATTTATTTCTATAAAACCGACGGTGTCGGAAACGGCGTTTATTTTAATGTCAGTCATTTGAACATGGACGCTATGGGCTCCATTATTTTCTTCTTTGATCTTCTCAAGGTTTATAAGGCTTTGAAAAATAACGAGCCGATGCCCGAACCGCTTGATAAATACGAAGATTATATCAATGAAGAATTTGTTCGTCTTTCCGACACAAAAAAGATGGAAAAACACAAAAAGTTTTATACCGATTACTTCCTCAAGGGCGGAGAACCTATATATGCAGCCGTTCACGGACCTGCTTTTCTTGAAAATTATCGCAAGAAGAAAAAGAATCCCAACCTGCGTGTTCCTCCTGCCTATAATCCGATTTATGACAAGTGTGCAATGATTACCAAGTACATTGAGCCGGAACAGGCAAAGAAAATTTTTAATTATTGCCTTGAAAAGAAAATCGCACCTGAAAGCATACTTCAGCTCGGTCTGCGTACACACTGCAGCTCAATTAACTTCAGAACCAACGACGTTTTCATGATGTCAATGTGCAGCAAGCGTGCAACAAACAAAGAAAAGAATATGTCCGGCTGTGTTGCACAACCGCTTCAGCTGAGAACAATCATTCCCGAAGATGATACTTTCTCTCAGGCAATTGATGAAATTACATCAGTCAGAACAAAGCTTTTCAGACATGGTACCTATCCTTATATCACAGCAAGAGATCTTTCAAGAGAGATTTATAACTATAATCTCATTCAAGGTCCGGCCTGCATGATGTTCTCTTGGATTCCCGTGCCGATTATGCCGAATCTTCCGTTTAAGGTTGATTTCAAAACATATGATCTGGGCAGATATTTCACGCCTCTTTATACAATTTGCTCACCTGATCCGAAAGATATGGGCATCAACATTAATTATATGTACAGAGTTAAGCTTTCAACCGCAGATGATATTGAAGCGCTTCATAGCAACGCAATGAAAGTTATTCTTGCGGGAATTGAAAATCCCGATATAACAATCGGCGAACTGCTTGACAGCATATCATAACAGCGATAAAATAAAAAGAAAGCAAAAATGTCTTTTTCGCCGAACTTTATCGGTAAAGATTACGTTTGTTATTATCATTATAATTAATAAAAGGAGAATAAAATCATGGCAACAACACTTGAAAGAATGAAATCAGTAATTTGTGAATATGCTGATGTAAAACCGGAAGATCTGACTGCTGAAACAGATATCAGAACAGATCTCGGTCTCAATTCCCTTGAGCTTGTCAACATGGCGGTTGCAATTGAAGATGAATTTGATGTTGAAATTCCTGACCGTGAAGCTCTTGATCTGGAAACAATCGGAGACGCTGTGGCTCTTATTGAAAAATATTCCGAATAAAAGAATTTCTAAAATATTAAGCTATGGAATCCAAATGTGGAGGATTCCATAGCTTTTTGTTAAATTTGTTTTAATATTATGTTAGTTTTTATTTATATTAATTTTGAGAATAAAAAAGCCGTTTGTTTGTGTTAGTATTCATATCATGTAAGATGAGTAATATAATTATATTATTTACTTATTCAGATTGGAGGCATTTCGAAAAAATGGAGAAAATATTAAAGCGGATTTTATGTTTTGTTATTTGTGCTCTGTTTGTGTTCAGTATTGCTGCACCGGCTTCAACAGTTGATGCGGCAACAACATCAAAACTGCCGGTTATCTATATCAAAGGGCGCAGAACGCCCATTTATAACAAAGACGGCAAAAAGGTATATCCGATGTCGACATCGGTTTCCGATGTTATTGATGAAAATATGTCTAAAATAGTTTCACAGGCTCTAAAAAGCTATACGACAAAGAACTGGAACTATCTCGGTGACACGCTTTATGATCTTATTGCACCGCTTTATAAAGATCAGCGTCTTAACAAAAACGGCGAAATCTCAAACGGCTCATATATAAAAGCTCAGCCTGCCCCAACGAAGAAATCGTCGGGCTATACGCTCGGAGATTACGTGTTTGAATATGACAGCAGATTGGACCCATGGGCAACTGCCGCATCACTCAGAACATACATAAATAAGGTGCTTGCCGCAACGGGAAAGAAAAAAGTTCAGGTTATCGGAAGATGTATGGGCAGTGATATTCTTGCCGCTTATCTTGTTCGCTACAAGAGTGATCCGAAAATTGACACATCAATTTTTTATGCCCCTGCGTGTAACGGTATTCTGATTGTCAGCGCACCGTTTTCCGGAAAAATTCAGTTTGATACCGAACAGCTTAAAAAATATGCTTCAAAAACCAGTGCTAACGATGACGATGAACTTTCCGGAATGCTTAATACTTTTTACAAGATATTCGGCAACATCGGCATGGAACTCGGCGCAGATATAGCAAACAGTATTTATAAGCAGGCAGCACCGACAATTCTTCCGAGACTTTTGCTCGCAACTTATGCGACCATGCCGGGATATTGGGCAATGGTCGGCAGAGAATATTATGAAGATGCACTGAAAACCGTTTTTGGTAAAAATGCCAGAACCGGAAGCTATAAAAATCTTGTTGCAAAAACCGACAGATTCAAAAATACCGTTCAAAAAAATCTTCCGTCGGTTCTCAAAACGCTCAGAAAGAACGGAATGAAAATTAACATCATTTCAAAATATAATGTTGATTTTGACCCGATTTATGAAGGATGCGATCAGCAGGGTGACGGATGGGTTGAAACCAAAAACACCTCTTTCGGGGCAACATGTGCAAAAAAAGGAAGCACGCTTTCTACATCTTATCTTAATACTGTGACGAACAGCGGCTGTGCAAACTATGTTTCGGGAGATAAAATAGTTGATTCTTCAACTGCACTGTTCCCGGATTATACATGGTTCATAAAGAATATTGCCCATACGACCTTCCCATCGTGTATTAATGGTTTGCTTTATGCAATCTGCAACAGCACCTCGCAGTTTACCGTCAGAAGCAGCAGTTCATATCCGCAGTTCATGAACTATAGCGGCGGAAAGCTTTCAAGAATTTATAATTATCAGCAGGTTCTTAAACCGACACTCGGAACAGTTAAGCTTTCGTCAACAAAAATGGTTTATGACGGAAAAGCGAAAACACCGTCTGTTATTGTTAAAGACACCGCAAACAAAAACCTTGTTAAGGGCACTGACTATACCGTTACTTATCCGAGCAGCCGAACCAACATCGGCAAATATACCGTAACTGTTAAATTTAAAGGAAAATATAACGGAAAAGCTGCAAGAAAGCTCACCTATTATATTGTTCCTGCAAATGTGAAAGTAAGCTCGTCGCTTTCGGGAACAAGCGCAACGCTTTCATGGAGTAAGGTTGCCGGTGCTTCAAAATACAGAGTTTATCTTTATAATTCATCATCAAAAACTTATAAGAAGGTTGCCGATACTTCATCAACCTCTTATAAGCTGAAAAATCTGACGCCCGGAAAAACTTATATTTATGCCGTCAAAGCGTATAAAACTGTTTCCGGCACGAATTATTACAGTTCAGACTATGGAAAAACAACTCTTTATCTCACACCGTCTGCTCCGAAATCACTTAAGATAACTGCCGGAACAAAATGTGCAACACTCAAATGGAACGCAGTTACGGGAGCTGCAACTTATGAGATTTTCAGAGGAAATTCCAAAACAGGTATTTTCAGAAGAGTTGCAACAACGACAACTGCTTCATACAAAGATGAAGGTCTTTGGACAGGTAAGACATATTATTACAAGGTCAAAGCAATTAAAAACGCAGGAAGCAACAAGCTTGAAAGCGGATTTTCATCTATTGTCTCTGTAAAGGTAAAATAAAAAATCCAATAAAAAAGCGAAGCAAAATCAATGTATCTTAACGGAACTTGTATTTCGTAAAGACCTGCATGTTTAAGCTTCGTTTTTTTAAATATTTTTAAGATATGTATTGTTTAAAAAACTTGAACTTTTTGTTAACATATGATAGAATGACAATAAACAAATTCTAATCCGGTGGCTATTATAGGAGGATTCAGATTCATGAAAAGATTAAGTTCAAAGTTTATCAGTGTTTTTCTTGCTGTCATTATGATTTTTACAGTGGCAGTTCAGGCTTTTGCTGCAGGCGAAAAGGCAGACGATTTGCCGATTGTCTTTGTTGGCGGCAGAATGGACACGCTTTACAACGACAAAACCGGAGAAAGAGTCTATCCGGTTGTTGAAGATGAAGTTCAGTACACAAAAGACAGTGCGGTAGTTATTATGAAAGCACTTGCCAAGGCGATTGCCAAAGAGCCTGTTGAGGGCAAAAAGGCATGGGACGAATATTGCGATGTTGTTTATGAAAAGGTTTCATATATGTTTTCAACAATTCAGCTTGATGAAAACGCAAATGCGCAAAACGACACCGGCGTGAACTGGAACGCTGCGACTGTCGGAATCAACGGCAAAAAATCCGGCTACGGTCTTTATGATTATCAGTTCAGATATGACTGGAGACTTGACCCGTGCGAAAGCGCAAAACAGCTTAAAATTTATGTTGACAGAATTAAACAGGCAACAGGTCACGAACAGGTAAAAATGTATGTTCACTGCCTCGGCGGAACGGTTTTCTCCGCTTATCTTGCAGAATACGGTTCTGAAGATATCGAGGGCGTTGTTATGTCTGTTCCGACCGTTACAGGCTCTGACACAGTCGGCGCGATTTATTCAAATCAGCTGATTTTTGATCCCGATGCAATGAGCAACTATGCAACCTATTATCTCAATTCAAGTCAAAACCGCTTTTTTGAAGAAGATCCTGCCATGATTGCTCTCATGACTGCGATTGTGACAACGCTCAATCAGGCAAAGGTTCTCGGAATAGGTACTGATACTCTTACACAGATTTATAATAAGATCAAAGATAATCTTGTTCCGAGAC
>JBJEOJ010000159.1:0-7968 GCA_051880655.1 Acutalibacteraceae bacterium | reverse complement strand
ACGAAGCACAAAAAGAGCTTGAAACCAAAATTTATCCGGTTGAAAACGACGGATATATATTGTTTGAAAATATAATTGAATAAAAAGGAGGAAAAGTTTATGGTAAAACCTGTTGTTGCAATTGTCGGCCGTCCGAACACGGGAAAATCAACGCTTTTTAACAAGCTTGTCGGTCAGAGACTTTCCATTGTTGATGATTCCCCCGGTGTCACAAGAGACAGAATCTACGGCGACTGTGAATGGCTTTCCAGACATTTTATGCTAATTGACACAGGCGGTATCGAACCTTATTCCGATGACATCATTTTAAAACAGATGAGACGTCAGGCGCAGCTTGCAATTGACAGCGCATCTGTGATTATTCTTGTAACAGATATAAGATCAGGTGTTGTAGCTTCCGATCAGGAAGTGGCAACAATGCTTCAAAAAAGCGGAAAACCTGTTATTCTTTGTGTAAACAAATGCGATAATATTGGTGAAACACCCGCCGAATTTTATGAATTCTATAATTTAGGACTTGGCGATCCGATTGCGGTTTCGGCAGTTCACGGTCACGGAACAGGCGATCTTCTTGATGCTGTTATCGAGTATCTCCCCGATTGCTCCGATGAAAACGATGAAGATGAAATTATCAAAGTTGCAATCATTGGAAAACCCAACGTTGGAAAATCCTCACTTGTCAATGCAATTTCAGGTCAGGACAGAGCCATCGTTTCCGATATTGCCGGAACAACAAGAGATGCAACCGACACCATTGTCAGCAATGAATACGGTGAATTTGTTTTTATTGACACAGCCGGGCTTCGCAGAAAAAGCAGGGTTGAAGACCAAATTGAAAAATACAGCGTTATTCGTGCAAAAATGGCAGTGGAACGTGCCAGTGTATGTGTCATTATGATTGATGCAATTGAAGGCTTCACCGAACAGGATTCAAAGGTTGCCGGAATTGCACATGAAATGGGCAAAGCCTGCATCATTGCGGTCAACAAATGGGACGCCGTTGAAAAAGACGGAAAAACCATGGACAGCTACCGCAAAAAGCTTATGAATGATTTTTCGTTTATGTCCTATGCACCGATAATTTTCATTTCGGCAAAGACCGGTCAAAGGCTTGACAGATTATTTGAGCTTATCAGGTTTGTTGACGAACAAAACGCCATGAGAATTTCAACCGGTAAGCTTAACGATGTTCTTGCGGCGGCAACAACAAGAGTTCAACCTCCGACAGATAAAGGAAAAAGGCTTAAAATTTACTATATCACCCAAGCTTCAACAAGACCGCCGACATTTGTTTGCTTTGTTAACAGCGCACAGCTTTTTCATTACAGTTATCAGCGATATATTGATAACCAGATCAGAGAGGTTTTCGGTCTTGAAGGAACCCCTACCCGGTTTATTATCAGAGAAAGGGAAAATAAGGGTAGCAAATAACAAAAAAACGGTTATCGTTTGATAGCCGTTTTTTCCATTGAAAAAAGTATATATTACTAGATTTTTAAATTACTATATTTACTGTTCAAAAAGCAAATATTCAGTAAAATATAATGTTATAATATTAAAAATTCTTTTCGATATCCTGCCAATTTGCATTTGTGAGAATTTCTGCATCGTCACCGACAAATATCTTTCCGGCTTCATTATCATCTTTAAGCCGATACATAAACCATGCAGTCATATATCCGTCTGCAAAGGCAAGCATATCTCCATGGTCAATGTTTACTCTTCTGGCCATTATTTTCATTACATCATCAGATATTGAAGCAAAATTCTCCTGCAAAGAAAAAAGCGGTGCAATTCCGACATTTGAGCTGCCTTCAATACCGTCACCTGCATCTGCGCTCAATGTGCCGGCAACCATAAAGTAAGGAATATTGATTTTTGAAACATCATAAGACCAATTCAAGCCTTTTGCCAAATCAATATGCGTTGTACTTGCCGTATAAATTGTCTTGTATAGATTTCCGTTATCCTGCGCGGTAACTGCATTGATTGCTCCCACTCCGCCTTGCGAATGTCCGGCAACACCGATATTATTCAAATCTATCTTATTATAAAATACACTCGATTCATCCTGATTTAGTTTCAACATCATATCTAGACTTGCAGCTGTTGATGAACCGTCCCACGAGTTTTCATCTTCATTTCCAACAACAATAAAGCCCCATGAAGCCAGGTGATCAAAAATAGGTTTATATTTCGAAGCTTTGACACCGCTTCCGTTTGCCATTATTACAAGAGGATATGTCTCTGTGCTGGTTTCTGCTTCTGTCGGATACCATACAGTATATTTTCCTATCTTTTTTGTGTCAGATTTAATTTTAATGCTTGAAACAGGATATTGACCTTTTCCTGTATATTTTTGTTCGAGAGCCTTATCGGTAGTTACTTTTGAAAAATAGTTATCCTTAACAACAGCTCCCTCGTTAAAGCCGAACAATTCAGCAATCGCTAAAAAGATACTTAAAATAACAGTTATAACTTTTGTGAAAAAATTCATGTGAACATCTCCTTGACTTCTTAAAAATTTAGTGTTAAAGTTGATACGATAAAATCTTTGTGATACTATCGTATCACAATTATATTTATATCTATCAAATCTGTCAATATCTTTTAATAAAATTTAACAAATATAAGGAGTACATAATATGAGCGGCAACAGCAAAACAACAAATTATTTGAAAGAATGCATCAGTGATGCCATCTTAGATTTATTAAACAGTAAACCTCTGAACAAAATAACGTCTGATGAAATTGCCGAAAAAGCCGGTGTAGGAAGAGCAACATATTTTCGATATTTCAACACAAAAGAAGACGCATTGGTTTTTAAATTAACTGCACTATGGAATCGTTACTGTGATGAGCACAATATCAGAGAAAGAAGCAATTTTGATCTTGAAAATGCCACAGCTTTTTATGATTTTAATTATGAGATTAAATCCGTCCTGAATATACTTTACTCTTCCGCTCTTGAAACGGTTGTTTTTGACAGCTTCAAAACAATTATGCTGCGCTCTGATTCGTCTCAATTGCCGGAAAAATGGTATAGAGAAAAATTTTTTTCATATGGTCTTTACGGTCTGCTTGATGGATGGATCAGAAGAGAATATAAGGAAACGCCCGAACAAATGGCTGAGATTACAATTGAAATTATGAAACAATAAAAATTAAACGTATAAAAAAACAACAAGACCATGCAAGATCTTGTTGTTTTTTGGTGCGGGTAACAGGGGTCGAACCTGCACACCTTGCGGCACAAGATCCTAAATCTTGCGTGTCTGCCAATTCCACCATACCCGCATTTAATTTACGCTCATAATTATATCAGAAACAGAGGCAAAGTCAAGACAATTGGATAATTTGTGACTTAGATTTTTATAATCACTTATTTTTGATAAGAAAAAAACAAAAATAATCATATAATAAAAAATTTAGTTGATTAATGTGTTAACTAAAAATTTACAAGAAATTTAAAATATTTTATTGTAGACAGTTGTCTTTTTGTATACAAAGTAGTATAATATGTAAACTTAAATAATTATTAACAGATTTATTAAATTGATTTTTCTTCAATATATTCGGAGGATAAGAATTTGAAAACACTGTTTTTATCCGATCTTGACGGAACGCTTTTAAATAATGATGCAATTATAACGGCCAAAACCGCTTCCCTACTCAATAAAGCTATTAATTCGGGTATTCTTTTCACAACCGCAACTGCCCGTACATATTCAACTGTTATTCCGATGTTCAAAGACGTTAATCTTGAACTTCCGCTTGTTCTTATGAACGGTGTGTGCATATATGACCCTGTTAAGAAAAAAACGCTCAATGTCAAAAGCATAAAGCCGCAAGTCGGTGCGGAAATTGTCAGCATTTTTGAAAAAAACGGAAAATATCCGCTCATGTATTATGAATGCGGCGGAAATATGTCTATTGAATACAAAAAGCTCTTAACCGAATCTCAGAAGGATTATGTTATGAACCGCAAAAATTTTTATAACAAATCTTTCATTCAGACTGACAGCTATACACTTGACGGTTCAAAAAATCTTGTTTATATTGTGACGCTTGACAAAAAAGAGAACATTGAAAGCATTTATCATGAAATTTTAAAAAATGATAATGTGGATTGTAATTTTTATCCTGATAATTACTGCGATGAATATTTTCTTGAAATTTTTCATAAAGGTGTTTCAAAAGCAAGCGGTGCACTTGAAGTTAAAGAAATGCTTGGTGCAGACAAAATAATTGCTTTCGGTGACAATATGAACGATATTGCCCTTTTTGAAAAAGCAGATGAAGCTTATGCAGTTGAAAATGCCTGTAATGAGCTGAAAGAAATTGCAACAGGTATAATCGAAACCAACAATGACGATGCAGTTGCAAGGTTCATTTATGATAGGTTTGTTAAGAATACATAATTAAAGAGGTACTGATAAACATATGAGCAAATTATATAACGAATACTGCAAGACTTATAAATTAACAGATGACAACAGCGACAGTTTTTTTGAATTTGTTAAAGATATATATTACAGCGACGAAGTTCAGTATCTTGCGCAATATGAACAACATCTTGATATAAACAGATTGCAGCATATAACATCGGTTGCTTATCTTTCCTATAAAATCTGCAAGCACTTCGGCTGGGATTTCAAAAGCGCCGCAAAAAGCGCAATGATGCATGATTTGTTTTATTATGACTGGCGTGACGGAACAAGCGGAAAATGGCACCGTTTGCACGGTTATAAGCACCCGCATTATGCTGCAATGAATGCAAAAGAGCTTTGTCCCGACATCAGTCAAAAGGAAATTGAAATAATTTCTCATCACATGTGGCCGTTAACCATCGCTCCGCCGACATCGGTTGAAGGACTTGTGATTTGTCTTGCGGATAAATACTGCGCAGCAAATGAACTGCGCTATTCTCTGAGCAAAAATTACAAAGAAAAATTTCTCAATAAAGTTAAAGAAATATAAGCATTCGGTCTCTGCCGATGTTTATAATCAACAGAAAGGAAATTATCTTTGCATTTTTCTGCAAAGAGATGATTATACTATGATTAATTTTTTAAGATTTGTACTTATATTTTTCTTTTACAGCGCAGCAGGCTGGGCTGTTGAAAGCACATATTGTTCAATTGGCGAAAAGCGTTTCATTAACCGCGGTTTTTTAACCGGTCCGATGTGTCCGATTTACGGCACAGGCGCACTTGTTATGACAGTCTTTCTTTATAATCCTTTTTATGACCGACCTCTTTTGGTTTTTCTTTTGGGAATGCTTTTGTGTGACATTGTTGAATACATAACAAGCTTCCTTATGGAAACGCTGTTTCATTCACGATGGTGGGATTATACTTATGAATTTTTGAATATAAGGGGAAGAATTTGCCTTAAACACACGCTTTATTGGGGTGTTGCATCTGTGGGCTTTGTCTACGTTATTCACCCGCATATTGACAAAATAATTTCAAAATTCAGTGATAATCTGATCATCGGTATTACATCTGCCGTTCTTGTTGTTTTTGCTGTTGACTGTATTCATTCGTTTATTAAAGCGCTTGACATCCGCAACCTGCAAATTAAACTTTCAAAAGCTTTTGAAACTGTTTCATCCGGCTTGAATACGGTAAAAAACACAATTGAAGATAAATATAATTCAATTCAGGAGAGCATTGACAGAGGTAATGATAAAATTACTAATGCAAAAAATGAAGGATTAGAGCAAATAAATGAAATAATTGAGCAATTTGAAATGAGGTTTGCAAGAAAGGAAAAGAATAATCCGCAAAGCAAATATTCAAGCAGATATTTTCACAATAACTTTGAAATTGAAAAGAACACAAAAAAACAGCTTGCAAAACTTAAAGAGTTAATAAGCAGTATAAAAGAAGATTTTTTTGAAGATGACGAAAACAATTAAAAAAGGAGATTAATAAAATGAAAAAAATGGATATCAGAGTTAAAAGAACTTATAATCAGCTCATGGATGCATTATTCAGACTGCTTGCAAAAAAGAGATTTGAGGACATCACGGTGCTTGAAATATGTGAAGAAGCTTCTGTTCACAGGGCAACATTTTATAAGCATTTTGTTGATAAATATGATTTTTTGAACACATGTTTTAAGATCCAGCTTTCAAAGCTCAATTTGGATAAGCCTGAAAATATTTATACTGCCGATTCAATGAAAAAAAGCTGTATGTCAATGATTTCAAAAGTGCTTTACTTTGTTGAGCAAAACAAACAGCTTCTCGCATATGTCAGTGATGATAAATTTTCAATTGCAATTAACACTGCTCTTCATGATTCTGTTGCGGAGTTTATTTCTGACAGAATAAAAACAATTAAGGATTTGAACGAACGGTTGAATAATCAGATTCCAATGCTTGCAAATTACTATGCAGGCGCAATTGTCGGACTTGTCAAATGGTGGGTTACAACAGAAACACCGTGCCCGATTCAGGAACTTTTTGATTTTGCAGAATTCAAGATCAATGACCTTTGCAATTATTTCAATATGTTTGTTTGATACTTGCTTTACAACCTGAAGAAGCAAAGATTTTCAAATGATTGAATCGGGTAGGAGGCGGTGGCTAACCGCCGTCCTCCCACAACACCGTGCGTACTGCTCGGTACACGGCGTTTCAGCAAGTTGTTGTTTGTGACCTCTCTCTTGATGATTACTAAACATTCTTGACTTTTACTCTCAACTTCCAGTCTACCCTCAGTCATTCCCGTAGAGCAACTGTTTTCAATCGCAATCTATCAACTTTGATTTCACACAATTCCTTACCGTCCACCCCTTTCCTCAGTGGTGATTAGCCACTTCATCGGTACTATGGGTGAAGCTGACTTCTGTAAGTTCAACCGCTGCCTTTCGACACGGCTTACTCCTGTGGGATCCTTTTTATCCCTCTTGTCGGGAGCATATCTTACAGACCTCCCCGGGTAAGAACGATAACCTTCCTTCCGTAACCGCCACATCTACTGCAATAGGTTCGGGTAGTATTGGACTTCTTCTTGACTTGCAGAGTCGTCCGCCTATTACAGCCTTATATGTGATTTCTGTCCGTCGGTCCGGAATTTTGCCCATCGGGAACTTTTCATCCCTCAATCCGGCTTCCTTCAGATTTCACCTCACGGTGAACACCCTTGCCTTCGGCTAATGCTTCCTACTACCAAGCGCATAGCGGACTTTCACCGCCAAGTTATCGCCCATGCCGGGCGCACAAGCAAAAAGCCGATGGAGCAATCCGTCGGCTTTTATCATATAAGAAGCAAATTGAATAGACTATCTGATGAGATAGAAACATTCTTTTTAAGATTTAACAATGTTTCTTTGACTTTTTTCAACCTGAATTTTGAGTTTTTGTATACACTAATTGTTCTCTTTGTTCTTATTCTTTTCAGTCAGAATCCGTGAATTTTCTGCAACACGTTTTTTATCCAACGGATAGAAAATCTGAATCACAACTGCAATCAGAAGGAAACCGATTGCAGGAATCAGACAGGTGACATTGTAAATGTTATTAACAACTTCAGTATCGTATGCTGTTGCCGTGGTATAACCAATAGCTGACAAAGCCACACCAATCAGACCGGTTGCCAGTGCCTGTGACATTTTTCTTGAGAAAGAGTATACGGAATAAATGTTACCGTCTTCCCGGATGGTCGGAAAGAGCCTGTTTCAGATAACCGATATCCTCATCATGTACACGGTAATACAAAATCATATCACAGCCTGCCATAAGCATTTCAGGAATAAAATCGTGGCGGCGCTTTTTTGAGGTGATACCCACCATATGCGTGCGTCAGTTACAATAAGTCCGTTAAAGCCTAATTTTCCTCTCAGTAAATCCTGAAGAAGCTCCGGTGCGACGGTTGCGGGCATGATTTCCTCGTCCTTAATTCCGGGGCGAAGCGCACGGCTGAATGCCGGCTGCATGATATGCCCTATCATAATGCT